>DATFMT010000238.1:0-5222 GCA_035266745.1 Geothermobacteraceae bacterium | reverse complement strand
CCCCCACGCCGTCGCCGGGACCCCGGGCGCCCAAGTCATCAACGAGTTGAAACCCCGGCCCGACGAACACCAGGTTGCGAAAACCACCTATTCCGGCTTCTATCGAACCGACCTCGAACCCTTACTGAATAAGCTGCAAGTCGAAGAGCTGATCCTGACCGGCTGTGTTACCAATATCTGCATCCTCTATACCGCCGCCGACGCCGTGATGCGCGGCTACCGGGTCTGCGTAGCGCGTGACTGTGTCGCTGCTCTCGATCCCGCGGCCGGACATTTCGCTCTGCAACAGATGGAGCAGATTTTAGGGGTAACCCTCATTTGAGGTGAGAACCTTTCACTTTTGTTTCGAAGGCGCTTCGATCGAATCCGCCACCCGTTCGCTTCGCTCACTCGGGCGCACAGAGGTCACCGAGAAACCTCAACCCGTTGTCAGGCCTAACCTCAAACAATGCTATATCATGATGATTTTGAGCTTGCTCTGTGTCCCCACTGCCCGCAGTGGTAAATAATCAGCTTGATTGGTTTACTGGCTGTTCTCAGCGTTCTCGACGTCCTCTGCGGTATATACAATGATCAGTTCGCTTCAAACATTTACTTGAAACACGAATCGGCTCAACCCTCCCCACCTAGTCGAAAATATGCTACATTCAACTCCGACTTACAAACCACTTCGCTAGGGGCCAGCATGCCACCGCTCATCGTCACAGCCGCCGTCATTGAGCGGGATGATCAGTTCCTCATCACCCGTCGGCCGGATGGCTCGCGCCACGCCGGTCTCTGGGAGTTTCCCGGCGGAAAACTGGATGACGGCGAATCTCCCATCCAATGCCTGGAGCGCGAACTGCGCGAAGAGCTGGACCTGCCAATCGCAGTCGGCCAACTGATCGACGCCGTCTACTACGAATACGACTGGGGCCCGGTATTGATTCTCGCCTACCGGGCCCGACCTCTTTCGAACCACATTCGCAACCTCGAGGTCGCTGAACACCGTTGGGTCAGCCGCGACCAACTCGACTCCTATCCATTTCTGCCGGCAGATGCCCCCCTGGTGACACGACTTAAACAGGAGTTTACCGATCCGGCAACATTTGACCACACATAGAACATCTTTATATTTTTTTCAAGCAATTAACACATCACCTTCCGACTTCAATCCACTACAGCTCATTTTACGCCCGCCTGTATTGCCATAAAACCCCATTAAAGATCTCTATACGAGCCACATATTCACTTTTTATGCGAATTGACGAGAAACGGTTTGACTTGGGTAAAACGGTGTATTATTTTCTAAAAATTGTTATTGGTTTGACCTGTGGGAACCTAGCAAAGGAGGAGGCCATTGCCTGCACGAGGCAAGGAATCGTATTCCATTCATTCCGTCGAAAATGCCCTGGACGTCCTTGAGGCGCTTTGTGACGAGCCGGGTGACATCCAAATCTCCCGACTCAGCGAAAAGCTCGCGATGAACAAAACCAGTGTCTTCCGTCTGTTGGCCACCTTCGAAAATCGCGGCTACGTCGAACGCGAAGAAGCCACCGGCCGCTATCGGCTCGGCCTCTCGGCCTACGAGATGGGACAGAAACTGTTGTCACGGATGGGACTGCTGAGCAAGGCTCGGCCGCTCATGCAGAAACTGGTGCGGGAATGCGACGAAACCGTCTACCTGGTCGTCCGTCGGGAACAGGAAGTCTTGTTTCTTGACCTCGCTGACACCACCCAGCAGGTCAAGATCGTCTCACTCGCCGGACTGCGTTTCCCACTGGCCGGCACTGCAGCCGGACGGCTGATGTTGGCCCACCTTCCCGAAACCGAAGACCGGGAACAACGACTCAATCCTCAGCAGCGGAGTCAGATCCAACAGCAGGGTTACTGTATCGACACCGACGCACTCGGTGACGGCATCACCAGTCTGGCCGCTCCACTGTTTTCGGCCAATGGCTCGCTGGCCGGCTGTCTCTGCTGCGTTGGCCCAACCTTCCGACTCGAACAGGCCCAGGTGACCGAATGCCTCCTGACCGAGCTCAAGGAAGCCTGTCTGACCATCTCCAGCAAGCTCGGCTACCTCAGCCCGCATATGGAGCATTAGAACTGGTACGGGTCAACATTTCAGACTTGCACAATCGACTTCGAACAACCGGCAGACCTTCTCCCCAGACAATCCATCCGCTTGCTATTTCGCGAAATCCCCGCTAAGATTAAAACCAATTGATTTTAACCCCTTGGGGAACTTTCCGCCTGGGAAAAACCTCGACCGACCTGCCACATAAATTCAGATCAAGGGTGCCATGAAACGACTGCGCGATGCCGACCCGTTCCAGCAACTTCCCGATGAGGCTTTCGCCCGCATTGAAGCGGCGACCCAGATCGAGAAATTCCCGGAAGGAACCATCATCTTCCAACAGAACGACCCGCCGACCGGCTTTCTCTATATCATCAAGGAAGGACTGGTTGAGATCACCACCCTGACCCCAGGTGGTGCCGACATGGTGGTCGACTACCGCAACGAGGGGCAATTCTTTGGCGGCACCCCGGCTTTCACCAATGAAACCTATTCCGGCGGGGCCCGCACCGTGCAGGCGACTGAATGTTTCCTGATCCCCTATGAAACCCTTCGAGAAACCGCCCAGAGGCATCCGAGCGTCGCCGAATACTTCACCGCCATCGTCATATCCCGGGTCCGACGCCTCTACACCGAAATCGTGACCGACCATACCCAAAGCGCCCTGACGCACATGGAGGCCTACCCATTTAAAAAACGGCTCTCAGAAATCATGTCGTCCCCGGTGGAAATGTGCAGCCCGACCGATTCGGCACAACAGGTTGCCCGGCGCATGTGCGAAAAAAAAATCAGCGCGATTCTGGTTCGCAACGACACCAATAAATCATTCGGTATCATCACCGAACGTGACTTGGTCAGCAAGGTCATCGCACCGGAGGGTGTCGACTGCAAGTCGGTCACTGCCAGCCAGATCATGACTCTTCACCCTCATTCGATGTCACCAGAGACCTACATGTATGAGGCGATGGCCTATATGCTCGGTCATCGCCTCAAACATTTGCCGGTTCTGGACCGGGGTGCCATCGTCGGCATCGTCACCCTGAGCGACCTGATGCGCTACCGCAGTCAAAAAGCCATGCTGTTGCTCGGCAATATCCGCGAAGAGACCACCCTGACCGGACTTGCTGCGATCCACCGGGAAATCGTCACTGTGGCCCGCACCCTGCTCTCGGAGACCCGCAGTACACCGGAAGTCATGGAGATCATCACCTATATCCACCATGGCATCATCAAACGGGTCTACGAACTGATCCAGGCCGAACTGGCCGCTGAAGGGCTGACGCCGCCGAACATCCGGCACGCCTTTTTGATCATGGGTAGTGGCGGTCGCCGCGAAATGCTGCTTGGACCCGACCAGGACAATGGCTTCATCTTCGAGGATGTTTCGGACACCCAAATGGTCGAGATCGACGCTTATTTCGTCCCCTTCGCCGAACGCCTGGTGCATGCCCTCGATGAAGTCGGCTACCCGCTTTGCGACGGCAAGGTCATGGTTAATAACCCGGCCTGGCGCGGCCGTCTTAACGACTGGCGCAACCGGGTCAAGCGTTGGATCAACGCCCCCGATCCGCAGAACGTTCTCAACTCGACGATTTTTTTCGATTTTACCACCCTGATCGGCGATCCGTCACTCTCCCACGACCTGCGCCTGGTCGTCAACGAAGAGATCCGACGATTCCCACTGTTCCTCTATCATCTGATGACCCTCGACTACAAGCACAAGGCGCCGGTCGGCCTGCTCGGCCGCTTCATCCTGGAAAAAGAGGGCAAGCACGAAGGAAAACTCTCCCTCAAGCAGAGCGGTCTGGTTTTTATCGTCGACTGTATGCGGATGTTCGCCCTCGAAAAAGAGCTCCAGGAACTGCCGACCCTTGAACGGCTGAAAATGCTGGTCGAGAAAAATGTCTTCGAAGCCGACACCGCCGAACACATCCGAGCCGCCTTCGAAGCGCTGGTCTTCCTGCGTCTACGTAACGAGATCGAACTGGTCAGTCAGGGCAAGGAACCAAGCCACTACCTCGACCCCTACGCCCTGTCGAAAAATGAGCAGGATCTGCTCAAGGAATCTTTCCACGCCGTCAACAAGCTGCAGGACGCCGCCCGTCGCCATTTTACCAAGTCGCCGTTTTAAAACGACAGTTGACAGGGATGTCTTAAAACTACTTTCCTGCTATCATCTAGCATACAGTTTCCAGCCTCTCACCTTTTAACTGACATCCAGCAATCCCAGCAGCAACTTGGTTTTTGTTTCCATTAATCGCTGATCGCCGTGGGATTCGACGTTGAGGCGCACGACTGGCTCGGTGTTGGACATGCGCAAATTAAAGCGCCAGTCATTAAAGTCCATCGAAAGGCCGTCTGTGCGGTCGATGGCGCCGCCCTGGCCGGCGAAATGGACTTCGACGGCAGAGATGGCGGCTCTGGGATTTTCGATGACCCGGTTGATTTCACCGCTGGCCGGGAAGGCGGCCATACGGGTGCCGACCAGTTCGGAGAGCGGATTGCCGGTGCGGGTCATCAACTCGAGGACCATCAGCCAGGGGATCATGCCACTGTCGCAATAGGCGAAATCGCGAAAATAGTGATGGGCGCTCATCTCGCCACCATAGATGGCGTCCTCAAGCCGCATCCGCTCCTTGATGGAGGCGTGGCCGGTCTTGCACTGCACCGGGATGCCGCCGGCCTGACGGACGACCTCGATGGTGTTCCAGGTCAGGCGCGGGTCGTGGATGATCTTCGCGCCTGGGTTCCTTGTCAACAACGCCTCGGCGAGCAGTCCGACGATGTAGTAGCCCTCGATGAAGGCCCCCCGCTCGTCAAACAGGAAGCAGCGATCAAAGTCACCGTCCCAGGCAATGCCGAGATCTGCGTTGTGGTCGCGGACCGCGTCGGCGGTTGCGGCACGGTTCTCCGGCAACAACGGGTTGGGGATGCCATTGGGGAAGTTGCCGTCCGGCTGATGGTGAATCTTGATGAACTCGATCGGCAGGCGGCTTTCGAGCAGGTCGATGATCGGCCCGGCGCAGCCATTGCCGGCATTGACGACGACCTTGACCGGTTTGAGCATGGTGGCATCGAGAGATCCGAGCAGATGCCCGACATACTGCTCTTTCAGGTCAAGCTGACGGACGCTGCCGGCACGTGAAGCGGCGGGGAACTCCTC
>DATFMT010000237.1:0-4418 GCA_035266745.1 Geothermobacteraceae bacterium | reverse complement strand
GGTCAGGCCGGTTTCAAGCTGCTGCAGGTATCCGGCGCCGCTTTTGGGCGGGGTGTCGCGGCCATCCATGAAGGCGTGGATGAAAACCTCTGCGAGGTTCTGTTGCTTGGCCAGTTCAACCAGGGCCAGAACATGGGAAATATGCGAGTGAACCCCGCCATCGGAGAGCAGCCCCATCAGGTGCAGGCGGCCACCGCTAGCGGATACCTTTTGTACTGTGTCTAAAAAGGTGGGGTTTTGGAAGAAATCACCATCCAGAATGCTTTTACTGATCCGGGTCAGATCCTGGTAGATGATCCGGCCGGCACCGATATTCATGTGACCGACCTCGGAGTTGCCCATCTGCCCGGATGGCAGGCCGACGTCGAGGCCGGATGCATTCAGGGTCGCATGCGGATAACTTTCAAACAGCCGGTCTAGGACCGGGGTCCTGGCCTGACAGACGGCATTGGTCTTGGTGCATTCGGCAATCCCCCAGCCATCGAGAATGACCAGGGCCACAGGAGTGCGCTCAGCCATTAATGCTCACCGTGATGGATTTCCCGGGCTTCGAGCGGCCGGGCCTCAAGGAACAACTTGCGGTTCAGTAGGCTGAGTGAACCCCAGGTCTGACAGGCCGGGCAGCGGCTTTGCCACTCCTGGGAGGGGGTCGCGCAACTGTCGCAGACATAACCGAGCCGGAGATGCTTGTCGGCTCCCAGGGCCCGCTTGTATTCGCCGATGGCGTCATCCTTGCGCTCGCGCCGCCGGTAGGCTTCGGCGAGCAGGAAGTGCAGCTGCGAGGATTCGACCCCCGAGCTTTCGACGGTGAACAGCTGATCGACTGCTTCATCGACCATTTCCAGCCGCAGGCAGAACTTGCCGAAGAACAGCCGCAGCACCATGTCATCCTGGTTTTCCGCCAGGCGCGCCCGGTAGAATGCCAGCAGGGTTGCCGGGTCTTCGGCGTCCATGTAGTGATCCTCAAGGCGAGAAAGGAAGACGCTCCGGCCGAGGTCGCGATAGCCGTCCTGCCAGGTTCTGACGGCATCATCGGCGCGCTTGAGAAGCCGGTAGGCGTCGCCGAGAGTGACCCGGGCCGGCGTGAAGGCGGGGTTGCTGCGGACGATCTCCTGCAGTTCGCTGATCGCCTTGTCGGCCTGCCCCTCTTCCATTTTCAAGCGGGCGACCTCGTAGCGAATATGCTGCATTTTCTGCTGTTCGTCCTCGATTCGCTTGCTGCCGGTGGCGACCTTGAGGACCCGTTTCTGCAGGTCGAGAGCCTCGCCCCATTCACCACCCTTCATTGCCAGGTCGCGCAACGAACGGAGCGCCTTACGGTTATTGGCTTCAATGTCGAGGATGATCTGGTAATTGGCGCGAGCATCGTCAATGGCACCGGTTTCCTCGTAGGTGTTGGCCAGTTTGAACAGGGCTTCGAGACTTTTCGGATCAAGTTCACGGGCCTTGAGCAGCTGGTTCAAGGCCGCCTGCGGATCACCCTCCTGCAGGTTGACGTTGGCCATGGCGATGTAGGTGTCGATTCGTTTCGGGTCGCGATCGAGGGCCTTCTGCAGCAGAGTGTGGGCTTTTTTCAGGTCACCGGAGAGGAGTCGGTTGACGCCGTCGCGGTAGATCGAACCGATCTCGCGGGTTTTCTTGTCGTGCCGGTCCTCCCGCCAGTGTTTCAGCCAATGGCTGATCGAGGCGTAAAGGTGCGCGCCGTAACCAATCATCAGGCCTAGCGCCAGACAGGCGATCAGGACGATCGAAGCGGAAAAAGTCAGACTCTTGCCAGGCAGATAATAGAGCGTCAGTTCGACCGGGTTGAGTTTGTCAAAATAGATGAAGAAGGCAAGAATCAGGACAATCAGCAATAAAAACAGACGGACGAATTTCATAAGGCTCTCCTCTGGAAATGGGCCCACATATCAAGATTCTACCTTATTCGCCGAATTTTTCGATCTCAGTCTTGCAGTCGATGCAATATCGGGAAAATGGCCGGACTTTCATGCGTTGGGGGGAGATCTCTTCTTCACAGCGTACGCAGATGCCGTACTCTCCCTTGGTGATACGCTCCAGGGCCGCATCGATGTCACGGATTTTTTGTTGTTGGTTTTCACCCAGGTTCAACAGGACATCGCGGCTGTAGGCGTTGGCCGAAACGTCGCTGATGTCGGGAAGGGCTGATTCACCCATTTCCCGGTAAGCGCTCATCGATTCCTGAACCTCGTGGAGTACCTGGTTGCGCATTTCCTTGAGGTTTTTTTCAGCTGACTCCAGTTCTTCCTTCTGCATAGCCCCTCCGGCTCCTTTCAGGCATTATGATAAGGTTCATTGCGAATGATGGTCATGCTGCGGTAAAGCTGCTCCAGCCAAAGCACCCGGGCCATCTGGTGGGTGAAGGTCAGCGGCGAGAGTGAAAGCTCCAGATCGGCGCGCTGGCGAACCTCCCGGCTGAGGCCGTAGGCGCCACCGATCACCGCAGTCAGGGCCTGGGTACCGTCGAGCATGTGTCTTTCAACCAGCTTCGCCAGTTTCACAGAGTCCTGTAATCTGCCGCGCTCGTCCAGAACGACAACCCAATCCTGGGACGAGATGCGTTGCAGAATTCTTTCCCCTTCCTTCTGGCGGATCAGATCGGGCTGGTTTTTGCCGCCGGTTTTTTCCTCTTTCAGCTCGACAACCTCGAGCGGGAGATAGCGCTGAACCCGCAAGGCATAATCTTCGACCGCATCCCGCAGGTAACTGGCTGACATCTTGCCGACGCAGACCAGGCGTAGTTTCATGCCGGTCCGGGGGACTTTTCCCATTGCAGTTCGGCCGGGATCTGCAGCAGAGGTGCTTCGCTCCAGAGTCCTTCCAGGTCGTAAAAGCTGCGGACTTCGGGTTGGAAGACATGGACCATGACATCGCCGTAGTCGATCAGCACCCAGCGCCCCTCATTCATTCCTTCCACGGCCAACGGCTGCAGGGCATGTTCGGTCTTCAGTTTGATTCGCACCTCTTCGGCGACCGCCATGACATGGCGGTCCGAGGTTCCGGAAGCGATCAGCAGAAAGTCGGTCAGGGATGAAAGACCCTGGACCTGGATGATTTTAACGTCGAGGGCCTTTTTCTCCAGCGCGTGGGCGGCACAGAGCAGGGCGCGTTCCTTGGACTGCAATGGTCTATCCTTCGTAGAGCCCGTGCCGCTCGATGTAGTCTGCCACCGAAAGCGGGACAAGGTCTTGAATGGTTTGTCGTGCGGCAACCCGTCTGCGGATCTCGGTTGATGAAATCTCCAGCCGGGGTTCTTCGAGAAAAATCACCGTGTTGCCGCTGCAGTGACGGAGATTTTTGGATTCGGCACTATAGCAGAACTCCTGGCGAATGGCAATGGGCAGCAACTGGCGCAAATCGGTGCTGATTCCGGGTCGAGAGACAACCACCAGGTGGCAGAGCTGGAACAGTTGCCGATAGCTTTTCCAGGTCGCCAGGTCGCGGAACGAATCGAGGCCGATGATGAAGTAAAAGCTATCATCGGGATGCTGGTGGCGGAGGATTTTCAGGGTTTCGACCGAGTAACTTTTGCCGCTGCGTTGTGCTTCGAGGTCCGAGGCGCAAAACCCCGCGTGACCGGCCAGAGCCGCTTCGACCATGGCCAGCCGCTGGATAAAGGGGACATCATCGGCGATCGGTTTGTGCGGCGGGTCGGCAGCCGGCAGGAAGATAACCCGGTCGAGCCGGCAGGCCCGGCGTGCTTCCTCGGCGATGGCCAAGTGCGCCAGGTGGATCGGGTTGAATGTCCCTCCGAAAATTCCGGTGCGCATGGTCGCTAAACCTGTCAGCTCCTGATCTGCCCTTCACCGAAGACAATGTATTTGCGGGTCGTCAGATCTTCCAAACCCATCGGACCGAAGGAGTGCAGCTTGGTGGTGGAGATACCGATTTCGGCACCGAGGCCAAGCTGGTTGCCGTCGGAAAAGCGCGATGAGGCGTTGACCATGACGACGCTCGAGTTGACCTGGCGGATGAATTTCTGCGAATTTTGGTAGTCTCGGGTGACGATAACTTCGGTATGCAGCGAGCCATAGGTGTTGATGTGGTCGACCGCCTGCTCGAGGTCCTCGACGACCCGAATCGCCAGGGTCAGCTCGAGATATTCGGCATACCAGTCCTCTTCAGTGGCGACTTCGACCTCCGGGGCGAATTCACGCACCGTTTCGCACCCCTTGAGACGAACCCCCAGCTGCTGCAGGGCGTTGGTGATCTGCGGTACGAAAACCTCGGCGATATCCTTGTGGATCAGCAGCGTCTCCATGGCGTTGCAGACCCCGGGGCGCTGAACCTTGGCGTTGATGGCAATCTTTTCCGCCATCTCGAAGTCGGCCGTGGCATCGACGAAGGTGTGACAAACCCCCTTGTAATGCTTGATGACCGGAATTCGCGAATGCTCG
>DATFMT010000236.1:0-3965 GCA_035266745.1 Geothermobacteraceae bacterium | reverse complement strand
CTACCTCTGGGGGGTTATCTGTATCGTCAGCGGGGCCCTCGGTTTCGGCGGTTTTTACCATTCGCCGCTGATCGCCGCACTGCTGCTGGCGACCGGGTTCTACGGGGTTCTGTCGCGCCAGCTCCTGGTCATCAAATCGTTGCGCGGAGCGGTCCGCCACCCTTTTTACGGTCAGACCCTGAGCGTCGGCCTCAACCGGGAGCGGATCAGCGTACGCAGCGGAGAAGCGGGCTACGATCAACCCTGGAGCAATTTTATCGGTTACCGCGAGAGCAAAACCGGGTTCATGTTTTACCATGACAAGTCCTCGTTCTTTTTCATCCCGAGCGAGGCTCTAACAAACAGGCAGGCAACCGAGCTTCGGCAACTATTAGCAGATTGTGGCCTTACACGGCTCTAGCGTCAGGCTCGACAGCCCTGTTATCACAACTTGACTGGAGGGGCACTCTGACCTGATGGTCCTGCTGCGAACCCTACCACGACCGGTCCGACGTGTGCTGCCGCCGCTGTTGTTGCTGCTGGTTGCCAGCATGATCGGCTTCTGTTCGCACCACACCGGGCAGCTCGGCCGGCGCTACGCATCGTTGGCCGAGCTGGAAGCACAGCAGCACAAAAGCGGCTATGTCAGGATCGGCAGTTTCGGCGAAGATTGGCCGGCTCGGGTCATCGAGATCATGACATCGCAAGACCAGATCTCCTTTACCAGGCAGAACGGCAACCGGCACAGTTATAACGGTTTTACCGGTTACACGCTGAAACTGATCCGCCTGGAGGGTCGCCATGGGGAGTTGGTCGTCGTGTTCCGCTCGGCTCCCGACGCTCCGGCCGACCGGGACATCGATTTGCCACGTCGTGGCGAAAATCCGGTGCGGGTGCTTTAGCCCCAGGCCGTGGAGACGATCAATGGATAAGGTTAATCTCGATCAGAACCTATCGAAGGGCTGCCGGGACAATCCCGACAACCGCCCGCAGCGCCAGGGGGGAATCGACCCCTGGCTCTGCCATGTCTGCGGCGACGGCTATCGCAACCAGAGCGCGACGGCCTGTGCGCTCTGTTTCCAGCTTGCCTGCCGGGCCCATATCGATCTGATCGTCGTCGACAACCCGATCTACCACCATTCCGAACTGAAACCGGTCTGCAGCCGATGCCAACAGCAACTCGCCGAGACGCTGAATGAGTCGAGCTGATACCCGCACTGCTCGGGGCTGGCGCTGCCGGTTCAGCCTGCTGCTGCTGTTCGGCTTGTTGTCAGTCCTGCCGGCCGCGGCAACCGAACTGCAACCTTTCACCAGCGACGGCTGTTCGCGCTTTCCGGATGGCACCTTACAAAGCAGTGACCTGTGGCGCTCGTGTTGCGAAGCGCACGATCTCGCCTACTGGCGCGGCGGCACCCGGGAAGAACGCGCGGCGGCCGATGCCGAGTTACAGCGCTGTGTCGCCGGGACCGGTCAGGACGGGATTGCCGGCATCATGCTGATCGGGGTCAGGCTCGGCGGGTCCCCCTGGTGGCCGACTTCCTATCGCTGGGGGTATGGCTGGCCGTGGCTGCGCGGCTACCAACCCCTCTCCAGCGAGGAGCTTCAACAGGTCGCGCAGCAACTGCATAAGCAACAACCTGCGGCAGATCTTTCCGCCGGGAGTGCCTTACCGCTGCTTTCGAGCGAGATCGATAACTGGCACCAGGTTTCCGACCAGCTTTACCGCAGCGCGCAGCCTTCTCGTGATGGTTTCAGCGAAATCAGTCGTCTCGGGATTCGTTCAGTCCTCAACCTGCGTGCCCTGCATGATGACGAGGATGAAGCGGCCGGATTTAACCTGGAGCTGTACCGGGTGCCGATGTATGCCTTCAAAGTGAGCGAGGAGAAAGTCATCAAGGCGCTCCGGATTATCCGAGCAGCACCAAAACCGATGCTGGTCCATTGCCTCCACGGTTCGGACCGCACCGGAACCCTCGTCGCCCTCTACCGAATCCTCTTTCAGGGCTGGAGCAGGGAAGCGGCCATCCGCGAAATGACCTCGGCCGGATACGGCTTTCACGCCATGTTCGGCAATCTGGTTGAGTACCTGCGTCACGTCGACCTGGACCAACTCAGAAAAAGTGTTTTTTTGCCAACCAGCACTGGAGAATAACTGTTTCCTTCCGCACCCAGATCGCTTAGACTATGTTAATTTCAATACGGGGACCACGCAATGGATGACGTCTCAACCGCCATCAAACAGCTGCGCGACGAAAAACGTTTTTTCCACCTGTTCAGCCAGGAAGAGCTCGCCCTGCTGTTTCCGCTGTTCGGCATGGTTCATTACCCGGCCAAGACGACCGTCTTCAGCGAGGACGAATTGGTCAATGTGCCTTTCTTTGTCATCTATCAAGGTTCACTGGAGATCAACAAGAAAACCGACTTCGGCCGTCCCTACGTACTGGCGCGCATCACACGAGGTTCGTTGATGGGACAGATTTCCTTTACTGTCTCCCAGAACCGGGCCACCGTCTCCGCGGTCACCATCGAGGATACCGATCTCCTGATGATGTCCGCCGACCGGGTCGCGGCGGTGCTGGAAAAGCATCCTTCGATTGGCGTCAAACTGCTGCGGGAAATCATCCGGGTACAAAATATCCGTATGTCCGAACTCGCCACACGGATGACAACGACGCTTTGAACCCGCCCCTCATCATGAGCTGAAGCGTGGCAGCGTCCCCGGCCAAAACAGCTGGCGATGCGCCGGGGCCAGGTGTGACGGCGAAACGCGAGACTCATCGTAATCAGTCGGCAGGCTTGCGGTCCTTGCGAAGCAGGCAAGATTATCATCCGGGGTCAGGAACCTGCCTCATCCTCAGATTTCACACCACACTCTTTTCTGCAAGCGATTCTCCACGATGAACAGACCGTTTGATAACAAGCCTGGCAGAATGGCGGCCAAGGCGGTATGCTCTAATGAATGCGGATCGATCCGCCACTATTCGATCCAAAAACTGTCACTTCCTACAACCGGAGAAACAGAATATGAATGAGCAGGATATTATCGAAGGTCTCAAACCGATCTGCCTGTGCAAGGGGATCAAAAAAAAGATCTTCCTCAAACATATCGGCGAAGGCAAGACCACCCTGGAACAGCTGCGCAAGGCGACTGGTGCCGGCAGTGGTCCCTGCGGCGGCAAACGCTGCACTCCCAGGATTCTCAACCTACTCGAGGAACTGAAGGACCAGGCGTGAAACAGACCGCGGGCCACCCGTTTAATGCCCTGACGCCGGAATTTGTCATGGATGCGGTCGAAAGCCGTGGCTATCGCTGCGACTGTCGCAACCTGACCCTCAACAGTTACGAAAACCGGGTCTACCAGGTCGGCATTGACGAACAGTCGCCACTGATCGCCAAGTTCTATCGGCCCGAGCGCTGGAACGACGAGCAGATTCGCGAAGAACATAGCCTGTGCCGTGAGCTGGCCGATGCGGAACTTCCCGTTGTCGCCCCCCTGTCCGACCAAAGCGGCGAAACCCTGTTCAAGTACCGTGATTTCAGTTTTGCCCTGTTTCCGCGCCGTGGCGGTTATGCTCCGGAACTCGACAACCTCGACAACCTGGTGATTCTCGGTCGATTACTCGGGCGCATGCACCTGATCGGTCGGAAAAAGGCCTTCAGCCACCGTCCGGCGCTCGGCATCGAAACCTTTGGTCGCCAGAGCGTTGCGTTGATCTCCGAGCAGTTTATTCCCATAGAGTACCGAGACAGCTATCGTGCGACAACGCATGAGTTACTGGGAAGGCTTGATGAGATCTGGCGGCAGACCAGTGACGTCCGGCTGATCCGGACCCATGGCGACTGTCACGGCGGCAACATTCTCTGGCGGGAAGACAACCCGCATTTTGTCGATTTCGATGATTCCCGCATGGCCCCCGCCGTGCAGGACATCTGGATGCTGCTCTGCGGCGACCGGCAACGGCAGACCGAACAGCTCGATGCCATC
>DATFMT010000235.1:0-4716 GCA_035266745.1 Geothermobacteraceae bacterium | reverse complement strand
CCCGAGTTGCAGAAAAAAGCCCGTTCGGCGAATGAATTGCGGCAAAGCAGCTCGGCCAGTTCGATCTGGGCCGGGATATGGTAATAGTTCGAGCAGTGCAGCAGTTGGGCGGCCTGCTCCTGCAGCGCCTTGACCACGGCCGGATGGCAGTGACCGAGGTTGTTGACCGCCACGCCGGCAAGAAAGTCGAGATATTCCCTGCCGTCGACGTCCCAGAGCCGGCAGCCCGCCCCCCGAACCGGTACCAGCGGGTAGCGGCCGTAGGTCCGGGCGATGACCGATTCGCCCCTTTCAATCCACTCGGCTGACCGGTTCATGACTTGAACCTCGCGATGGCAGTTCCGACCCCCTTATCGGTGAATATCTCCAGCAGGCAGGCATGTTCCATTCTCCCGTCGATAATGTGGGTCTTGGTGACCCCGTGGTTGACGGCGTCGACGCAGCAGTTGGTTTTAGGTATCATGCCGCCGGAAATGGTGCCGTCATCAACCAGCGCCGCGACCCGGCTGATATCGATAGTCGAGAGTAACTCTCCCGTCTTGTCCTTGACCCCCTCGACATCGGTTAACAGGATCAACTTCTCGGCCTTGAGCGCCCCGGCGATTTTACCGGCGACCAGGTCCGCGTTGATATTGTAGGTCTTGCCGTCCGGACCGGCACCGACCGGGGCGATGACCGGGATGAAATTGCTGTTTTCCAGCGACTCGATGACCGTCGGATTGACCTGGGCGACTTCGCCGACCATGCCGATATCGATGATCTCCGGGGTCAGGGTGTCGGGGTTGATTTTTTTCATCTCCAGCTTGCGGGCAGTGATCAAGCCACCGTCCTTGCCGGTCAGACCGACCGCATTGCCGCCGTGGCGGTTGATGTTGGCGACGATCTCCTTGTTAACCTTGCCGCCGAGGACCATCTCGACCACGTCCATGGTCGCGTGATCGGTGACCCGCATCCCCTGGACGAATTCGCTCTTGATCCCCATCGCAGCCAGGACCTGGCCGATCTGCGGACCACCTCCATGAACGACGACCGGGTTGAGGCCGATGTACTTCATCAGAATAATGTCGCGGGCGAACCCTTCCTTGAGGTGTTCTTCGACCATAGCATTGCCGCCGTACTTGATGACGATGGTCTTGCCGTAGAAACGCTTGATCCACGGCAGGGCTTCCATCAGCACATTGGCTTTATCGATCAGTTCCTGCATGATTTTTACACGGCTTCACCAGAGAAGTGCTGGTAGCGCTCATCGTTGGTTTCGTCATTCCGGCGCAAGTGATTACGCCTCATTCCTCAAACCTCTCACGCCTTGCCCGCGCTTTTCCGGTTGTGCCATCCCTCTGTGAATAAAAACAATCGAGAAAATGAAAATACAGACATCACGAGCCCCATGCCCTGTGCCTGTTTACAAAATAAAACGAGACAGGTCTTCATCCTTGATGATGTCACCCAGTTGTTGACGGACCTGGTCGGCATCGATTTCGATCGACTTCTCCTGCAGTTCGGGAGCATCGAACGACAGCTCTTCGAGCAGTTTCTCCATGATCGTATGCAGGCGCCTGGCGCCGATATTCTCGGTCCGCGAGTTGACCTCGGTGGCGGTACGGGCAATTTCGCGGACCGCGTCATCGAGCAGGGTCAGCTGGACCCCCTCGGTCTCCATCAATGCGCAATACTGGCGGGTCAAAGCGTTGCGCGGTTCGGTCAATATCCGCACGAACTCCTCTTCGCCGAGGCTCTCCAGTTCGACCCGGATCGGGAACCGCCCCTGCAGTTCGGGGATCAGGTCCGAAGGTTTCGAGACGTGAAACGCTCCGGCAGCAATGAACAGGATGTGGTCGGTTTTGACCGGGCCGTGCTTGGTGTTGACCGTACTCCCCTCGACGATCGGCAGAATGTCGCGCTGAACCCCCTCGCGCGAGATCTCAGGGCCGTGCATCCCTTCTCGGCTGGCGATCTTGTCAAGTTCGTCGATGAAGATGATGCCACTCTGTTCAGTGCGTTCCCGGGCCAGGTTTTTGACCTGATCCATGTCGACCAGTTTTTCCGCTTCGACCTGGGCGAGCAATTCCCGAGCTTCGCTGACCCGGATCCGCTGACGCTTGGTTTTTTTCGGCAACAGGTTGCCGAACATTTCCTTGAGATCGATCCCCATCTCCTCGTTGCCCTGGGGGGTAAAGATCTCCATCATCGGCATTTTGACATCCTGGGTTTCGATCTCGACAAAGCGTTCGTTGAGCTTACCCTGGCGCAACAGCTTGCGCAGCTTGTCACGGGTCGAGCCCCCCTCGTTGTCGCTGTCTGCAGCCTGACGCTCGCCCGGCAGCAGCAGATCGAGCAGCTTCTCCTCGGCGATATCCTCGGCCTTGACCCGGACTTTTTCCGCCTCTTCTTCACGGACCATGATGATCGCCAACTCGAGCAGGTCACGGACCATGCTCTCGACGTCGCGGCCGACGTAGCCGACTTCGGTGAACTTGCTCGCTTCGACCTTGACGAACGGGGCCTGGGCCAGTTTGGCCAGCCGTCGGGCGATTTCGGTTTTGCCGACCCCGGTCGGTCCGATCATGATGATATTCTTCGGTGCGATCTCGTCACGGAGTTCCGGCGCGACCTGCTGCCGGCGCCAGCGGTTGCGCAGGGCGATGGCCACGGCACGCTTGGCGTTTTTCTGGCCGATGATATAGCGATCGAGTTCGGAGACGATTTCGCGCGGGGTAAAGTTGTTCAATTAAGCGTCTCCAGGGCAATTCGGTCGTTGGTGTAGATACAGATCGAGGCCGCGATCAACAGCGCTTTTTCGGCGATCTCTTTGACCTCCAGGGCGCTGTTCTCAAGCATCGCCCGACCAGCGGCCAGGGCGTAGGAACCGCCCGAACCGATGGCCGCAATGCCGTCGTCCGGTTCGATGACGTCGCCCACTCCGGAGATGATCAGGGTGATGTCGGCATCGGCGACGATCAGCAGTGCCTCAAGTTTGCGCAGCACCCGGTCGGTGCGCCAGTCCTTGGCCAGTTCAACGGCGGCCCGGGACAGGTTGCCGCGAAACTCCTGCAGCTTGGCGTCGAATTTTTCGAACAGGGTAAAGGCATCTGCCGTGCTGCCGGCAAAACCGGCCAGTACCTTGTCGTTATAGAGCCGACGGATTTTTCGCGCCGAATGTTTCATCACCGCCTGGCCCATAGTCACCTGACCGTCTCCGGCCAAGGCCACCCGGTTTCCCTTGCGCACGCAGATGATGGTGGTTCCCTTGAACATGTCGGTTGCTCCCGTTTCAGGCAAAAAAGAAATATACCACACGGTGACAGCCAGCAAAAGCAAAATGGCATGGTAAAAAGGGGGAAGATTCGCTTCTGGAGTGGGCTGGCCGGCTTGTCGGAGCCGCTCTCTGGGGTGGGCGCGCTGCGGGATATGCCAGGCTGGTGCACTCAAGTAAGCCAGCTGGAACAGGCGTGGTTCAGCTCAGCTGCTGACCTGTGGTCCCGACCCGGCAGCTTGTTCGGGAATCGGCAGGCGCAGGGTGACGACGGTGCCCTGACCGGGCTTGCTCTGCAGGTCGATGGCGCCGCCCTGTTCCTTGATAAACTGGCGGGCGTAGAACAACCCGAGACCAAAGCCGCGCACCTGGCCGGTCCGGTCGGGGTCGATCTGATAGAAACGTTCAAATATTTTCTGCTGTTCTTCCACCGGGATTCCGGGTCCCTGGTCGGCAACACGGATGCACAGGTCGTGCTGACCACGCTCGGCTTCGAGGCAGACAAGCGTACCGCCAGGCGAGAATTTAAGGGCATTTTCCAGAATCGTTCGCAAGGAAAAGAAAACCTTTTGCCGGTCGATCAGCAGGTTGGGGATCTGGCCCTCGACGTAACTGTCGACGTGGATTTCGCGCCGGGCGGCAAGGTCACGTGTTTCCAGCAGGCACTCTTGGATCAACGTGGCGGGGGAGGTCAGTTCGCGTTCGCCGCGGCTGTCACGTAAAATGATGCTGCTGAAGTTAAGCAGGTCGTGGATCAGGCTGCTGAGGTGGCCCGATTCTTCGAGGATCAGCTTGAGGTTGTCCCGAAAGCCTGGGGCATGGACCAATTCGACATCGCGCTCGAGGTTTTGCAGAAAGAGTGAAATGACGGTCATCGGTGTTTTCAGCTTGTGAGAGATCAGGCCGAGGAATTCCGACTTGAGCCGATCCACCTGTTTGAGCTGGACCAACTCTTCGCGTAGCGCCCTTTTTTCCAGGGTCTTGGCAATCGCGGTTTTCAGTTGCAGCAGGTTGATCGGCTTGTGAATGAAGTCGTCGGCACCGGCTTTAAGCGCCTTGAGTATGACTTCTTTGTCGCCAAAGCCGGTCATGACGATAACCGGCTGGTTGGGGGAACTCTCCTTGATGCCGGCCAGCAGGTCGAGGCCATTCATGACCGGCATCATGATGTCGGTGAGGACAATGTCGATATCTTCCCGGGCGAGAATGTCGACTGCTTCCTGGCCATTGCCGGCTTGGGCGACCCGGTAGCCGGACAGGGCCTGGGCGCAGAGGTCACGGATCATGACCTCGTCATCGACGATGAGCAGACTCGGTAAACTTTGGGTGCCATCAAATGCAGCCATGTCCCGCTCTCCGAATCCCGTTGGAAACCGGTTTCCGACGGAAGCCCTAGCTCACGTCCAGGTAACTCAGCCCAGTTGCCGGGCCACCAGTTGCGTACTCTGGTCAAGCGCTTCCTG
>DATFMT010000234.1:0-3785 GCA_035266745.1 Geothermobacteraceae bacterium | reverse complement strand
CCATTGAGCACCCGATGGGTGAGAACAATGACTACAGCCTGATCGATACCATCGAGGACAGCAAGGCGGTCGACCCGTCCGAGCTGATTGAAGACCTGAACAAATTCGCCCATGTCAGCGAATGGATGGCGACCCTATCGGAAAACGAGCAGGAAATTCTCAGCCTGCGCTTCGGTCTCAACGACCGAGAACCACAAACCCTCGATACGATCGGGCGTCGCTTTGGCGTCACCCGGGAGAGGATTCGCCAAATCGAGGCCAAGAGCCTAGAAAAACTGCGTCGGATCATGGAAGAAAAACGCGCTTCCGGTCAGGACCTGCTTGACGACTAAGGAATTGGAGCCAGTTTGAATGGATGAGTTGAAAAGTATTATTCGCGATATCCCCGACTTTCCCAAGAAAGGGATCGTCTTCAAGGACATTACCACGCTGTTGTCTGATGGACGGCAGTTTCAACGCATGGTTGACTTGATTGCCCACCGCTATATCGGCCGGAATATCGAGAAGATCGTCGGCGTAGAGGCGCGCGGCTTTGTGCTCGGATCGGCACTGGCCTATAAACTTGGGGTCGGTATCGCCCTGGTGCGGAAACCCGGCAAGTTGCCGTGGAAAACCGTGCAGAAGACCTACGACCTCGAATATGGCACCGATACCCTCGAGATTCATCAGGATGCCTTTAAGCAGGGTGAGCGGGTGGTCATTGCCGATGACCTGCTGGCGACCGGCGGTACGGTTGAAGCGGTGGTTGACCTGGTCGAAGGACTCGGCGCGGAGATTGTCGAATGTGCCTTCATGGCTGAGTTGGCATTTCTCGCTGGCCGCAAGCGGCTTCCGCAAGGCAAGGTCTTCAGCCTGCTGCAGTTTTGACTCCCGGCCCCGTAGCTCAGCTGGATAGAGCAACCGCCTCCTAAGCGGTAGGTCGTGAGTTCGAATCTCGCCGGGGCCGCCATTTTTGCTGGAATGATATTTGCTTACTATCCGGGTAATGTTTTACCTAGTCCAACCTCATAGTTAATCAAAAACTTTAACTGTTTACTGCTAATGATTTGAATCTATGAATTTTTCTAAACAATTATCCCGTCGCAGGGTCTTGCAGGGCGGCCTCTTGATGCTGGCCGGACTTGCGCTTCCAAGTCGCGGATTTTGTCAAACTGAGCAAAAATTGACCGGTGAACGGGCGATCTCACTGGCCAATCTCCATACCGGTGAAGAGCTGCGTAACCTGACCTATTGGGCCGATGGAGAGTATCTGCCGGATGCCCTGGAGCGTTGTAACTGGTTGCTGCGCGATCATCGCGCCAACACTGCTCACCCGATGGATCCGGAACTCTTCGACCTGGTTTATGCTATCCGCTCCCGCCTTTGCAGTACCGCTCCGGTCCAGATTATTTCCGGTTACCGCTCGCCAGCCACTAACGAGTTGTTGCGCGCGACGAGCAACGGAGTCGCCAAGCACAGCCTGCACATGACTGGCAAGGCGCTTGATATCCGGGTTGCTGACTGCGAACTTGACTACCTGCGCAAAACCGCCAAGTCGTTGCGTGTCGGCGGAGTCGGGTATTATCCTGACTCTCATTTTGTGCATATCGATACCGGCCGGGTTCGCTACTGGTAGCGATCAGCTTGTCTTTACAAATAGGTCTGCCTTTTATCGGGGCAGGCCTTTTTTATTTGTTGTAGTATTGATTCGAACCGATAATCTTGGAGAACTTGCTTAACCTCAGGAGGATTTCTTGGCCAAGAAAATTTTTATCGCCGCGACCGGGCAAAACTGCGGCAAGACCACCATCAGCCTCTCGCTCATGCATATGGCCCGCAAAAAATATAACAAGATTGGTTTTATCAAGCCGTTCGGACCCAAGGTCGCGCGCTATATGGACCGGGATGTCGATATGGACGCCAAGTTGATGGCCAAGGTGTTTGATCTCGCTGATAAGATCGATCTGATGTCGCCGGTCGTCCTGCGAACCGGTGACACGCGACGAATTCTCGATGGTTACATCCGTGCTGACTCGTTGATGGAGCGAATTCAACTGGCCTGCATCGAACTTGAGAAGGAGTGTGATTTTATCGTCATCGAAGGCGCCGGACACTCAGGAGTCGGAGCGGTGGCCGGGATCAGCAATGCCAAAATAGCCAAACTGCTTGACGCACCGGTGCTGATGGTGTCCGCTGCCGGCATCGGCAGCACCATTGACGATGTCAATCTGAATCTCTCCCTCTATCGGGAAGAGGGGGCCCAGGTTAAGCTGGTGATGCCGAACAAGATCAAGAAACCCAAGCGCGAAGATGTGCTGCATTACCTGAAAAAGGCTTTCCAACCGCAAAATATTTCGGTGCTGGGGGGATTCAATTATTCGCCGATCCTGGCCCATCCAACCATGTTGAACATATCCAACATGCTTGATATCCCGCTCCAGGCCGACAGCCTGCAATCAACACGGATCGTCCATCACACCCAGTTAGGGGCCGCCTCGACCCAACGGGTTGTCGATCTGCTGCAACCCTCGTCGCTGATTGTTCTGACCAGCAGTCGCGATGAACTGCTGGTCATGCTCTCGACCCTTTACCACATGCCGGAATACCATGAAAAGATTGCCGGGCTGGTCATCACCGGGGTAGCGCCGGTATCGAACATCACCCAACAGATTCTCGAGGACAGTAAGATTCCGTTCATGCGCTGCGAGGAACGAACCACCGCCGAGATCTTCACCACCCTGGAGAATTATGTTTCGAAGATCACCGCCGAGGATGAGGAGAAGATCAACCTGGTCCAGTCGTTGGCAGAATCGTCGCTCGATTTTGAGATGATTGACGGATTGCTCTAGATGTTTATGGCTGCCTTGACCTTTAGGCCTGCCAACTCTTTTGGGTGGGATCGGTTCGGCAAAAAAAGGCCCTCAATCGAGGGCCTCTAGTGTTCACCGGATATAAGCTTCCGTCACATATCTACGCATCATGATGTGGGTATTGAAGTAGTAGCCGTTCTTGCCAATGGCATTTTTCATCACCCGGATCCAGCCGGGACGATCCGTGTAATAGAGCGGGATGATGACCTTTTCCAGCTTCTGGTACATGTCTTCGACATCCTCGTCCTGGCTGTCACCCGGTTTCAATTCTGAGGGTGTGGCACCGATCGACCAGCCGGTGAGCCCCTCGATATGCCCCTCGATCCACCAGCCGTCGAGCACGCTGAAGTTCGGCACCCCGTTCAGGGCCGCCTTCATGCCGCTGGTCCCGGAGGCCTCAAGCGGCCGGATCGGGTTGTTCAGCCAGAGGTCGACCCCGGGCACCAGCCGATAGGCGACATCCATGTTGTAGTTCGGGATATAGACCGCCTCGAGTGTGCCTTTGAGCTGCTTGATGTACTGGTTGATGCGCTGGATGACCTGCTTGCCCGGTTCGTCGCGCGGATGAGCCTTGCCGCCGAAGATCAGCTGGATCTTGCCTTTGCCGATCTTGAGCAGGCGTTCGAGATCGGAGAAGATCATGTCGCCGCGCTTGTAGGTCGCGGCGCGGCGGGCAAAACCGATGGTCAGCACGTCGGGGTCGAGCCGGGTTCCGGTGACCTCCTCGATGTACTGGAACAGGTAGGCCTTGGCGCCGCAATGGGCCTCCCAGACCTCTTCGTCGGGGATGGTGTCGACCCGCACCAGCAGCTCCGGTTCGTTGGCCCAACTCGGCAGGTACTTGTCGAACAGGTTGACGAAGTAGGGCGAGGTCCAGGTAAAAGGATGCACCCCGTTGGTGATGGCGTGGATCTCGAAACCAGGGAACAGAGCCTT
>DATFMT010000233.1:0-8965 GCA_035266745.1 Geothermobacteraceae bacterium | reverse complement strand
GCTGCACTGCAACCGGATTGTCCTGTTTACCTACAACCCCGACACCGAGGAACTGGTGGTGCGCACAGCCTTCGGCAGTGACTCAGAGCAGCTGCAGGGCACGGTCTTCCAACTCGACGAGGGGATCACCGGCAAGGCCGCATTGACCCAAGAGATGCATTACATCCCCGATCTCGTAACCGATGACCGCAACCTCAACTACCAGGGTCGCATTCGTTCCGAAGGCTCGATGATCTCGGTTCCGCTTGCGGTCAAGAATCGCCTCTCTGGCGTACTCAACCTGCACAAGTTCCAAATATACGCCTTCACACCATCCGAGCTGAAGTTGGTCCAGGCGATCGCCAACCAGGCGGCTGTCGCGATCGAAAACAGTCAACTCTATGAAAAAGCCCGGATGCTCTCCAACACCGATGAATTGACCGGGCTAGCCAACCGCCGGCATTTCCAGCTGATCCTCAAGCGCGAGATGGCCCATGCGCAGCGCTTTCATTCGCAGTTTGCCCTGGTCATGGCTGATTTGGACAATTTCAAGGCTTACAATGATACCCACGGTCATCTCAAGGGAGACATGCTGCTGAAAAATGTCAGTAAGGTTCTACTGCAAAACACCCGTGGCATCGACCTGGTGGCCCGGTTTGGGGGCGAAGAATTCGTCATTCTGCTGCCCAAAACCGACACCGAAGGGGCCCGCTCAGCGGCCGAAAAACTCCGTACCGGGGTCCTGACCGAACAGTTCCAAGGTATCGAAGAGTCCCACCCGGGCGGCGCACTGACAATTTCTCTCGGCATCGCCGCATACCCGAATGACAGCAGGGATATCTATGAGTTGCTCGACCTCGCCGACCGGGCCCTCTACCGGGCCAAGGAGGAAGGGAAAAATCGGGTCATCGCCTGGAGTGACAACCCGGGAGAGCAGCGAGCAGCCGAATAGCTAAAAGCCCCGCCCCTCGACCGAGGAACGGGGCTTTTAGTGACAAGGCACTCACCGCCACAAGACCGCACCGAGGACACGCATCAGGGGTAGGCTGCGACGCCGAGCAATGCCGACGTCTCATCCCATCCCTGCATGACGTTCAGGTTCTGAACCGCCTGTCCGGCCGCTCCCTTAACCAGGTTGTCGATGGCCGACACCACGATCACCCGCCCGGTCCGTTGGTCTGCAACAACCCCGACATCGCAGAAATTGGTCCCCCGCACATAGGCAATGTTCGGCAAAGTCTCCAGCGGGCAGATCCGGACAAAAGGTTCATCGGCATAGGTCTGACGGAACAGCTCGACCAACTGCGCGTTGCTCTGCTGCTGATTGAGCGAAGCGTAACAGGTGGACAGGATCCCCCGGTTCACCGGCAACAGATGCGGGGTAAAACTGACCTGGACCGGACGACCGGCGACCTCGCTGAGGGTCTGCTCGATCTCCGGCGTATGCCGGTGGTTGCCGACCCCATAAGCCTTGAAGCCCTCGTTGACTTCACAATAGAGGCTGGCGAGTTTCTCGCTCCGCCCTGCCCCGCTGGTCCCCGATTTGCTGTCGATCACCAGGGTCTTCGGATCGATCAGTTGCGCCTTGAGCAAAGGCATCACGGCCAGCGCCACACTGGTCGGGTAACAACCGGGATTGGCGACCAGCCGGCTCTTAGCCACCTGAGCCCTGTACAGTTCAGGCAGACCGTAAACTGTTTCGTCCAGCAGCTGCGGGCTGGTGTGAGGCTGGTACCACTGCTGGTAGACTTCGACGTCGCGCAACCGGTAATCGGCCGACAGGTCGATCACCTTGAGTCCGGCAGCTAGCAGTTGCGGCACGATCTCCATCGCGGTTTTATGCGGTACTGCAGTGAATGCGACATCGGCCTGCGCGACGATCCCGTCTATGTCCATCGGTGCGCAGATCAACGAACAGCGCCCGGCCAGGCTCGGAAAGATTTCGGCAAGCGGACGCCCGGCATACTGTCGGGATGTCACACAGGTGATCTCAACCAATGGATGATCGAGTAACAGCCTGATCAGCTCGACACCGGTATAGCCGCTGGCACCGACAATGGCGATTCTGGTTTTCATAGCTCCTCCAGGATAACGCTGACCTGTGGTACAGGTTGCTCGGCAATTCTACGGTAGAAAAAAAGAGGGAAGCCATCTGGCTTCCCTCTCGATCTACAACTCGTCTGGCCATCTCTGACAGCCGAAACACTCTTAACGCTTGGAGAACTGGAAGCTCCGACGGGCGCCGCGACGACCGTACTTTTTACGTTCCTTGACGCGGCTGTCGCGGGTGATAAACCCGGCTTTTTTCAGCACGGCGCGCAGTTCAGGGTCAGCTTCGAGCAGGGCCTTGGTGATGCCATGCTTGATCGCGCCGGCCTGACCGGAAGCACCGCCGCCGCAGACATTGACGCTGATATCAAACTTACCCATATTTTCGGTCAGCTCGAGCGGCTGACGAACCACCATCTTGGAAGTCTCACGACCGAAAAAAACATCGATGTCCCGCTTGTTTACGGTAATGATGCCGGTACCCGGCTGCATTCTGACCCGAGCGATCGAGGTTTTTCTCTTTCCGGTGGCGCAAATAGTCTGTTCTGCCATCGTCATCTCCTATTAGCCCTGGACTTCCAAGGATTTTGGCTGTTGTGCTGCATGCGGGTGATCGTTACCGGCATAGACCTTCAGCTTCTTGAACATCTGACGACCAAGCTTGTTTTTCGGCAGCATTCCCTTGACGGCCTTCTTGATCACGTCTTCAGGGCGCTTTTCCAGCAGCTTGCCAGCGGTGATCTCTCTGATCCCGCCGGGGTAGCCGGTATGCCGGTAATATTTCTTGTCGGCCAGTTTGTTGCCGGTCAAACGCACCTTGTCAGCGTTCAACACGATGACAAAATCGCCGGTGTCGACATGCGGAGTGTAGATCGCCTTGTGCTTGCCACGCAGGACGTGGGCAATCTTTGCGGCAGCGCGACCAAGCACCTGGTCATCCAGGTCAACCACAAACCAATCTTTCTGTACTTCAATCTTTTTTGCTGCTTGAGTGCTCATGCTTTCCTCTCTATACGAACTGTGAATTTACGGGGCTCACAGAAACACCGAATTTAGCCGAGAGGATTTTGCTTGTCAAGGGATTTTTACTGTTTTTTCGACTCATTTGCCGGTTTATTGAGAATGTCCGCGGGCGGCCACCGGAGACGGTTGCCAAGTCATCTCAACGAGCGGTATTTCAGCCCCACATTTTCACAAATTTACCTTCCGGCAGTTTTATGAATAGAAAACCTCCATCAGACAAAGCCCGGCTCCCGGAGCTGTCACCCCCGCCGCATCCCGGTCGCCGCCGGCCAGCAAGTCAGCCAGACTGTCAGGAGAACGCTTGCCCTGCCCGACCTCGACCAGGGTTCCGGCAATAATCCGGACCATGTTCTGCAGAAACCCGCTGCCGTAGACATCGATCAGCAGCAACTGCTGCTCCCGGGTCACCTCAAGGCGATAAATCTCCCGGACCGTGGTTTTGGCTTCACAACCCGCGGCGCGGAAAGCGGCAAAATCATGCCTGCCGACCAGGCTCTTGGAGGCCTGCTGCATCAACTCCAGGTTGAGCGGTCCCTTGAGATGCCAAACCCGTTGATCCTGGAGCGGCGAACGCACCGGACTGTTCCAAATCAAATAGCGGTACCATTTTCCGGTCGCCGAGTAGCGGGCGTGAAAATCATCACTGACCCGTTCCGCGAACAAGATCGCCACATCAGGAGGCAACAGGCGATTGAGGCCCTCGCGGTAGGCCTTGAGCGGTAAGTTGCGGCAGCTGTCAAAATGCGCCACCATACCGCGGGCGTGAACACCGCTGTCGGTACGCCCGGAGGAATGCAGTCGCACCGGTGAACCGAGTTGCCGGGCAAGAGCCAGTTCGATCTCTTGCTGGACGGTCCGCACACCGTCCTGGACCTGCCAGCCACAAAAGGCAGCACCGTCAAATTCGATGATCAGCTTGATCCGGTCCATTTAAGGCTCACAGGGTAAAGAGCAGGACAACAAGCAGGACGCTGCCGACCAAGGCAGCCCAGCCACCAGGTAACGGCGCCAAGGGTCCTAACACCGGAATCTCAACGATCTGTTCCCCCTCTGCCAGCCGGGTGGCCTGCGTTTCGGCCTGATCGGCAAAACCGAGTACCAGGGGTTCGATTTGCGCCATCAAGCCACGCAGTCGCTCGAGCAACGGCTTAGCACCGGGCTCTGTTGGCGAGGCGCCGGTTGCACGAGCGCCATATTGTTGTTGTAAGCGTGGTATGAAAGTCAAAGTCAACAGGAGAAATTCGGTCATGGCCGCAACCCGCAGACCCAGCCTCTGCAAAGGTGACAGCAAAACACCAAGCGCCGCGGCCAGTTTTTCGGGAGGTGTCGTCCGGGTCAGCAACACCGCGAACAACACGGCGACCAGCAACCGCCAGCAGGTCAACAATCCCAGCTTTAACCCATCCAGAGACAGCCAGGTCTGCCCGAACAGGGTCCAGCCGGAGGAAAAACAGAGATGCATCAGCAGGGTGACCAGCAACAGCACCCGTAGCGGTCGGATCACCTGCCAGAGAAACAGCAGCGGCTCCCCTTCGCTGCGGGCCATCCAGAGCGCAGCACAGCTCAACAGGAACAAACGTGTCACCGACTCCGCGCTGAACGTCGCCGTGATCAGCAACGGCAGCAGGAGCAGCTTGAATCGCGGATCAAGTTGTCGAAGAAAAGTCTCTGTCATGGGTCAATTCAGCTGTCGTTCCTGGACCAGCCACGGGAAAACAAACCGGGGAGACAGCAATGCCACCTCCCCGGCGAAACAACAGACGACTTAAACGCATCACCCGAGGCTACTGCTCGAGCAGGACCCGCAGCATGCGGCGTAACGGTTCAGCAGCCCCCCACAGCAGCTGATCGCCACAGGTGAAGGCCGAGACGTATTCGGGACCAAATTTCATCTTGCGTACCCGGCCGACCGGAACGGTCAGGGTCCCGGACACCGCGGTCGGGGTCAGGCCGGCCAATGAGTCGGCTTTGGTGTTGGGGATAAACTTGACCCAGTCATTGTCATTGGCCAGCAGGGTCTCGATCTCTTCAATCGGTAGATTCTTGTTCAGCTTGATCGTCAGTGCCTGGCTGTGGCAGCGCATCGCACCGACCCGCACGCAAAGGCCGTCAACCGGAATCGGGGTCGTGGTGCCGAGAATCTTGTTGGTCTCGACATACCCTTTCCACTCCTCGCGGCTCTGGCCGTCCTCGACTTCGCGATCAATCCAGGGCAACAGGCTGCCGGCCAGCGGAAAACCGAATTCGCTGGTCGGAAATTCATCGCTGCGCAGGGCGGCGGTCACGTCGCGGTCGATATCGAGGATCGCCGAGGCCGGGTCGGCCAGCAGTTCACCGACCGAAGCGTTAAGGGCGCCCATCTGGCTTAGCAGTTCGCGCATATTCGGCGCCCCGGCACCGGAAGCGGCCTGGTAGGTCATCGACGAAACCCACTCGACATGCCCGGCGCGCAGCAGGCCGCCGAGCGCCATCAACATCAGGCTGACGGTGCAGTTGCCGCCGATGAAGTCCTTCTGGCCCTTGGCCAGCGCCGCGTCGATGACGTTGCGGTTGACCGGATCGAGGATGATGACCGCGTTCGGATCCATGCGCAGGGTACTGGCTGCGTCGATCCAGTAGCCGTCCCAGCCGGTCTTGCGCAGTTCGGGATGAATCGCCTTGGTGTAATCACCCCCCTGGCAGGTGATGATCACGTCGAGCTGTTTCAACTCGCCGAGATCCGCTGCATCCTTGAGGGTTCCCGCGTTCAGCGGGGCATCCTGCCCGGCCTGCGAAGTGGAAAAAAACACCGGTTCGATGTGGGCAAAATCATTCTCTTCCTGCATCCGCTGGAGGAGAACCGAACCGACCATACCGCGCCATCCGACGATTCCGACTTTCATGGGACTGTTCCTGTTCTGTCTTATGAATTAAATATCGCTATCAGAGCGCCGCCACGATGGCATCGCCCATCTCCTTGGTATTGACTTTCTGCTCGCCAGCGACGCCCTGGGCGATGTCCCCGGTCCGGTAGCCGGCATTGAGAACCTTTTCAACGGCCGCATCAAGGGCATCGGCGGCTTCGACCATGCCGAACGAGTAGCGCAGCATCATCCCTGCCGAGAGGATCTGGGCGATCGGGTTGGCGATCCCCTGCCCGGCGATGTCCGGGGCGCTGCCACCGGACGGCTCGTACATGCCGAACGAGCCTTCGGCCAGCGAGGCAGACGGCAGCATACCGAGCGAGCCGGTCAGCATCGCCGCCTCATCCGAGATGATATCTCCAAACATGTTACCACAAAGCATGACATCGAATTGCTTCGGCCACTTGACCAGCTGCATGGCGGCGTTATCGACATACATGTGCGACAGGGCGATATCCGGGTACTCCTTGGCCACCCGCTCGACCACCTCGCGCCAGACCACCGAGGTGGAGAGCACATTGGCCTTGTCGATCGAACAGACCTTCTTGCCCCGCTTGCGGGCCGCCTGGAACGCCACGTGACTGATCCGCTCGATCTCGGCTTCGGAATACTTCATGGTATCGAAGCCGGTCCGCTGCGGGCCTTCGCCTTCGATCCCCTTCGGAGTCGCGAAATAGATGCCACCGGTCAACTCGCGCACCACCAGCAGGTCGAAGCCCCCCTCGATGACACTCTCCTTCAGGCTTGAAGCTCCGGTCAGGGCCGGGAAGATGATCGCCGGGCGCAGGTTGCAGAACAGACCGAAAATTTTCCGCAACGGCAGCAGCGCCCCGCGCTCCGGCTGCTCGTCAGGCGGCAGGCGTTCCCACTTCGGGCCGCCGACCGAACCGAACAGAATCGCGTCGGAATTTTTACAGATCTCTATCGTGGCCTCCGGCAGCGCCTTGCCTTCATTATCGATTCCCGCACCACCGACATTGGCGTAGGTTTTTTCGAAGCTGACGGCATATTTTGTCGCGATTGCATCCAGCACCTTGATCGCTTCCGCCATGACCTCGGGGCCGATACCATCACCAGGAAGGACTGCTACCTTGAATTGTTTCCCCATCATCTCACTCCTTTACCACAGAATTTTATGTCCAGTAAAAATATGTTTAAAACAGGACAACTAGCTTAAATTGCGCCGTTTTTATAAACGGCTGTCACTATAGGAACCGCTCGGGTCTTTGTCAATGATTTTCGGATTGCAGAAGATCGGTAAGTCCTTGCAAGCCATAACGGGTCCTGCTTTAGCCTTGATCCTCCCCTGTCAACGTCAGCGAGCAGTAACCGGCGGGCGCTCATCTTTTCCGTCACGGAAACCGCGGCAACTGGCAGAAACGCATGGAGCGGATATTCATCCCATCTTTTCGTCGCGCAAATGACGGGTAGCGTCAGGAATGCCGCCAAAAATACTAATAGGCAGTCCTGGATTTAGAGCAAAAAAGCTAGAAACCATCAGGGAGACGGCGGAGAGTCCGATAGAGCATTCATCTGCCTCACGATGCCCTCATCATTTACATCACATTTTGTCCGTAACATGCCAGAATCAATGAGTAATCTAGAGAATATATATTTTTTAGATCCTGGGGATGGTGCTATCACACCGCTTCAGGCACCCGGGCTTCAGCGATGTATCCAACGGATTTGAGCAGCCCGCAGCGCCGGGCCAAACCAGCCGATCTTACTGGCCAGACCGGAATCATTGTTCCGGCAATGCCCTTAATGACGGCCCTGCCCCGCTGACCGCAGTTTGCCAATGGATGTATGATGAAAGAAAGAGCGCGGAGGTGAGTGAATGTTCAGTAACCGACTGCAGGGAACCTGGGATCAGGTTAAAGGCTTCAACCGCGAACTCTGGGGCGAACTGACTGGAAACGCGCGTGAATTCAACGCCGGAAGACGCCAACTGCTGATCGGCAGGCTGGAAGCCCGCTACGGCATGAGCCGCGATGAAGCCGAACAGAAGGTCGACCAACTGACACAATGACCGGGAGGAGAGCGCCATGAAGGCAGGCGAATTCTGCAATCGGGAAGCGGTTGTCTGCGACAGGGATGCAACGATTCTGGAAGTTGCCCGGCTGATGCGGCAGCATCATATCGGCGATGTCGTCATTACCGAAACCCGGGATGACCAACGGGTCCCGGTCGGCATTATCACCGACCGGGACATCGTCGTCGAACTGCTTGCCGAACAGGTGGACCTCGATGCCGTGACGGTCGGCGATGTCATGAGTTTTGAATTGCTGGCCGTCAATGAAGACGATGACCTGTTTAGCGCTATCAAGCTGATGCGCAACCGGGGCATCCGCCGCCTGCCGGTCGTCAACAGGCAGGGCGGACTGGCCGGCATCCTGGTCGTGGATGACCTGATTGAACTGCTGACCGAACAGCTTAACGATCTGGTGCAGTTGATGGCCAACCAGCAGGCTCGGGAGACCGAGCGACGTGGCTGATCCGGCGCACAGCTCCCCGGCATTTCGGGTCGAATGCTATGCCGGCTATCGCGGCGAGGAGACCCCGCGCCGCTTCCAGCTCGGCGGATTCTGGATCGAGGTCAGCACCGTCGTCGATCGCTGGCTGGCACCGGATCATCGGTATTTCAAGCTCCAGGATGAAAGAGGTCACCTGTACCTCCTGCGTCATGATGCGCGGACCCGGCAGTGGGAGCTGACGAGTTCAAGCGCCGGGCCGTGTGAATGAACCAAACCGAAGGCGACTGGAGAGTTCCGGCCGCCGGAATGGGGGAACAGAGGAAGCGGTTACGGCAAGCGAACTGCCGTGAGCTGCCCCCTGCCACCCGGAAAGGAGTCAGTCATGCTCGCCAGGAGTTTCAAACAGTATCTCGACAGCCAGCATATCCCCTATGACGTCATCAGCCACAAGGCGAGCTACACCGCCCAGGAGATAGCTGCGGCTGCTCACGTCTCGGGGAAAAACCTGGCCAAAACAGTCATCATCAAGCTCGATGG
>DATFMT010000232.1:0-11573 GCA_035266745.1 Geothermobacteraceae bacterium | reverse complement strand
TCGATCTTCAAGACGCCCCCGGTGCCCTGGCCGAGCTGGCTAGCCAGCTGGCCGGACTTGGAGCCAACATCCTGCATGTCAGTCATGACCGGCGCACCGCTGAAGTGGCGCTCGGACAAACCGAGGTGCGCCTCGAACTGGAGACTCGCGGTCCGGAACATATCACGGCAATCATCGAACATCTGGAAGCCGCCGGCTATAGAGCGGACCTTGAGCACTGACCCCCCTTGCCGAGGGTGATCTAAACGATTGTGACATCGACTCCGGCAAACTGGATATTGGCCGGGTCGTCACAGCGCGGCGGCGAGACCGCATGCACACCACCACACTCGGGACAGCGTCCGACAAAGGTTGCCAGGATAAAGTCCTTGCCGCAACCCTGACATTTGGTTGCCAACCCACCTCCTGGAATCAGTTGATCGCGCAAGCCGCCGCCGTGGGCCCGAAAGACGAACTCAACCAGTTCGCGCCCTTCGGCATAGGGCCCGCCCTGACCGAAACCATGCCCATGTCCACATCCACATTTTGCCATCTTGCTCTCCTTGATTTGAAAATCGTCCCGCTAGCGGGGGAAACCTTGCGTAACAGGTCGTCATGATAGGCCCTGGCAGCTCGATAAACCATGACCCACGTCAAACTTTTTCTCAGCCGACTGGAGCCTCCGCTCAAATCGAGTAGACTTTGATCAACAGCATCTGCCCGTCAACCTGAACCGACCCAGATCCCCAGTCGGTTCCATCAATCTGGAGCGCTCAGATGAATATTTTTGACTACGCTATGCAAATGGAACTCGATGGCAAGGAGTTTTACGAAAAACTGGCCGAGGAGTCAGACACCGAAGGGCTGAAAACGATCTTTCGCTGGATGGCTGTTGACGAACGCAAGCATTACGATCTGTTCAGGCAGATGAAGGAGCAGGGAGCCTCCCTGTCGATGGCCGACAGCGACGCCCTGGACCGGGCGAAGAACGTGTTTGCCAAACTCCAGGAGCAAGGGGCCACTCCGGGATCAGAGACCAACAGCCTGGACGCATACAAATACGCCATGAAGGTGGAGGCGGACAGTGCAACCCTCTACGAGGAAGCTGCCGCAAAAGAGACCCGGCAAGAGATCAAGGACATCCTGCTGCGGATCGCCATCGAAGAGCGCAAACATCTCAACATCATCGAAAACGTGTTCGAGTTCGTCAATGCCCCCAACCAGAATCTGGTCTGGGGCGAATTCAGCAACCTCAAGGAATTCTAGGAGACCGGATATGAGCTACGACGCACAACGCACCTACAAAAAGGTCGAAATCATCGGCATTTCGGACCAGAGTTTCGAAGCGGCCATTCAGGCCGGTGTGAGCAGAGCGCACCAGTCGCTCGACAAAATCTCCTGGTTCGAGGTTCAGGAGATGCGCGGCCACGTCGGCGCAGATGGCAAGATCAGCGAATATCAGGTGGTGATGAAAGTTGCTTTTGAATTAAAGTAACTCGGCTTCTCCTGCCGTTTCCGCCACCAGCGCATCGGTCCGTGCGGCCATGATAAAGTCATTGCGGTGCAAGCCGCCGATCTTGTGTGTCCACCACTGGACTGTTACCCGGCCCCACTCAGTGAGCAGGGCGGGATGATGTCCCGCGGTTTCGGCGAGCTCACCGACCCGATTGGTGAATGCCAGCGCCGCGACAAAGTTTCGGAAACGAAACTCCCTGTGCAGGCGCCGGACGCCTGCCTGCTCGACGATCTGCCACTCAGGAAGCTGGGACCTCAGACGCTCCAGTTCTTCACCTGCCAAGGGTTCCGCACCCGAACGGCAGGGTTCGCAGACAGAATTTATTAATTGCTCCGTCCCCATTCGTGCGGCTCCGATCTGCCGGCCGTTCATTCAACCGACCAAATAATTATTTTTCGAAAAGCGCCTTGAACTCGCCATAGCCTTCCGCCTCGAGATTCTCGACCGGCACGAAGCGCAGTGACGCGGAATTCATGCAGTAGCGCAGTCTGGTCGGTTCCGGCCCGTCGTTGAACACATGTCCAAGGTGCGAATCGGCATGCTTACTGCGAATTTCGGTGCGGGTCATAAACAGGCTGGAGTCGGTTTTCTCGACGATATTGTCAGCAACCAACGGCCGGGTGAAGCTCGGCCAACCGGTCCCGGATTCATACTTGTTCGTCGAGCTGAACAGCGGCTCGCCCGAGACGATGTCGACATAGATTCCCGCTTCGTGGTTGTCCCAGTAGCTGTTGTTGAAAGGCGGCTCGGTCCCTTCTTCCTGGGTCACCTTGTATTGCAGCGGTGTCAGTTTGCTGTACAAAGCTTCGTCGCTCGGAAGCTCGTAACTGCGCTCTGTGTGCATTGCTGCTGTTTTCTTGTCCATTCCGGGTTCCTTGTCCATCCCCAGGCCAGCCTGCCACGCGAGCAGCACCACGGCCAGGGTCAGCAGATAGATCAGTTGCGCTTTCATTGACGCATCCAGAGGCGAACCAGTCATCCGCCCGATTTCAGGATAACCGGTTTCTTCAGTTGTGAGCAAGATTAGCTCAACTCGGTAAAAGCGCTGTAAACGGCAGATAAAGACTCCGTAACGAATCCCCGACTGAAGACACCGATGAGGAGAACTGTACCGGGAGGTGGCTCTGGCAGCGCGTGAGGAAACGGCTATACTGGATAAAAATCAGCCTGACAGGAGGATCATCATGAAACATGCATTCCTGGTAGCGTTACTGACCCTGTGCCTCGGGTTCGCCAGTTCCGTGGTGCAGGCCGAAGAAATGGTTGACCTCGAAGGCGCCGAGCAGCAGGCGATGGCCGACACCCTGCAGTACGCCCTGGAGAAAAATCCGACCAATCAGAGTTCGGCCTGGGTCAATCCCGACAGCGGCCGTTCCGGTACCTCGGTACCGATCAGGACCTTTCAGAACAGTTCCGGGCAGCCCTGCCGCGAATTTATCACCACCATCACCATCGGCGGCCGCGAAGAGCAGGGCTACGGCACCGCCTGCCGTCAACCGGACGGCAGCTGGCAACTGGCTCAGGAGACCGAACCGGCCAGATCAGTGCAGGAACCGCCTTCACGCACTGAGGTCACCAGCTACGTAGCGCCGGCAAACTATTACGTTTATCCGAGCGGCTTTTACGGCCCCAACCGGATCTACCTCAGTTTCGACTATGTCATTCGTGGCGGCCGCCTGCATTACGGTAGCTACTATCTTGACGGACCGACCTTTCGCCACCGGTACTATCGTCCGGTGAAGGAACGGGTCTATATCGGTCCGCGCTTCATCGACCGCTACCGGGTCAGGGATGAATGGCGCTACCGGGACTGGGAGCGTAAGCACGAGTGGAAGGGCAACCGGGAACACCACCGAAAGGACAAGCACCAGGACCGGGGTCGGGATGCTTGGGAGAACCGGGGACTGAAAGGGAAGCACCGCGGCAATTGAGGCAGGTAGTTCCGGAGTTCATCAGGACGGCGCATCGATCGACAGGGCCAGGATACGGCTGATCTGCGCCAAACCGAAACCCGATTCTTCGCGCCACCGGTTGTAGGCCTGCTGGACCTTCTGCAGCGCCGCTTTCGAGGTCGGCGGTTTGTCAATCACCCCGGCATCGATCAGGGCATACACCCCGTCACGCGAGAGGGCGAAACCGTCCCGGCCGACAAATCGCAGAAAATACTGGCAGGTCATCCCGCCGAGTCGTGCCCCCTGCTTGCCGAGCGTCGCCAACAAACCGACAAAATCGTCATCCGGCCAGCTGCCGATGTAGACACCGAAACCGCCATGCTCCCGACGAATCGCGTCGATCATCTGCGCGTTGTGCGGCACGGTGAGAATCTTCTGCCGATTGCGAACGATCCGCTCGTCACGGCACAGGGCGTCCTCGTCATCCGGCGACATCCCCATGCAGCGATCGATGTCAAAACCCCAGAATGCCGTTTCGAAACCCGGCCACTTGCTGTCGATGACCTTCCAGACAAACCCGGCCTTGAAGATCGCCCGGGTCATCTCGGACAAGTACCGGTCATCGGGCGTCTGAGCCAACTGGCGGGGTGTTTTGAGATCCAGCTGCAAGAACTTTTGCAGCGCCTCTTCTCCCCCCTTGCGGGCGGCGGCGCGTTGGAAAATGTCCGCAAAAGACACCATCGCATGGCCCCGTATCAAGACCAGCCTTGATAATTGCGCAATAATGCGCACAGGATATCGATTCGCTCGTGGTCGAGATTGAAGGTCAGGCCACAGAGAGACTTGTCGCATTCAATCCGCTCGGCCAGTTCGGCGCCCCAGGCCGGGTCGAAAAAACTGACCATGGCGGCGAGAAACTGCTCTTCTCCGCAACTCTCATCGAGCATTGCCGCCTCGACCATCTCTTTCCGGGGTCGCAACTGGTCTTTGTCTTTCGCGGTTTCCAGTTCCCCGGGACCGAACAATTCCTGACCGAGAAAATCCACCCCCCGTTTCCAGGCGGTTAGAAAAAGCTCCCGTTTCTGCTCCGTTTCCTCCAGTACATTGAGTACGTTGTCCCTCGACATGGTCTCCTCCCGCAACGTCGGCTGACAAGCTGAAACAAATTTTACCAGAGTTGCCGGGCACCGAAAGTCCCGTGACGCAATCTCTTCACAGCCCGGGGTATAATGAAGTCGTCCCGGCCGACCGCCGGCGACCGCAGGCGGAGTTGGCCCCGCCTATGGCAACTCGCATCCCGGAGGATGAGCATGGCTCTGCAGCTCACGTCAACCGCGTTTACCCACCAGGGCGAGATTCCGCCGCGGCACACCTGCCAGGGGGAGAATGTCTCTCCCCGGCTCTGCTGGTCGGGGGTGCCGGCAGGGACCCAATCTCTGGTCCTGATCGTCGACGACCCGGACGCTCCCGACCCCGCGGCGCCAAAAATGACCTGGGTCCACTGGGTCCTCTACAACCTGCCGCCGGAGACAGTCGAGCTGGACGAAGCGGTTCGGATTCTGCCGACCGGCACCGAGGAGGGTCTCAACGACTGGAAACGGACCGGTTACGGCGGTCCCTGCCCGCCGATCGGCCAGCACCGCTATTTCCACAAACTCTATGCCCTGGACACGCGCTTGAGCGGGCTGCAGCAGCCGAACAAAAACCAGCTGGAGGAGACCATGGAGGGGCATGTCCTGGCGCGGGCGGAACTGGTCGGTACCTATCGAAAACGCTGACGCGGCCGAAAGCATCAGAGAATCCAAATCGTCGGAGGCAAAAAAGCGGGGAGAGATCGTCCGACCTCTCCCCGCTGGCACTTCAGTCGCCGTTGCCCGGCGGTCCGTTCCGGTCAGCCCGGCCTATTCCCATTTAATCGCTTCAACCGGGCAGACGTCGTCGCAGGCGCCGCAATCGGTACAGGTTTCCTTGTCGATGACATAGATCGGGTCACCGGCGCTGATCGCGCTGACCGGGCAGACCGGTTCACAGGCGCCACAAGCAATGCAGTCCTCAACGATGTAGTGGGTTCCCATAGATTCCTCCAAAGGTTTGGGGTGGAACAACTCACTCATCATAACTCGCCGGCAGCCGCTGTGTAAACCCATCGGGGCTTCATCAGTCCGGTTTATTGTTACCTTCCCGTGCGACCGCGGGACAGCCCTGCTCGGGTTGCCGCAGTTCCATGCCGGCAAAGAACTCCCTGAGGGGTTCTGCCTCGAGAACCTCATCAGCCAGCAGCCGCTCGGCCAGCCGTTCCAGCACCGACCGGTTCAGATCCAGGACCTGTTCGGCGCAACGCTCGGCCCGCCTCACCAACGTCTCGATTTCCACGTCGATCAGCCGGGCGGTCTCTTCGCTGTAGCTCTTGTCCGTCGCCAGCTTGCGGCCGAGAAACGGATGTTCGACGCCGCGCTCGAAACTGACCGGTCCGAGCTTCTGGCTCATCCCCCACTGGCAGACCATTTTCTCGGCCAGGTCGCTGACCTGTTTCAGGTCGTTCTGCGCCCCGGTCGAGTATTCACCGAAGATCAACTTTTCGGCAGCCCGCCCGCCAAGGCTGATCGCCAGCCGGGTCGCCAGGTAGCCGAACCGGTAGTGATAGCGATCGTCCTCCGGCAGTTGCTGGGTGACGCCGAGGGCCTGGCCGCGCGGGATGATGGTCACCTTGTGAATTGGATCGGCGCCCGGCAGGCAACGCGCCACCAGGGCATGCCCGGCTTCGTGGTAGGCGGTGATCCGCCGCTCCTCATCGGAGAGATAGAGCTTGCGTTCCATCCCCAGCAGGTGGCGGTCCTGTGCCTTTTCCAGATGTTCCATGGTGATCGCCTCGGCCTGTTCCCGGCCGGCGATCAGCGCCGCCTCGTTGATGAGAATCTCCAGGTCGGCGCCGACCATCCCCGGGGTGCCGCGGGCCAGGGTTTCCAGATCGACGTCGCCAGCCAGCCTGACCTTGCGGGTATGGACCTTGAGGATCTCGGTCCGGGCCCGCCAGTCGGGGCGTTCGACCACCACCTGGCGATCGAAGCGACCGGGGCGCAGCAGCGCCGTATCGAGCACGTCCGGGCGGTTGGTCGCCGCCAGCACGATCACCTCCTGGTGCGCCTCAAAGCCGTCAAGCTCGGAGAGCAGCTGGTTGAGGGTCTGTTCCCGCTCGTCGTTGCCGCCCCCCAGCCCGGTACCGCGGGAACGGCCGACGGCGTCGAGTTCGTCGATAAAGATGATCGCCGGGGCGTTCTTCTTGGCATTCTCGAACAGGTCGCGCACCCGGCTGGCGCCGACGCCGACGAACATCTCGATGAACTGGGAGGCCGAGATGTTGAAGTACGGCACCTCCGCCTCGCCGGCCACCGCCCGGGCCAGTAGCGTCTTGCCGGTCCCCGGCGGACCGACGAGCAGAATGCCGCGCGGCACCCGACCGCCGAGCCGGGTGAAATGCCGCGGGTCCCGCAGGTAGGCGATGATTTCCGCCAGCTCCTGTTTCGCTTCGTCGAGCCCGGCGACGTCCTGGAAAGTGACCGACGAGGTTTGCTTGCTGTAGAGCTTGGCACCGGACTTGCGGAACTGGCCGAACAATCCTCCGCCCCCCCCCTGTTCGCGCATCCGCTTGATGAAGTACCACCAGACACCGATGATCAGCACCCAGGGGAGCAGTGCTATCAGCAGCGAACTCCAGAACGAGGATTCCTGGCTCGGCCGGGCCTGAATTTCGACCAGGTTCTTCTCCAGCAGGGGCATCAGCTCCGGGTCCTCGATCGGCGGCAGGACGGTATGGAATTTGGTAAAGCTGACCGGTTCCGCTCCGGGCCGCGGGCTGATATCGACCGGGGTGCGGAAGCTGCCCAGTAGATTTTCCCCCTGCAGCTCGACACTGGCGACGTGGTCGGCGGCGAGCTCCTGCTTGAACCGGCTGTAGGGTATCTCCGCCGGCCGGTTCCGGGGTGGATACAGCCAGAGATACCCGACATTCAGCGCCAGCAGCAGCGCCAGTACCAGCAGCATCCGCTGCCAGGGTTGCTGAAATTTTCGATCAGCCATCCGCGTCAATCCTTTCATTGCCGGATATCTATTGAGATTATCAGATTTTTTTCAGAATGCCCTGGCCCGGCGGGACGGAATCAATGCAGATGGCTGCCCACATTTCCCGGAGGCTGGTATGCTGTTGTGAAACGGCGACTGCTTCCGGGAGGCCGGCACCATGTTCGAACCGACGATCAGCACCCAGCGCGAATTTCTCAGGGACAACCTGCGCCAGAGCATCAACTTTTATCTCACCGATCAGAACCGGGGGGTGGAGGCGCCCCCCCTGCAGAAACCGCCGCGGGAGGACCAGCAGCTCATCCCCCTCCCGGCCGGCGAAGCATTCTCCCTGTTTGCCGGTACGGACCTGCTCGACGCGATTGCCCGGCGCCAGAGTCGGCGGCGCTACCAAACCGCCCCGCTGTCGCAGGCGGAGCTGGCCCTGCTGCTCTGGGCGACCCAGGGGGTGCGTACCACTCTCGGGCCCGGCTGCGCCCTGCGCACCGTCCCCTCGGCCGGCTGCCGCCACGCCTTCGAAAGCTACCTGCTGATCAGTAAGGTCACCGGTCTGGCGCCAGGGGTCTACCGTTACCTGCCGCTGGAACACGCCCTGGTCTTCGAGCACGCGGTGGATCATCTGGCCGCCGCCCTCTCGCGGGCCACGCTCGGCCAGGCCTTCATCGGCACGGCGCCGGTCACCTTCGCCTGGACGGTACTTCCCTACCGGATGGAATGGCGCTACCATACCGCCGCGCACCGGGTGATCCTGATGGACGTCGGCCACCTCTGCCAGAACCTCTACCTCGCCTGTGAGGCGCTCCAGGCCGGCACCTGCGGTATCGCCGCCTATCACCAGCAGCAGATGGATGAACTGCTGCGGGTCGACGGCGAGGAGGAATTCACCCTCTACCTGGCGCCGGTGGGGAAGCTCTGAGCTGCTTCACGCTTCACAATTGTAAATTACGGTGATGGGCTGCACGCTCGGCGGCAAAGCTCAATCCGCCCCGGCGGATCAATGGTTCCGCGCCAGGTCGCTGCCAGGCGTCTAGGACTTAGCGGATTTTCTGGAAGGCGCAGTAGCCGGGCCGCGGACCGACCTGGGGATGGTTACGACAGGTGTCCGGGCGGTTGTCGTAGATGGTACAGCGTCGGTTGTGCTGGTCGAGGTAAAGGCAGTCGTCATTGGCCCGGCGGGCCAGGGTGAAGATGGCCTGCTTGAAATTGAAGTGCTCGATGAGGCCGGCCTTGCGCAGGCGACGGGCAATCTGCTTGGCCGGCTCATCGGCCTCGAGCGGATGGATCAGTTTCATCCGCACCAGATCGGAGATCCGCACTTCAACCGGCAGCGAACAACAGCTGCCATGACACTGTCGGCAGAGCTGTTTCTTATACTTGACCCAGGTCGTCGGACGCTCAACGTCACACCCCTGCCCTGCTTTGGACTGCAATGGAATTTAACCTGCCTTAAAGCGGATTTGCTGTAGAGGTGAAACGAAGTCGAACCAGAGGAACGGACCGAGAGCACCCGAAACAACGGACGGTGAATTTAATACATTCTGCGCGATTTTTCAAGGCCTCCCAAATTGAAAAGCCGGCAAGATGCCGGCTTTTCAATAATCTTTCACGGGATCACCGGAGCAATTTCTACCAGCAGTTGATCGCTTCATCACACATGACCCGGGCCAGCTTTTCCTGGACCCGGTGCAGCCGATCGCCGGAGAGGGCGGCAATATTACGCATGAAGATAAAACCAAGATGGTAATTGGCGGAAAAAATATCCTGCATGGTGGCGCGGTCGATCTGCAACAGGGTCACCTCCCCCTTGCAGACCCCGGAGAAGGTGTACTGGTAGGGCGGCACCAGGGAGGACCAGCCGACGGCATCGCCCGCCTGGCGGGTCGCCAGTGCCGCTTCGCCCTTGTCGGCCGGCAGGGCAAAGGTCAGATCGACTTCTCCTTCCAGCAACAGATAGAGCGTCGTCGCTTCGGTCATCTCTTTAAACAACACGGTCTGATCTCGGTAGACTTTTTTTTCACAACGGGTCACGAATGCCTCGGCCTCATCCGGTGCCAACCCCTGGAGCAGGCCATCCTGAAAAATTTCCACATAATCTCTCATCCCGGATCCTCTCGCTTTCCTGAACCTAAAGAGTGTTCAACGCTTTAACAAATCGTTATTACAAGATTAAATGCCACATCGACAAAGTCAATCGCACACCGTACCGGACGTCCTGTGGCGCTCGTCGGGGGTAGGTCAAAATTCGCCGGGTGCGGTCTTTAACCCTGAATCAGGTTTAAACAAAAATCTGTATCCGGTCGAAAAGAACAGGGAGAACGAGTCACGGCATCCCAGCAAACGAGGTCATACATGAACCTAGTCGAATACTGCACCCAACTGGAGCAACAACTCGGAGAGCACCCGGAACCAAAGCGGCCGGCCCTGGCAGCCAAAGCCCTGCAGTCGGCGTTCAAGCTGCAGAAGGACGAAGTGGCCATCTTCAGCTTCGAACCGAAGATGGAAGTGTTTAAGTTTATCTGGCCGACCCGGCTGCAAACTTCGGGCATTGTCCCGATCAAGGCGATCAATTCCCTGGTCGCCAAAACCGGCCGTGAAATGCGCGGCTACCTTGATAATCGATTCAACAAAACCGCCCATACCTTCATTTTCGAAATGATTCCGGACAAGGAGACGCCGGAAAGTAACCGGCCGATTCAAAAAATCATGAGCGCTCCGCTGCAAGCCGATGGGAATTTACGTGGGGTCGTCCAGGTCTCGCGCAAAGGGGACAATAGGCAGCAGGTCGGAGCAGACTTCCAAAAAACCGAGCTGGCGGCACTGGAACGGATCGCCGCAGTCCTTGCCCGGTTTATCTAACCGGCAAAAATCGCCACTACCACTTTATTTGCGCAGATGGATGAAGCAGCGATCCCAGTTCGGCGGTGGCGGATTCTGGCGAAACTGGTTGATCCGGGCCAGATAGAGTCGGTAGAGCGGTCGAGTCGATTGAGCATCAAGTTCCCGAAGCCGCTTCTCGGCCTTGCCAAATGCTCGTTGCCGGTATAGATCGAGCACTTCCTCCCACTCACGGATCTCGGCGTCCGGCTCCCGACCGAAACCGACCGGCTCAAAGATCTCGACCTGTTGCTCTTTCCCCTTAACCCGCACCAGGTCGATCCGCCGACAGACGATCTGGTCACAGACAGCATTGCGGGTTGCTTCGCTGATCAGAATCGAGCTACCGTAGACCTTGTTCAGTCCCTCGATGCGCGAGGCAAGATTGACCTGGTCCCCCACCACCGTATAGTCGAACAGCTCCTCGCTGCCAAAATTGCCGACCCGCATCACTCCGGTGTTGATACCGATCCCGCTGCTGATCGCCGGCAGCCCGAGCGCTTGCCATTCCGGTGCCAGCAGGGCCACCCGCTCCTGCATTTCCAACGCTGCCGACACGGCATGCAGCGGGTGGTCGGCATCTTCCAGCGGCGCGCCCCAGAGGGCCATGATCGCATCGCCGATGAACTTGTCGATCATCCCCTGATGCCGGATGACCACCCGGCTCATCTCGCTCAGGTAACGGTTCATGAAACTCGCCAGCGCGGTACTGTCGAGCTGCTCCGAGAGGGTGGTAAAGTCGCGGATATCACTGAAAATCACGCTAAGCTGCCGCTCCTGGCCGACCAGGGAGAGCTGCTCCGGGTGCTGCAGCAGCTGGCTGACCACCTGGGGGGCGAGATAGTGGCGGAACGCCCCCTGAATAAAGCGCTTTTCCCGGTCGACCAGACGCAGGTTGGACAGCATCACCACCAGGCAGATCGCCACGATCGTCAGCAGCGGATAGGTCAGGCCGATCACCCGGCCGTTCAGGAACAAAAGTCGGTAGCAGCCGGCCACCGTCAGTGCGATCAGCAGCAAGGCCGCCGCCGCGCCCGGCAGCGGGCGGCCGAAGGCGAGAATCGCACTCAGTAGCAGGCCACCGAAAACGATCAGGCAGAAGGTGATACCGATCTCGCTCAGCAGGTCGTGCTCCAGCGGATCGCCGTGCAGCAGGTTATCGATGACGTTGGCGTGGATCTCGGCCCCGGGGATGATATTGGAGAAGGGGGTGGTCTGCAGGTCGAGCAGCCCGG
>DATFMT010000231.1:0-11010 GCA_035266745.1 Geothermobacteraceae bacterium | reverse complement strand
CCGGATCGCCGCGGAAATCAGCTTATTTCTCCGACCTGCGGGGCAACCACTTTCCGACAACTCCCCAGCAACCGGAAACTATGCTAGGATGGGGGAAAATTCAGGACGATAAGACATGCGCTCAGGTATTCGCATCAACGGCAGGTATTTCAGTAACCGTTATGATGCCAGCAAATATCTCTTACAATTGGCCAGCCAGGGGCAGCCAGTGACCATCCAACAGAACGAGAGGCCCATCCTCGAGGATGTGATTCGCGGCCACTAGCCGGCAGGCATAGACAGGGGGAGCCATGAATATTGTCTGTATCCTCGGGTCGCCGCATGGCGTTCAGGGTAACACCTATCGTTTAACCTCGCATGTCCTCGAAGGTGCGATTGCGAACGGAGCGTCGGTCGAGCTGGTGCATCTTAATGGCAGCAACGTCAAACCCTGCCTCGGCTGTGACAGCTGCCACCAGACCGGCAACTGCCCGCAAATCGACAAGTTCCCGGCCATCCACCAGGCGATCCAGGACGCCGACGGAGTGATTCTCGCCAGCCCCAATTACATCTTCAATGTCTCCGCGCAGATGAAAAGCTTCATGGACCGCTGCAGCGGCATCATCCACTGCCTCTCCTTTGAAGGAAAATACGGCCTGGCAGTGGTCACTTCAGGCGGTGGCGAGGACGAGTCGATCATCGAATACATGAGCCGCTTCCTGCTGGTCACCGGAACCCGTCCGGTCGGCGGCATCCACGCCACCATGGCAACCTTCCCGGACGGCAAATTCAGCGACGAACTGATTGCCCAGGCTCGCGATCTCGGCAGCCATCTGGTACAGTACTGGCGGGAGGGAGGCAGCGACCCCGCGACCGAACAGGCCCTGGCGGCGTTCCGCGACCGAATGCGACAGCTGATCATCTGGCGCCAGCACGACTGGCCCTATGAATACAGTTACTGGCAGGAGCACCACGGCCTGTCACACTAACGCCTGCAACACATTCTCTCAAACAGACGCCCCCCAAACAACTTGCAACGCCAGTCCAGGGGGAGCTTGCTATGATCAGTCAAAGATTCACTCCCCAACCGGCGCCAACCGCTCGAGCAACTGACGGTCCTGCTCGAGGCTGTTGAAGATAATCGCCGAGGTCATGGTCGCCGAGGTGACGGCATCGACCTGCGGATCAAAATTCCAGGGCTCAAGGAGTGACCTCCCCAGAATACGCTGCACGAAGCCGTCGACTTCCACAGAACTCCATTCCACGTTGCCGTATTTGGTCAAATGAATGGGTTCGAAGCCAACCACCTCGCCCTGGCGATTGAAGATATAGAAAAAATGGACATCATGACAGATGTCGCAGATCGCCGAACGGCTGACGGCCCGGGCGTAGAGTTTTTCCCTGCGACCCTGCCGAACCACATCCGCCTGATAGAGATCAGCGTCGGGGAAGCTCTTCAACGCAACCACCTCACCGGCGTAACGTTCAAGAGCCGCCCTGATCCGCCGCTCCAATTCAGCTCTTGATATCGGCATCGCCGGTGTCGGCGTTACCACCGGCTCAGCAAGCCCTTCGAAATCAGCCAGCTGCATGCCGGTCAACTCCACCAGATAGGCCAGCAGCTGTTCCATCTGATCATCTTCACCCAGGGTGCTCCCGGCGACCATGCCTGGTCCACCGGCAGGGTCCTGCAGAACATAAATCGACAACGGTGTCGGGCCGCCCCGAACCGCCTGGTGCAGGGCGAAAGAACGATCGGCAGCGATCGGGAAGGAGACCGCATAGATATCGACAAAATCAGCAATCTGCTCAGCGCTGTTGGCCACGGCCACTCCGAGTATTTTGATTTTGTCACGCAGTTCGGGATCTTCTTGCAGCCGCTGGAACAACCGGTTGTAGGGTTTGGTTTGCTTGCGGCAGTGAGGGCAGAGGACATTGAGCATTTCGACCAGCACAACCTCCCCCTTGACCTGGCTGAGGGTGAAGGTGTCGCCGGCCGGCAAGCCAAGGTATTCCCTGGCCCCCGCCTGGACAGGCACCGGCAGAGAAACTTCCGGGAATCGCTCGCCCATGCCAATGGAATCACACCAGGCCGGTGTACTACCGACCATGACCAGCGCGGCCAGAACACTGAATATTTTCCCCATCGCGGGATCCTCCCTTCGTTGGCAACAGCATAACAGGAATTCCACGCGAAAAAACCGCTAACTGGTGCTGGACAGATGGCCGGTCAATCGCCTATCTTGGAGAAAATTCCTCCGGAGGTATCATCAGATGTTAAAACACGTTGTCCTGTTCAAATTCAAAGCTGACACCAGTGATGCACAGATCGACCAGTTGATCGATGGTCTGGCCGTGCTGCCAGACCAGATCGCCGAAATCAGGGAGTTCGTCTTTGGACGCGATATCATCGGCTCAGAGCGTTCTTACGATTTCGCCCTGATTTCTCAGTTCGACGATCTGGAAGCCATGCAGCGTTACCAGGTTCACCCGGAGCATCAGAAAGTCATCGCCCACGTCAAAACGATCTGTTCCAGCGTCGTTGCCGCCGATTTCGCATGCTGAACCAGCCCGACCTGTTTGCCTCGACTGGTGAAGAACTCTGCCCGGCCCTGCGGCAGGATCTCATCTTGCTCGATCTGGAGACCACCGGGGCCAGTGCCGGCAGAGACCGGATCATCGAGATCGGCCTGATCCATTGCCGCCGACTGGAGGTTGTCGACTCCTGGTCGACCCTAGTTAACCCCGGGGTCGGCCTGTCGGCGTTCATCGCCGACTATACCGGGATCAGCGACGCGATGGTTGCCACGGCGCCGCGCTTTGCCGAGATTGCCGCCACCTTGCGCCGCTACCTGGAGTGTGGCCTGCTGGTGGCACATAACGCCCGTTTCGATTACGGATTTTTGCAAAACGAGTTTGCCCGTCTGGGCGAAACCTACCAATCCCCTCAGCTCTGTACAGTGCAGTTGTCGCGCAAGCTCTTTCCTGCGGAAAAGCGTCACAATCTCGATGCCTTGATTAACCGACACAAGTTGCGCTGTGAAAGCCGGCATAGGGCGATGGGCGACGCACAGGTGCTGGTCGATTTCCTTCGCGACCTACCCAATCACTGCAGTTCAGAGAAACTTGAGCAGACGATCAATGGTCTTCTTTGACCAAAGAAGTGGTTCTACACGCGCAGAACAATTGGCAACTGCGTTTTCCGTAAAGACTCTTTGTTGAGTGGTCAACAGGGAGACATTTATATCTTGAAGTTGGCCGCTGACAGTTGACCTGCTCAGTTCTCCAAACGAGGGTTCAGCCAGGGTTACGAGGCCCCGAAAGCCTGTCCAGAGGCAGCTTCCCGCCCAACCTCCAAGGTGGTTTTTCATCCCATAAGCCATGTATTTATGTTAATCTTGGGTCGGTTCGGTAAATATTCAACCGCCGGAGGGAAGCGTGGCTAGAACCGTCCTGATATTTCTGAGCCTGGTGCTGCTGGTCGTAGCCCATGCGGAAGCGGCCCGCGAAATAGAGCCGAACAACCACTGGCTGCAGGGAACCCTGATCGACGGTACCGAACCGGTCGAGGGCGCCCTGAACGACGAACAGGATGTCTACAAGTTGCTGCTCCCGGAAACCGGCGAGGTCACCGTGGTCCTTGACCGTTTTCCGGATGGGACCAACCTGACTCTTGAGGTCCTCGGCTTTCGCAAGGATCCGATCGTCCCGATCAGCAAGGTGAAAACCAGAAACGACAAAAAACTTACTGTTGTGTTTGACGCCCAGGAACGACTTGGCTATCTCGCCATCACTGCAACCCCGACTGAGAAAGTCTGTAAAGACCAGTGGTGCATCATGCGCCTGGTGGCGAACGGCCCCTACTACCTGCTTAAATCGGGGCCGACCCTGCCGTCAAGCTGGAATGGGCAACCGATCATTGATCCGCCCGACTACCGGCTAAGCATCGTCCAGCCGGAAATCATTCGTGAGCAGCAGCAGGAGCACGAAGCCAAGCTCGCTTTCGCCGGTCTGCCTCTGTTCGAGGAATCCAGCTACGGACTGCAGTTCCACTACCAGCCGGATTGGGAGGTCCGGGCCGAATCCGCCCGGAGAATTGTCGTAAAACCGTCCCGTTTGGCGGCCGACAACGTCCAGGTTGTGATTGGCATCCGGGATAAGGCCGTCTTCCCGGGAAGTTCGTCCGAACTGCAGCTCAACCTTGCGGAAAAAGTTCTGCTCGATGCTAACGCGCAGATCATCAAACGAGGCGTCATGACCGTGATGCAGAGACCCGCGCCCTACCTACTCGGTACCTACCCGTATCCCGGCAAGCAAACAGCGATCGCCCACCTGCAGCTGGTCCTCGATGTTACCGATCAGTATTACTGGATATCCTATACTGCCCCGACCGAGAGTTATCCAGCTTTCACCGCCGGATTTGCAACCATCCTGAAGACTCTTGACATTCAGCCTCTCGACCTGCAGTCAGTTCCGGGTGACAATTCAAGACAGTAACTCGACAGACGGTTTGTCTCCAGTTTGCCGGATGTGTTAGAGTATCACCTGCATTCAAACCGTCAGGAGCGGTTTTGGACCTCTCCTCAGCTTGAGAAAGATCGACCATGCGAACAGCTTCTACCTTGACCGTTTCCCTGCTGCTAACCCTCAGCCTCCTGCTTGGTGCGGCCGGAATGCCAGCAGCCTGGGGCTCTCTTGATGTCGCCCAGGAAAACAATCGTGCCAAGCTGCTTAGCTATGTGCTTCGACAACAGCTGGATCAACATCATTACAGTCACAAGGTGATTGATGATGATCTCTCCAAAGCGGCCTTCGACCTGTTCTTGAAGCAGCTTGATTTTCAGAAACGTTTTCTGATCGCTAAAGACGTTGACCAGCTGCAACCCTTTGCTACCCGTATCGACGATGAATTAACCCGCGGCCAGATCGAGTTGCCGAAGATCGTTGCAACGCTTCTGAAAGTGCGCATCAATCAAGTTCGGCAGGTGGTCACGGACATCCTCAGCCAGGAACTGAAAATCGACGGAAGTGAAGTCCTCGAAACCGACCCGGAAAAACTTGACTGGTGCCAATCACAGCCCGAATTGAAAGAGCGCTGGCGTAAAATTCTCACCTATCAGGTCATCAACACCATGTTGGTGCTGGAAGACGAGCAAACTGATGCGAAAGGTCCCGCTCCGGCAGAGGCCCTCAAATCACTGCAGGAAAAAGCCCGGGAGAAAGTTGCCAAGCGCTTTGACCATTTCTTCGAGCGACTGCTCAAGGATACCCTGCGCGATTACTATGATCGCTACTTCAATGCCGTAACCCGTGCTTACGATCCGCATACGACTTACCTGCCGCCCCAGCAAAAAGAGGATTTCGAAATCGGTATGCGCGGATCGCTGGAAGGAATCGGAGCCACCCTGCGCGAGGAGGACGGCTTTATCAAGGTGGTCAGGATCATTCCCGGGAGTGCCTCGTCAAGGCAAGGGGAACTCGAAGCCGAGGACATTATTCTTGCCGTCGCCCAAGGCAAAGAGGAGCCGGTGGATGTCACCGACACCCGCCTCAGGGACGCTGTCGAACTGATCCGCGGGCCCAAGGGGACCGAGGTCCGCCTGACGGTTAAGAAGGCCGACAGCACCCGCAAGGTTATCCCGATCACCAGGGATGTGGTGGAGATCGAGGAGACCTTTGTCAAATCGATGCTGTTGAGTGATCCCACCACCGGGCGCAACTTCGGCTATCTTAAAATCCCGAGTTTCTACCGGGACTTTAGCAGCTCGTTCATGGGTCAGGGGGGGCGCAACGTGACCAGTGACGTCGCCGCCGCGCTCAAAGATCTGACGCAGCAAGGGATCAGCGGTTTGATTATCGACCTCCGCAATAACGGGGGTGGCGCCCTGAAAGACGCCGTCAACGTGTCCGGGCTGTTTATCGACAAGGGCCCGGTTGTCCAGGTCAAGAGCAGCGGCGGGGATGTTCAGGTGCTGCGTGACAACGACTCGGGAGTTGCTTATGACGGCCCGGTCGCCGTACTGGTCAACCGCTTCAGCGCTTCAGCCTCGGAGATCTTCGCCGCCGCCCTGCAGGATTACCACCGCGCCTATATCATCGGCAGCGACCATACCTACGGCAAGGGAACGGTGCAGACCATTCTCGACCTGGATCGCAGTGTCCCCCTGAAAGGGATGGACATTTACAAACCGCTGGGGGCCCTAAAGATCACCACTCAGAAATTTTACCGGGTCAGCGGCGGTTCGACCCAATACAAGGGCGTTGAAGCCGACCTGATCATGCCGGACCGGATGCGTTACCTCAAGTCCGGGGAGAAGTATATTGACTATTCCCTCCCCTGGGATACGGTTCAGGCGACCAGCTACCAGCCCTGGGAGAAGGTCGAAGACCTGCAGGTTGACGTGCTGAAAAACAAAAGTTCACAGCGGGTTGCTGCCAGCGACAAGTTTCAAGAGATTATCCAGAGTTCGGAAAAAGCCAAGCAGCGCCAGGAAGAGACCCAAGTCACCCTCAATCTCGAAACCTTGCGTCAGGAGCAGAAGAGCAACGCCGATGCAGAGACCGATCCTCTCGGTTTCCACGGCGAATCCGACGATGAGGACTCGGCGAACAACGTGAAAACCGAACAGGATCGTCAGCGGCTCTGGCAGGAGAGCGTTCGCAAGGACCCCTTCGCCCTTGAAGCTGTCTCGATTCTCGGGGACCTGTTTCCGGCGGTGACTGCCAAACCATCACTGCAGTCAGCCACAAGCGGAGCCAGTTCGGCAAATTAGCCCCCTCGATCTGCGCGAAAAAGTCCGGCAGACCCTTTATCTGCCGGACTTTTTCTTTGCCGGCAAAGATATTTCCCCTTGATTCCTCACCATTGGATTAATATTCTTAAGCAATTCGAATTCTGCCCTCAGCTCGGGAGCGAACCATGAAGCCTATGAAATTTCTGCTCGTGATGATCATCGTCGCGGTGAGCTGCCTGTCGGTTGAAGCCCTGGCGGCGACAAGCTATGTCAGCGACCAACTGGTCCTTTCCCTGCGCGAAACGGCCGACCCGGACAGCCCAATCATTGGCCATCTGAAGACTGACGATGCGGTGGAGATCCTCGCCGAAGCCGGCGAGTTTGTCCAGGTTACGACCGATGTCGGGACCGGATATTTGCGGAAACAATACCTGACCACAACCAAACCAAAACAGTTCACGATTAACAAGCTCGAGAAGGAGGTCGCCAACCTCACCCAACAACTTGAGTCTTACACGGCCGGCGCCGAAGGGCAACAACAGGAACTGGTCCAGCTCCGCCAGACCAACGCACAATTGAAAACTGACCTAACGCAAACCACGGATGAACTCGGCAGTCTACAAAAAAAATATGATCGTATTCTGGCCAACTCGAAGGATCTGCTTTCCATTATCAAGGAGCGCGACCAGCTTAGCGAGACCACAACGCAACTCGAAACAGAAACCGCCAAGTTGCGCGAAGAGAATGAAAGCCTGTTGGCAACCGGCATCATCAAGTGGTTCCTGGCCGGAGCCGGCACCCTCTGTTTCGGCTGGTTCATGGGTAAAGTCAGCCGCAAAAAGCGCCGGGCCTTTTAAGTTCAACATCCATCCAGAACGACATGAATGTTTTTCACCGGCTGCATCGCTAGCAACATCAATTGCCATTGACATTGCCGAGACTCTGTGTTAATCACCCTGTCTACTGGAGAATGCTAATGTACCGGTCCTTGTTTGCCACAGTCATTGCCGCACCAGCAACCAACGCGTCCGCCGCGGCGGCGGCCGCCGTGCGTCATGCATCTGCCCTGGACCTGACTTGACTGCAGCTTCTCAGCGATCAACATCGAGGCCATGGCAGACGTCCATGGCCTTTTTTAATACATAGACCATAAACCTTTCGGGGAGCACACCATGCGTAACAACATTGTCCACATCGGTGCCGGCGAATGGACCTATGAAATCAGGGCCATCGTTGAAATTGCCGAAAAGCTCAACGAGCTCGGCATCAAGACCAACATGGAAAACATCGGCGACCCGATCGCCAAGGGCGAGATCATTCCTGACTGGATGAAGAAGATCGTCGCCGACCTGGCGATGAAAGACTGCAGCTACGGTTATTGCGCGACCCGCGGCGTTCTCGATACCCGCAAATATCTCGCCGAGCTGACCAACAAGCGGGGCGGGGTCCAGATCAAGCCGAATGACATCCTTTTTTTCAACGGTCTCGGCGATGCGATCCAGAAGGTTTACGGGCTGCTGCGTCGCGAATGCCGGGTGATCGGTCCCTCGCCGACCTACTCCACCCATTCCTCGGCCGAGGGGGCCCACTCCGGACAACGCCCGGTGACCTACCGGCTTGACCCGCACAACAACTGGTACCCCGACCTGGATGACCTGCGGCTTTCTGTCAAGTACAACCCGGCGATCTCCGGTATCCTGATCATCAACCCCGACAATCCGACCGGCGCCGTTTATCCGGAACGGATCCTGCGCGAGATGATCGAGATTGCTCAGGAGTTCGACCTGTTTCTCATTGCCGACGAGATTTACCAGAATATCGTCTACAATGGCCAAACGACCCGCCCGATTTCCGACCTGGTCGGCGATGTTCCGGCCATTTCCATGAAGGGGATCAGCAAGGAAGTCCCCTGGCCCGGTTCGCGCTGCGGCTGGATCGAAGTCTACAACGCCGACAAGGACCCGGTCTTCGCCCGCTACATCCAGAGCATTCTCGATTCGAAGATGGTCGAGGTCTGTTCGACCACTCTACCGCAAAAGGCGATTCCGCTGATTCTCGAGCACCCCGAGTATCTGAATTACCTGCAAGAGCGGAAAAACCGTTACGAGAAATTTTCCAACATTGCCTACGACCGACTGAAAAAGGTTCCCGGCATCGAGGTCAACCGCACCAACGGCGCTTTTTACATGAGCGTGGTCTTCGAGCGCGGCCAACTGAACGAGCACCAGACCCTGCCGATCAAGAACCAGGAAGTCCGCAGCCTGGTTGAGTCCCTCGTCGACCAGCCCGGGACCCTGTTGGACAAGCGATTTGTCTATTATCTGCTCGCCTCAACCGGCATCTGCGTCGTACCGATTTCCTCCTTCTGCACCCCTGAACGGGGCTTTCGGATTACCCTGCTCGAGCGCAACGAAGCGGAATTCACCAAGATCTTTGAGACGATCGCCAAGGCGATCCCTGACTACCTCAGTTCGACCGACTGATCTCAAGCCGGTTTCAACCCGAAACCGGCTTTTCGTATCGCCCTGACCACGAACTGGTGATATCTTTAAGCCATGAGCACCCTGACCAAACCTGAACTGACCACGGTCATCCGCCAGCCCCAGCAACTGATCGATTATCTGGCGGCCGGCGGCCGCCCCCGTCCACAGTGGGGGATCGGTGCTGAATCCGAACGGATTGTGGTCGATGCCAATACCGGCGAAGCGGCCGACTACCCGCGCATTGAAAAACTCCTCGAATCGATCTCTAACAGCGGCTCCTGGCGCGAGATTCGCGAAGACGGCCACCTGCTGGCCCTGATCGGTGAGAAATCCTCGATCACCCTGGAACCAGGTGGTCAACTTGAACTCTCCGGCCGGCTGTGCAAGAACATCCATTGCTGCCATGCCGATTTTTCGACACACATAGCCCAGGTTATCACGGCAGCGGAACCCTTGGGGTTAATCTGCCTCGGACTCGGTGCTCAGCCTTTCACCCCGCTCGACCAAATCGCCTGGTTGCCCAAGGCCCGTTATGGGATCATGGGCCCCTACATGGGCAAAACCGGTACCCTCGGTCAGGCGATGATGAAACAGACCGCCGGCCTGCAGGTGAATATCGACTTCAGCGACGAAGCCGACTGCATGGCCAAACTCCGCCTTGGACAGGTTCTCTCGCCACTCCTCTATGCCCTGTTCGCCAATTCGCCGGTCATGAGTGGCCAACCGATCGGCCACCTGTCGGTTCGGGGAGAAATCTGGGCCAACACCGATGCTGACAGGACCGGACTGATTCCGGCCTTATTCAAGGCCGATTCCGGTTTCCGCGACTACGTCGCCTATGCCCTCGATGTACCGATGTACTTTATCGTCCGTGACAACCATTACATCGACTTGACCGGCGTGCGTACCACCTTTCGAGACTACCTCGATTCAACCGCTGAACCACTGATGAGCGACTGGGACCTGCACCTCTCGACGCTGTTTACAGAAGTGCGCTTACGGCCGCAGATTGAATTTCGTTCCGCCGACTCCCTGCCTCCGGACCTGTCTCTCTCGGTCGCCGCGCTGCTCAAGGGAATCTTCTACGACCCGGAAGCGCTGGCAGAGACCTGGGCCCTCTATGCTGACTACACGACCGAAGATCATCTCGAAGCCTACCGGAACTCCTGGACCCTGGGGCTCAATACTCGGCTTGGCGGGCTGAGCTTCGGCGACCTAGCCCACCAGGTGCTGGAGATCGCCCGGCTGAGTCTGCAGCGGCAGCAATGTCTCAACGACCTGGGTCAGGACGAAGCAATATTCCTTGACGGACTTTCCGCGCTACTGGAGACAAACTCGACCCTGGCCAACCAGCTGCTGCAACAGTGGTCAGGCGACCGGGCCCGTGACCTCGAACTTCTGAAGCGCCATTGCGGTTTTCTATAGAATTTGACTGCGCAAGCACACATTTCCCCTCGCACAAGCGACACGCCCTTCTTACGGGACGCCACATGGTAAGCGCCGCTGATTTCCGGCACACTTGAAACATCGCAGGCCTGTTGTGGCAGGCATGCCTGCGATACCTCCTTCTTTCCAAGCCTTGTTAAATGCGCGGGCCGGTTGAGTGGATGTCTCCTCTCATCCGGCCCGTCGTCTATGCAAAATTCCCAATGCCAAGTCGAATCCGGTTGAAATAATCCAACGTCTCTGTTTGAATGACGCTTTGCTAACCCATCCCGAATCAGTGGCCATGGTGTATCCTGTGTCGCTGTGTTCGAGCAGGAGATGAATTCATGCAGAATACCTCGATTGCGACCCCCCTCGCCCAGCAGAGT
>DATFMT010000230.1:0-5405 GCA_035266745.1 Geothermobacteraceae bacterium | reverse complement strand
CGTGTCGTCGAAGAATCGCGCAGCTTAGAGCGCATGCGGACCAAGGAAGCCTGAGGGTGCTGGAGGTGTCCAAGATCCCGGATGAGGATTGACGTCGCCGAAACCCGGTTCTGCTAGCTGCAACCTGCCATGTCCCGCCCCATGGCGCCCAGCATCTCCAATGTCTGAACTGTCACGATAACCCACATACCCCGCGGCAGGTACCGTTGAGTGACGAGCTTGCTGGGCTCTGTGCCAGCTGTCACGGTGAGCAGGCCGGCCAACTGCTGGGGGCACCGAGCCAGCATACCCAGTAGGAGTGCAGTAGTTGTCATCATGACCGACACGGCTATATCCCGAGCTGCGCCGAATGTCATGAGCCCCATTTCGAGGGTCAGGAGATGGCGACCTGTACCGAGTGTCATGATGTGCATCAGCCCCTGAACATCGCCCTGACAAAGACGGTTGATCTGCGGACCTGCGGTGTCTGCCATGATGCCGTTTATGCCAAATGGTCGGCGACTCCCAGCAAGCACGGCAAGGTCAGCTGCGCCAGCTGCCACACTCGGCACGGTCTGATTCCGGAATGCACCGACTGTCATACCCCTCCGGCTTCACACGCGGATAGACTGTTGGAGAAGTTCCCGAAATGCCTGACCTGTCATTTGGATGTCCATGACCTGCCGGTGAAAAAGAAGCGCTAACTAAGCTGTCGCCGTAATGCAGAAAAAACCCCCTGTCACTTCTGGCAGGGGGTTTTTTGTCGCTGAATTAGTACGTTGATACGAGAAGACAAGGCAGGTGGCATGAGCGCCAAAGAATGTAACGTTCTCCGCAGGTCACGGTGGGACAGATTGTTTACCGGCTGAGCAGCAACCCGGATTGAACTATGGGTGAAGAACAGACTTGCATTCCGGCTGTATGGCTTAGCCCTACCCGACTCCCTGAGACCCATCACCGCGTTGGTCCAGTGTGAGACGGAGTCAGGCGAGGACTAACTTGGTCTTTGCGGCCTCGCTTGATGGGAGTGGCTTGGTGGGATGGGACTGATCGCGCTGCAACTGGTGGATCAAACCGATATTTTCCAGCTGCAACTGAGCATGGGCGCACAACTGGTTCATGAAAAGCAGATCGTATTCGGTAAAGGGCACGCTTTCAGGGTGTCCCGACACGATCATGACCCCGGCGACCCGCTCCTTGATCGACAATGGGATGCTGAGCATCCCTGGTGCTGTGATCAGACATTCGAGTTCCTCTTGAGTTGCCAAGGTCTGAAGCCGTGCCGGCATTTGATCGGCAACCAGAATCGGCTTAGCACTGCGGGCAACGGCGAGAACTAGCCCGGAGGGGAGTTGTTTGGAATAATTATGACTGACGGCTTTGCTGACTCCGTGGGAAACCTTGATGCCGAGGGTGTCTCCGCTACGATCGAATAAGGCCACAAAGCCGGTTCTGGCTCCTACTTGTTTGATGGCGGCGTTTAACATTCCAGTAAATATCGACCGGATATCTTTACACGAGGCGAGGGTTCGAATCACATTATTAAGCGATTGTGTACGGTGCAGGGCTTGCTTGAGCTGCTGATTTTTCTGTTCAAGATCTTCGAGCAGCTTCTTCTGGTTAACCTTCAGCCGTTGGTGGTTAAAGGCGCGAGACAGGGTATTAAACAGGATTTCGCCGGTGTCGATGGGCCGGACGATAAAATCATAAGCGCCTTGGCGCAACGCCTGAAGCAGATTAAAGGAGGATGCATTGTGGGTCAGCAAGATGACTTCGACGTCGGGATGATGTTTTTTGGTTTCCTGCAGCAGGTAGAGACCGCTTTTTTGCGGCAGCTCGGTCTCGCTGAGAACCAGGTTGACAGATTCGCTTGCCAGTAAACGCTCGGCTTCTTCGCAGGACGAAGCTTGAATTGTCAAGACCCCCTGATTTTCCAACAGCGAAACCAGGTGATCACGTCGCTCGGTTAGATGGTCAACAACCAGAACCCGAATATCATTCATTCCCACCCCCACATGTAAATCATCATAGACTATATCATTGAACATTAATGAATTCATAGGTATTTTATTAATGCGCAAGCCCCTTGGGGAAAGCCTGACCGTTGGGAAACATCTCAGTTAAACCGATCTCGAGTCGGAAATCCGTTATTATGGCACCTTCCGATACCAGAGCCACGGGTGCCAACCGAAACAAATCGATCAAAGTGATTGCTCTGCCGGGATTTTACAGCCGATCATTCCATTGTGGTCTTAAGCAATAAAAAAGGGCGCCACCTTGGCGCCCTGACTTGCTTATTTGCCAATTACCTGTGAGCGAGTAAAGACCGATCGCAGGACCTGTCCTGCCCCTTCGATATTCTCACGAGCCCCCTCTTCGCGATCGACCAGGGTGACGATGCCAACCACCTCCAATCCTTCGGACTGTGCGCGCTCGACCGCTTTCATCGACGAACCGCCGGTGGTAGTGACATCCTCGACAATGACGACCCGGCTGCCGGGCGGCAGGTTTTTGCGCCCTTCGAGCCACTGGCCGGTGCCGTGTCCCTTCGGCTCCTTGCGGATGATGAAGGCGTGTACGCTCATACCCTCCAGGGCTGCCGCAATCGAAGTCGCGGTAGCGATCGGGTCGGCACCGAGGGTCAGGCCACCGACACCGTGAATCGGCCCGGGGAGAGTCTTAACCTCCTCGAGGAAGGCCTTGCCGACCAGCAGACCGCCACGGGCGTGCAGACAGGTCTGTTTGCCGTCGAAGTAGAAGTTGCTCTTGCGTCCGGATGCGAGGGTCACCTCACGCTCCTCGTAGGACAACTTCCGGACGATCTCCATCAATTCCTTGCGTTCTTTCTGAGTCATACGTCTCTCCTTGCACATTGAATAATTACAAATGGTTGTGTTGATTGCTTAAGGCGTTACTTGAACTAAAATTTTGTCCCTAGAGCCTGTTTAGAAAAGACCGAGCTGCCGGTCCGCTTTCAGGCGCGGAAACTTGACCGGGTACTGGCCACTGAAACAGGCTTCGCAGAAATGCCCGCACTCGCCATTCGGTGCCCCGGCAGCCCGGCGCATCCCCTCCATGGAGAGGTAGCCGAGGCTGTCGGCGGTAATGTACTTGTTGATCTCTTCCACCGAGTGCGACGAGGAGATCAACTCTTTGCGCGACGGGGTATCGATGCCGTAGTAACAGGGAAAGCTGGTCGGCGGGCTGGAGATGCGCACGTGCACTTCCTTGGCGCCGGCGTTGCGGATCATTTTGACGATCTTGCGCGAGGTGGTGCCGCGCACGATGGAGTCGTCGACCACCACCACCCGCTTGCCTTCGATAATTTCCCGGCACGGGTTGAGCTTGAGCTTGACGCCGAAATGGCGGATCGACTGCTGCGGCTCGATAAAGGTTCGTCCGACGTAGTGATTACGGATTAGACCGAGTTCGAACGGTAGACCGGCTTCCTCAGCGAAACCCATGGCCGCCGGCATGCCGGAATCCGGCACGGCGATGACCAGGTCGGCGTCGACCGGATATTCGCGTGCCAATTCGCGACCAAACTCCTTGCGCACTTGGTAGACCTGGCGACCGAAAATGGTGCTGTCCGGGCGGGCGAAGTAGATGAACTCGAAGACACAAGGGGACGGTTTGGACTCCTTGAACGGCTTGTAGGATTTCATCCCCTTCTTGTCGATGACGATCATCTCGCCCGGCTCGACCTCGCGGATAAACTCGGCCTCAATCAGGTCAAAGGCGCAGGTCTCCGATGCAACCACGTAGGCACCATCGAGCTTGCCGATGGCCAGCGGCCGGAAACCGTTCGGATCGCGCACCGCCACCAGGCGGGTCTCGGTCAGAATCACCAGGCTGTAGGCGCCCTTGAGCGACTGCAGCGACTCAGCGACCCGGTCCGGCAGGGTCTCGCATTGGGCCTTGGCCAGCAGATGGATGATGACCTCAGTGTCGGCCGTGGTCGAGAAGATCGAGCCTTCCTGCTCGAGCCGGTTGCGGTGTTCCTGGGCGTTGACCAGGTTGCCGTTATGGGCGACCGCGATGCTACCGCGGTGATAATCGACCATGATTGGCTGGATGTTCTTGAAGTCACTGCCGCCGGCGGTCGAGTAACGGACATGACCGATGGAGCTGCTCCCCTTCAGCGTGTTGAAAATCGACTGGCGCTTGAAGACGTCGGCAACCAGGCCCATCTTCTTGTAGGCGGTCATGCGCTTGCCGTCCGAAGCGACAATACCGCAGCTCTCCTGGCCGCGGTGCTGCAGCGCGTAGAGCCCGAGGTAGGTCAAGTTGGCGGCTTCGGGATGACCGAAGATGCCGAATACGCCACATTCGTCCTGAAACTTGTCTTCCATTTATGTGAACTCCGGAAGTTGCCTGGCAACTTGGAAAAAGTTAACAACCTATTGATTTAACGTTTCTTTTCCACCAACGAAGTCTAACACAGATGCGCTTCTGCAAGTAACCCCCGCACCCACATTCTTTTACAGTAATTCCTCACGGATAAACCTGACCGCATTCTGGTACAGCCACAGCCCCATCCCCTCTTCCGGCAGCTCCTCGCGGGTCCAGCGCGGATGATGGGTGTAGTGGACGTAGGCTTCGGGGTGTGGCATCAGTCCGAACAGCCGGCCGCTCGGATCGCAGATACCGGCGATGGCATTGACGCTGCCGTTCGGATTGTCCGGATAGTTCATGGTCGGGTTGAGCTCGGCATCAGCATACTTGACCACGGTCAGGTGCTGATTCTCGAGCTGTCGCAGGGTCACTGCATCGGCCGCGACGAATTTCCCCTCACCATGGCGGACAGGCAGGTAAAGGCGCTCCAGTCCGCGGGTAAAGACGCAGGGTGAAGCCTGGTCAACCTTGAGCCAGCTCCAGCGGTCCTCGAAACGGCCACCGTCGTTGTGGGTCAGGGAACAGGTCTGGGTGAAGTTCCCGTCGAGGGACGGTAGTAGCCCCATCTTAACCATCAGCTGAAACCCGTTGCAGACCCCCATCACCAGCTTTCCGTCGGCGACGAACTGCTTGAGCTGATCGGCGATCGTCCGGTTGCTACCAGCGACCGTGGCGTGTAACAGGCGGTTGGCGCCGGCCTTGGCACTGCCGAGGTCGTCACCGTCGAGGAAGCCTCCGGCGAGATTGAGCAGCTGGTAATCAGCGAGCTCAACCCGACCGGCGAGCAGCTCGGCGACATGGACGATATCCGAGACTTCGGCGCCGGCCAGTTTGCAGGCGTGGGCCACTTCGCGTTCGCAGTTGGTGCCGTTGCCGGCAATGACGATCGCTTTGACGAGTTTGGACATCTTACATCTCCCGCAACGGCGCTTGCCACGCCTGTTTCAGTTGCTTGATGGACGCATTGATCAACGGCTGACCAGAGGCGCTGTTGATCTGCAGCTGCTGCGACTTACTGACCGAACCGATCA
>DATFMT010000229.1:0-4928 GCA_035266745.1 Geothermobacteraceae bacterium | reverse complement strand
ACATTCAGCCAACCCGCTCAGGATATAAGGGTTTTGACCATCCAGCCGACAGGCCTGCTCGAAAACGTCTCTGGCCGACTGAAACTTTTTACTTTTAAGCAGTTGATGGCCACGCTTGGAGAGGCCGACTACCCTTCTTTGCCGGTCCGGGCTTAAGGAATCATTCGAAGCTGGTGGTCTTTTCCGGGAGCATGGCTCTCTTTCGCCGGACGGGGACGAGGATTCACTGGTAAAAGCGGAAACGGATTTCTGGGCTAGGAACGAGTTCTCGCCATTGCCATCCGACTTGTTCATTGGTCGACCTTCCCCCCGCTATGGTCAAATCAATATGTACCCGGAAATTCTTGAATGGATCTTTACCTGTCAGAGTATGTCAACGGATCATTTACACCTGCTAAAAGGAGTTGTCTAGGTCTGCCCGCGATCGCCCAATACGTCATCCGGGATCAGACTATATAGAAATTACAATTTCCACTTTTAACCGCCTAAAGAGATAAAGTCAAGACAGGGCTTGCTCATGTTCCGGTTATAGATGTTGATAGGAATTCGATTTCCCCGGGATGTTCGCCTCCTGCGCATCTATCAGCCATGAATTTTCACTCGACATTCGAATAGCTCCCCTGTAGCGCCCGGCATATGAACCACAACGACCGTCTAACCCCGCCCCTCCCGAAGCTGCATCTCTAGTGCGGGAAACATCCTGTCGGTCTAACCACAACCGACCCCCTGCCAAACTACAAATCAGCGATTTTCCCTTGACAGGGTACTAACTTACCCCTATATTGCGGTGTTCCTGATCCGTTCGGGACACATCAAAAAGCATAAGAGAGTGAGGTGAAAGCATATGTACGCGGTGATCAAGACCGGAGGGAAACAATACAAAGTATCCGAAGGCGACCTGCTCAAGGTCGAGAAACTTGCAGGTTCTGTCGGTGATTCTATCGAACTGAACGAGGTCCTCATGGTCGGCGGAGAAGAGGTCAAAATCGGAACACCTCTATTGCCTGGTGCGAAAGTCAAAGCGCAGATCGTCGAGCAGGGCAAGGACAAGAAAGTCCTGGTCTTCAAGATGAAACGACGCAAGACCTTTCGCAAGCTCAATGGGCACCGTCAACCACTCACTCGACTCAAGATTATGGGTATCGAGGCTTAAGGAGAAAACCAATGGCTCACAAAAAAGCTGGCGGTAGTTCAAAGAACGGCCGTGACAGTGCAGGAAAAAGGCTCGGCGTCAAGCGCTTTGGCGGCGAAAAAGTCACTGCCGGAACGATTATTGTCCGGCAGCGTGGTACTACGATTCATCCCGGCAGCAATGTTGGTTGCGGCAAGGACTACACCCTGTTTGCCCTGACTGATGGCGTGGTGACCTTCGAGCGGCACGGCAAAAGCCGCAAAAAAGTCAGCATCTACGCAGCCTGACCAGGCGTTACGATCAGACCAGAAGCCCGGGGTTCTCAGAACTTCGGGCTTTTTTACTTTGTTTCCATACAGAAGCGGTTCTTTTTCACAATCTCTGCGTCAATCTGCATATTGGCTTGTGCGGCCTAGCAGGCTAGGCCTCCGCACCAACACTTGACTTCCTTGACCTTGAGAAAAATTCCTCGCTTCTCTTTCTAGAAACGAAATGCATTACAAAGGCTGGCCTTGTCAGTGGCCGGTGCAGAGGATTCCCCTCTCGCCTCGTGCCTCTCGCCTCGCGCCTGACAATTTATGAAATTTATCGATGAGGTCAAAATAACCGTCAAATCAGGTGACGGCGGTCGCGGCGGGCTTTCGTTCCGACGGGAAAAGTTTATCCCGCGCGGCGGTCCGGACGGCGGCGACGGCGGCGCTGGTGGCAGCATCATTTTGTGCGTCGATGAAGGGCTCGGCACCCTGCTCGACCTGCGCTACAATAATCAGTACCGGGCCAAGAACGGTGCCCCCGGGATGGGGAAGACCATGCATGGCAAAAACGGCGAATCGCTGGTCATCAAGGTGCCTCCCGGCACCCTGGTCTACGATGCGGAAACCGAGGAACTGCTCTGCGATTTGACCCGCAGCGATCAGCAGGAGGTCCTGCTCAAGGGGGGCATGGGCGGCCGTGGCAACGCCCGCTTCGCCACCAGCACCAACCGGGCGCCACGGCATTTCCAGACCGGCACCCCCGGCGAGGAAAGAAAACTGCGCCTGGAATTGAAGCTGCTCGCGGACGTCGGTCTGGTCGGTCTGCCGAATGCCGGCAAATCGACACTGATTTCTGCAGTGTCGGCTGCCCGACCGAAAATTGCCGACTATCCGTTCACCACGCTGATTCCAAACCTCGGCGTGGTCAGCTACGGCGGCTACAAAAGTTTCGTCATGGCCGACATCCCGGGATTGATCGAAGGTGCCAGCGAGGGGCAGGGGCTCGGGACACGGTTTCTCAAGCATGTCGAGCGAACCGACCTGTTCCTGCATCTGGTCGATATTTCCTGCATGCAGTCCGGGGACCCGGAAGAGAATTTTGCTACCATCAACCGCGAGTTGAAGCGGCACAACCCGGAACTGGCGGCTAAAACGCAACTGGTCGCGATCACCAAGATCGACATCACCGAAGTCCGCGAGCAGGCCAATAAGTACCGACAATTGTTTGAGCAGCAAGGCTACCGGGTTTTCCCCCTCTCGGCAGTGACCGGCGAGGGGCTCAAGGAACTGGTCAGGGAACTTGGTGAAACACTGGAAGCGACCCGCCGTAGCCGCCAGCTGGCGCGCGAAGGATTTGACAATGAAGGCCCGCAAGGTTAAGATTGCGCGGCATTTTATAGTGAAATTACAAGAGTTTATCTCATGAACATGCGGAAAAACCTGCTGGCCCACGTCAAACGGGTGGTGATCAAAATTGGCAGTGGTGTCATCTCCGATGCTAACGGCCTGAACGACCGGATGCTCGACGCCCTCTGCCAGGATGTCCACCAGCTGATCGAACGCGGCTACGAGATCATCCTGGTTTCGTCCGGCGCGGTGGCGGCCGGCAAGTCAGACCTCGGCATCAAGGGCAAACCGCCGACCATCCCGCTCAAGCAGGCGGCTGCGGCAATCGGCCAGAGCCGTCTGATGCGCGCCTATAAGGAGCGCCTGAGGGCTTCTGGACATGTCGTCGCCCAGGTTCTGCTGACCCGCGACGATCTCGCCAACCGCCGGCGCTACCTCAATGCACGCAACACCCTGATGACCCTGCTCGAGCACAAGGTGATTCCGGTCATCAACGAAAACGACACCGTGGTGGTCGATGAAATCCGTTTCGGCGACAACGACAACCTCTCGGCGATGACCACCAACCTGGTCGAGGCCGGCCTGCTGGTGGTCCTTTCGGATGTTGATGGTCTCTACGACCAGGATCCCGGCAAACACCCGGACGCCAAGCTGATTCCTGTTGTCGAGCGGATCACCGAAGCGATTGAGCAGATGGCTGGCGAGAGCCACTCGGAGCTCGGTACCGGTGGCATGAACACCAAGCTCAAGGCCGCCAAGCGGGCCCTGCTCTGCGGAGCGGCGGCCGCCATCATCAACGGTCGTACCCCGGGCAACCTGCTGCGCCTGTTTGAAGGGGAGGAAATCGGCACCTATTTTCTCCCGTCCCGTGGCCGGATGGCGGCGCGCAAACACTGGATTGCCTTCACCAAGAAGCCGCGCGGCAAACTGCTGCTCGACGAAGGGGCGATCAAGGCGGTCTCCGAGCGCGGCAAGAGCCTGCTCCCCTCCGGCATCAGCAGGGTCGAAGGGAGCTTTGAACGGGGTGATGCGATCCGCATCTGCAGTCTCGATGGTAAAGAGCTGGCCCGCGGGGTGATCAATTATTCCCAGGCTGAACTGATCCGGATCGTCGGCCGCAACTCGAGTGAGATCGAGCAGATTCTCGGCTACAAGTACGGTGACGAGATCGTTCACCGTGATAACATGGTTCTCAACAATCAGGATGAATCCTGAAGCAAAACTACGAGGAGCCGGCAATGAGTATTGCTGAACAGATGCTGGACGTCGCCCGACAAGCAAAACTGGCCTCCCGCGTAATGGCCAACCTTTCCTCGGCGATCAAGAACGACATGCTATTGCGCATGGCAGATGCCCTGGAGCTCGAAACCGAAGGTCTGATTCGTGAAAACGAAAAGGATGTCCAGGCCGGTGAAGCCAAGGGGCTCTCGGCCGCCATGCTCGATCGACTGGTCCTCACCCCAGAACGGATCAAGGGGATGGCCGACGGCCTGCGCGAAGTCGCCGCCCTGCCTGACCCGGTCGGCGAGATCACCGGCATGTGGCGTCGACCGAACGACATCCAGGTCGGCCGGATGCGTATTCCGCTCGGGGTAATCGGCATCGTCTTCGAAAGCCGCCCGAACGTCACCGCCGATGCCGCCGGGCTTTGCCTGAAAAGCGGCAACGCAGTCGTGCTGCGCGGCGGCTCGGAAGCGATCCATTCGAATACCGCCATCGGCCGAATCCTCAAAACCACCATGCGCGAGCTGGGACTGCCCGACGCTGCCCTGCAGGTCGTCACCACCACCGATCGCACAGCGGTCCTCGAATTGCTCAAGCTTGAAGACGAGATCGACCTGATCATTCCGCGCGGTGGCGAGGGGTTGATCCGCTTCGTCGTCGAGCATTCGCGAATTCCGGTCATCAAGCATTACAAGGGGGTTTGTCACACCTTCGTCGATGCCACGGCCGACTTCGAGATGGCGGAAAAGATTGCCATCAACGCCAAGGTTCAGCGTCCCGGGGTCTGCAACGCCTTGGAGACGCTGCTGATCCACAAGGATATCGCCGAAGTCTTCGTGCCGCAGATCACCACCGCCCTGCAGCAGCAGGGGGTTCGTCTCAAGGGGTGCGAGACGGTGCGTGAGTTCGCCCCGGAGGTTGAGGTCGCCACTGAAGAGGACTGGTATGCCGAATATCTCGAGCTGACCCTG
>DATFMT010000228.1:0-2562 GCA_035266745.1 Geothermobacteraceae bacterium | reverse complement strand
CCTTCCCTGCGCCTCCCGGGCTGAAGTGGAAACCATCGTCAATAACATTTACGCTGTCCTGCCGCTGCTCAACAAGGATAATTATTTTGCCCGCATCTATGAACAAACCGTCAACCTGATCAACACCATCACTGACCTGGGGCCGGAGATCGACCAGGCCCGCTCGGTTGATGAGGTCATCCAGTTACTGAGTGAGACCCTGACGATTCTATTCGATATTCCGCGGGTGGCGATCCTGTTTCCCCAGGGAAGCAACCGGCAACTAATTCTCAAAGGACTGCTCGGGATTTCCCATCCTCCGGTCCGGCTCGGCGACAAGTCGACATCAAAGTTATTGCAACTGCAGGAGCAACGCAAGATCATCCTGCGCGGCAAAGCCATTCAGGAACTCTTTCCCTATCTCGAAGCCGACCACCTGACCTGTCAGCCAATGACTGTAGATGGCCGGCTGATCGGCTTTCTGGCGCTACTGGATACCGAACTGTCGGAACGCGACATGATGCTGATCGAGCTGCTGTCCGGCAAGGTGGCGGCAAAACTGATCCGGTTGCGGCGGCGCCGTAATCGTGTGGAAGAAACCAGTCGTTCCAACCGGATTCTCAGCATGATCAGTCAGCTGGCCCAGATTGACAATTCGCAGATGTTCTACCAGACTCTGCTGGAGATGGCGGCCGAGCTGCTAGGTGCAACCAAGGGTTCGCTGATGCTGCTGGATGACTCCGGCAACAAGCTGTCGGTCATTGCCAGTCTCGGCATGAATCGGCAGCTGGCCATAAACATGCACATCCTCAAGGGGCAGGGGATCGCCGGCAAGGTCATTGAAAGCGGCGCACCGCTGCTGGTCCACAACCTCAACCAGGATCGGCGGGTCAGCGTCACCAGTCGACCACGTTTCGCCACCCATTCGTTCCTGAGCATTCCGTTCTGCTCCGGGGAAAGCAACATCGGGGTGCTCAACCTGTCAGACAAGCAGGATGGAACAGCATTTACCGACGCAGATCTGCAGGCCCTGCTCAAGTTCGCCGCCCACGGCGGCAAGCTGGTCGAACGAACCTCGATGCTGGAACGTGCCAACCTGCTCGAAGAGCTGTCGACCTCCGATCCCTTGACCGGTCTCTACAACCGCCGGTACCTCAACCATCGCCTCGAGGAAGAGTTCAGCCGCAGCAGCCGGCAGAACCTCAAGTTCAGCATCATGCTGCTGGATCTCGATCATTTCAAGGACTACAATGACCTGTGTGGCCACCTGGCCGGTGACAAGGCGCTGAAAAAGGTCGCCCACCTGCTGCGCCGCTCGGCGCGTGACATGGATATCGTCTCCCGATTTGGCGGCGAGGAGTTCTGCATCATCGTGCCGGAATCCGATGCCGAATCGGCCCGCCTGGTCGCCGAGCGGATTCGCAATGCTGTGGAACGAGAATCCTTCAACAGAGAAGAGGAATTGCCGCTGGGCCGACTTTCGATCAGCATCGGCATTGCCTCCTTCCCGGGTCATGGCAAGGATTCCGATTCACTGCTCAATGCGGCCGACCTGGCTATGTACCAGGCCAAAGCCAATGGCCGCAACCGGGTTGTACTGTTTGAACCCTCGCTTCGCAAAGATAAAATTGTTTATATCTGACCCCTGATGCTAACCATCACCCGCACCTGCCGGAAGGTCCGCTCGATTCGATTTGGATATCCACACCATGCCTTTCTCAACTCTTACACCTAATGCGCCACTGCTGATCCTCGCCTCGGCCTCGCCGCGCCGCCAAGAGTTTCTCCAACGCCTCGGTTATACATTCCAGTCCGTTCCGAGTCGGGTCGATGAATCCGTGTTGCCGGAGGAGGCCCCGGAAGCCCACGTCATCCGCTTGAGCCGTGACAAGGCGCTTGAAGTAGCCGGTCGCCGCAACCAGGGCGGGCGATTTTTTCTCGGCAGTGATACGATTGTCCTGTGTGACCGGCAGATTCTCGGCAAACCGAGCCACGCTGATGAGGCAACGCAGATGTTGCGACTGCTTTCGGGGCGCGAACATACGGTCGTCACCGGCTATGCCATTCATGACCGGCAGGCCGGGCGCACGTTGACCGGAAAGACCACGACCCGGGTGACCTTTCGCCACCTGAGCGCTGACGAAATAGACGGCTACGTCGCCACCGGCGAACCGTTCGACAAGGCCGGCAGCTACGCCATCCAGGGGGGAGCGGCCGGGTTCGTCTCCCGAATCACCGGCAGTTATACCAACGTTGTCGGCCTGCCGCTGGCCGAAGTTGTTGAAGCCCTGGTCAGCCTGGGGATGCCCCGACCCTTTAGTCGCGATTCAGCCAGTGAGACAGAGTCGATGTCATGACGATTGCTGACAACCTGCTAGAGATTTCCCGGCAAATCCAAGCCAGCTGTGAACGCGCCGGGCGCGCTCCCGACGAGGTTCGGCTGGTCGCCGTCTCGAAAAAGAAACCGGCCGCGGATATCGACCAGGCGGCCACGGCCGGACAACGGCTGTTCGGCGAAAGTTATGTCCAGGAATTCAGCGACAAATTCGCGCTGGTCCGGCAGCAGGTTGACTGGCATTTCAT
>DATFMT010000227.1:0-7920 GCA_035266745.1 Geothermobacteraceae bacterium | reverse complement strand
AGCAACAGCAGTCATGCGGTCAGCCACATTAGCAGCACTGCGCTCCCGTCACTGGAAAACGGCATGAGTATAACAAATTAGCTCTCGCTTGTCCCCGTCTTTGCCGGGCAGCGGGTCGCATTCAGTTCAGGTCGTTGCCGGCTCTTTCCCCGGCGAAAGCCCGGTGACGACGCAACATCCCGAGCAGCAGGTCGGCGGCCAGGCCATTGAGGACCCCGGTCAGCAATGCGGCGAGCAGCAGATAAGGAAACAGATTCCAGATCCCCGGATGGCGAACCAACAGCCACCAGGCCAGGGTCATCTGCCCCAGCGCATGCCCAAAAGCGCCAAGTGTCGAAATGCCGATCGGTCCGAGCCGGCGCGGAAAAAGTCGATGAAACAGGGTCATCAGGGCCGTGGCAGTAACCCCGCCGGCCAGCGACAGGAAGAATCCCGGTGAGAGCAACTGGCCGAGGACCAGCGAGCCGACACCGATCCGGGTCAGTGCCAGCGTCCAGGCCGCCCGGCCGTCAAACAGAAACAGGGCCACCAGGGTCAGGATATTGGCCATCCCGAGCCGAAACCAGGGAGTCGGCGAGGGGAGCAGGAACTCGAAGGTGTGCAGGGCGATCGCCAGGGCGGTAAACAGGGCCAGGAAGACCTTGCGCCGCGCCTGCGGCAGTGTCGGCGGGTCAGCGACTGAGGAGGTCATAGCTGCTCTCCTCATGGTCATCCCCCCCCTCGATACGGACCAGCAGCCGGTTCGGCACGCAGGCCAGCAACTCGCCGCGGTCGGAAACCGCCCCCATGCGGATACAGACCTTGTTCGGACAGGGAGAAGCAATAATCCGCGCCTGACCCTGGGCGATCTGCAGCTCGGTGGTGCCGAGCGGACCGGGCAAACTGACCTGCCGGTCGCTGGCGAGTGGGGCGGTGAAGACAACCTTGCCGTCGACCTCGGCAACCACCGTGCGCCCCGGCGCCCGACCGAGCTGGAGCAGAATCAGGCCAACGGCGACCAACAGCAGCGACAGGACCACCACTCGGTCGCCCGGCAGCATTCTGGCCCAGAACTGCTTCATGGCCAATGGACTCGCGACTGCAGCCCCGGGGTTACAAGGACCTCACCGCTGGCCGTCACCAGGATGCCCTCGGCCCGGTTTTGCCGCAAAAACTCCATGCCGCGCTGCGGCCCGAGGACAAACACCGCAGTCGCCAGGGCGTCGGCTTGCATCGCCTCGTCGGTCACCACCGTCACCGACTGGCAGCCCCGCGCCGGCCGGCCGGTCTGCGGGTCGAAGAGGTGGTGATAGCGGACGCCGTCACGTTCGAAAAACCGTTCGTAATCGCCCGAAGTGACCACCGCGATGTCTTCCAGGTCCAGGGTTGCCAGCAGCTCGCCGCTTTGCCGCGGATGCTGGATGCCGATACGCCAGGGGCGGTCGCCACGATCGCCGATCAGGCGCAGGTCGCCACCGGCGTTGACCGAGGCATGCCGCACCCCGGACTGGCGCAAAACGGCAACCGCCCGGTCAATCGCGTAGCCTTTGGCAATGCCACCCAGATCGACCTGCAGCTCGGGCCGCCGTTTGTAAACAGTATGCCCCTCGAGACGGAGCGCGTCGGGGCCGATCCCCTGCAAGGCGGTCCTGATCTCCTCGTCACTCGGCACCCGTGGTGTCGCAGATTCAACCCCCCAGAGCTGTTTCAGACGGCCCAGGGTCATGTCGAAAGCACCACCGCTTTCGCTGGCCACTATTTGACCACGACGCAGGACCTCGGCGGTCTCGGCACTGACGGTGACCGGGCCGGGCTGGTGTGACAGACGCCAGACATCGCTCTGTTCAACATGAGGCGACATCAGGTTTTCGATCCGGTGCATCTCAGCAAAGGCCGCATCGATAGCCGGCTCGGCCACAGAAGAAGGGGCAACCACGACAATATCGACCAGCGTGCCCATCAGCAGTTGGCTGCGGCTGACACGTTGCGATCGCTCTTCGCAGCCGGTCAGCGCCAGCAGAAGCAGCAACAGGACAGACAGCTTGCGCAGGCAAGTGGACATGAATGAGATCTCCTGCCGCGCCGACCAGCGGCGCAGCAATTCAGGAGGCAGGAACAATTTCACCGATCAGATCATATTCGGAAGAGTCAGTGATCAGCAACTGGACGATATCACCGACCTCCGCCTGGCCGGCGGTGATATAGACCAGACCATCGACATCGGGGGCCTGGCGGACGCTACGTCCCTGCAGCAACAGATCGGTTTCCTCGCTGTAACCCTCGACCAGCACGGCTTCCTGCCGGCCGACCAGGGCGCGATTCTTGCGGAACGAAACCCGCGCCTGGGCCTTCATCAACTTGGTGTAACGGGATTTCTTGGTCCGCTCCGGGACCTGCTCTGCCAGCGCGGCGGCCGGGGTCCCCTCTTCCCGGGAATAGCGGAACACCCCAACCCGTTCAAAATGCCCTTCGCGGACGAATTCCAGCAGCTTGTCGAACTGCTCGTCGGTTTCCCCCGGGAAACCGACGATAAACGAGGTCCGCAGGGTCAGATCGGGAATCCGGGTGCGGATCCGCTGCAGCAGGTCGCGAATCCCCTGCTCGTCGACCCGGCGGTTCATCAGCGCCAGGACCCCGTCGTCGATATGCTGCAAAGGGACATCGAGGTAATTGCAGATCTTCGCTTCGCTGGCCATCAGCTCGATCAGCTCGTCGCTGATGCCGTCCGGGTAGGCATACAGCAACCGGACCCAGGTCAACTCTTCGATCTTGACCAGATCGCGCAACAGGTCTTCGATGCGGGTGCCGTCCTCGCGGTCGGCACCGAAGGCGGTGATGTCCTGGGCGATCAGATTGATCTCGCGCACCCCCTGGGCGACCAGGTTGCGCACCTCCTCAACCACCGACGGGATGGTGCGGGAGCGCAGCATGCCGCGCAACTGCGGGATGATACAGTAGGAACAGTGATTGGCGCAGCCTTCGGCGATCTTCACATAGGCCGAATAATGCGGCGACGACTTGACCCGTGGCGTGGTGTGGTCATAGAGATATTCCGGCAGACCGACCGCCTCGACCTGGCCCCCGCCAGCCAGGCCGCTTTCGAGCAGCTCGATGATACGCGGTGCGTCGGCGGTGCCCATGAACAGGTCGACCTCGGGCAATTCGCCGGCCAGTTCGTCTCGATAGCGCTGTGGCAAGCAGCCGCTGACCACCAGCAATTTGCAGTTGCCGGTGTTCTTGTAATCGGCGACATCGAGGATGGTTTCGACCGACTCTTCCTTGGCTTCCTTGATAAACGAGCAGGTGTTGACGATGATGACGTCCGCCTCGGCCTCGTCGAGGACGATTTCGAACCGCTCCGGCGGCAGGTGTCCGAGCATGACCTCGGCATCGACCAAGTTTTTCGGGCAGCCGAGGCTGACCAGGGAAACTTTGTATCTCATAATGTCCTTATAATGAAGACCTGCAGGCAGCCCGCCTCGGGCCTGGAACCTCTCGTCTCGCAGATCGCATCTCGAGGTTTGTTTATGAACGCATGTTGATGAACTGGAGCTCGAGACCGAAGTCGCTCCCCTTCATCAACTGGATAACAGCTTGCAGATCGTCGATTTTCTTCCCGGTGACCCGGACCTGGTCCTCCATGATCTGCCCCTGAACCTTCAGTTTGCTCTGCTTGATCGCTTTGACGATCTCCTTACCCTTGTCCTGGGCAATGCCCTGGATGATGGCGACCCGTTGCCGCACCGCACCCCCCGAAGCCGGCTCCTTGGAGCCGAAATCAAGGCATTTGGTCGAGACATTGCGCCGCACCAGCTTCCCCTTCAGCACGTCGATGACCGCCTGGAGCTTGTAATCATCGGCAGCCAGGATCACCAGACTATCTTTTTCCAGGTTGATTTCGTTGTGGGTCCCCTTGAAATCATAGCGCTGCTCGATCTCCTTGCGCACCTGGTTAACGGCGTTGTCAATTTCCTGCATATCGACCTTGGATACGATGTCAAAACTCGGCATTTTCCTCTCCTCGCTAAAAAAATCATTCCCGGAAGAAATTTCCCCCGTGAATCGGAGACTTATAACACAAAACCGCCCCGGATGAAAAGGGCTTCCGGGGCGGTCGTTCAGCTTATTCAAGCGTTACGGTCAGTAACCCAGACCCTGATCGGTCGGCCTGACGACATCGACTCCTGGTGGCATGCTAAAGCGAAAGGAGGTCCCGGAGATGCCGCGGTTGATCCGTGCCTGGCTGAATTCGATCAGTGTCGTGTTACCGTTCGGATCGGTAACCGACGAAGCGATTATCGGCAAGCGCTGCCCGCTCAGGTTTTTGCGCGTCAAGTCAATGACCGCTTCCCGGTCAACCGTGATCTGCATCGTGCTAATCAACGCCGAGACCCGCCGCGGCCGCAATTGCAGTAGGTAGTTTCCTTTACCATCATGGTTGGGATCGGCCCAGTCGATCGAAAAATCCCGCGACAGGTTACCGAGGCCGGTGAGAAAGGCCATCGGGTCCTCCGCCTGCGCCTCGCGGGTCGTATCGATAGTGCTCTGAATCACCTGGTTATTCTCCGGCATGTAGACCCAGAGGGTCTCGCCGTCGGAAACGATCTCCTGATGGTTCGGCTGATCGTATTCCCAGCGGAACTGGGTCAGTGGAGAGCTTGAGCCAGCCTGATGCTGGAAACGGATCTCGACCCGACCATGGCCGCGCTGTTCCCGGTCGAGCGAAGCCAGTCTTGATAGCTGGGAAAAATCGGCCGCGAAATCTTGAATCGCCTCACCACGAGGGGTCTCGGCACGGAAGGGCCTTTCCAGGGTTTCTACGACATCGTTGAGGCTGGCATTTTCCGTTAGGCCAACCGTTGGGAAAACCAGCAGCAAGCTAGCTGCCAGTAACAGAACAGCTTTCATGATCATCTCCATATGAGAGCTTTACAGTTCTCTCGTCCTTTCCTGCCCGCGGGCGAAACGGAGTAAAACTTTACCGCTGGCCAGATCGAACTCGACCGTGCGTCCCAGACCGCCGCCAACATCCTCCGCCTGCAGTTCAATCCCGAGTTCAGCAAGGGTTTGCCGGGCGGTCACAATATTGCGCTGGCCAATGGTGCGGGATGGGTCCTCGGGCGGCGGATGAAACATATGGGCGCCGCCACAGATCTTGGCGACGATGCGCTCCGGATCGGCGCCCAACTCGAGCAGTTCCTGCCACATCTGACGAATCGCCAGAGAGACAAACTTACCGGGACGAGCCTCGCCCATACCGGAGCGCCGCTCCGGCAGCAGGGTATGTGCCAGGCCCCCGAGTTTCAGATCCGGATCGTAAAGCACGATGCCGACGCACGATCCCAATCCATAGCTGACCAGCACCTGGGGCGCTGAGGCGACCCGGTATTCGGCGATTCCGATCCGCTGTTTCTCAGTCACAGATCCTCTCCCACGGTTTTCAGAATCACGTGCAACGTCTCGGGGTCCGGCAACAGGAAAAAATGACCGCGGATCGGTTCCGGACCGCCTTCGTTGTCATGAAATTCGGTTTCCAGCATCAGGGCCAGATCGCCCGACTGGCTCAGTTCGATCAGCACTGCGTCGACCACCGCACCAGCCATGTCGAGGGCCATCCGCGGCACCGAGGGGATCAGGACCATCTGCAGCATCTGACCGAGCGCGGTCAGATAGGCCGAGGCAAGGATGTTACCGACCTCGCAGAGGGTCGAGGCCCCGAGCGGAGTTTCCAGAGGGTCCAACCCGGTCTGACCAACCAGAGCTCCGAGCAGCCGCTCGGCACTCTCGCGGGGGAAAATCAACAGGATGTTGCCGCGGGCTTCCCCGAGGACATCCAAAGTGACTCCGGCGACGACCATTTCCGCACCGCCCAACAAGGTCGGCACCTCGGAGATATCGGTCACGGTCAGGTTGGGCACGTGCAGGGATATGCCACGCCGCAGCAATTGGGACAGAGCGGTTGCGGCATGTCCCATGCCGATGTTGCTCAGTTCCCGCAAGGTATCCAGCTGTAAGTCGCTTAACCTGGAAAAAGTCATGCCTCGCTCCTCTCCTCCCGCACTCGACCGGCGTCCAACAACCCCTGCGGATCGAGCACGAAAACCACCTGCCCACTTCCTAACATTGTGGCCCCGGCAATGCCGGCAACTTTGTTCAATGGAAACTCGAGAGCCTTGACGAACACCTCCTGCTGCCCGACCAGCTGGTCGACCACCAAGCCGACCCGCCGACCGCGGATTTCCGTCACGACAATCGGCACACCGGTCCCAGCAGGCTGCGCCTTGAGCTCAAGAATCTTGCGTAGCGACAACAGCGGCAAGACCTCGTCCTCATACGAAATCACCAACTGGCGGCCGGATCGCTTCAGCTCATCACGTGACAGCTCCAGGGTCCGCTGGACCCGGGTAATGGGGAGGGCCATGATCTGTCCGGCACACTGCACCAACAGAACCCGGATGATCGCCACCGAAAGCGGCAGTTTCAAGAGGACCCGGGTGCCGCCGCCCGCCGGCAACGACAACTCGACATTTCCGCCGAGGCCTTCCACCGAGGCCTTGACGATATCCATACCGACCCCCCGCCCCGACGTCTCGGAAACCGCATCTTTGGTCGAGAACCCCGGCTGGCAGACCAACAGCAGGAGCTCGGATTCTGGCAGCTGTTCGGCCTGCGCCCGGCTCAGCAAGCCCCGTTCGACCGCTTTGCTCCGGATCAGCTGCGGATCCATGCCGCGCCCATCATCGGTCAGTTCGACCAGGACCAGATCTTTTTCCCGCCAGGCCCGCAGGGTCACGGTCCCGGATTGCTCGATTCCGTGATCGGCGGCGTTGCGCAGCAGGTGTACCAACGGATCGGCAAGTTTCTCCAGAATCGAGCGGTCGAGCTCGATCTCCTCCCCGCTGATCTCGAGCCGGATTTCCTTACCGAGTCCCTGGCAAAGCTCGCGCATCAGCCGCGGCAGACGGCCGGTGATGCTCCCCAATGGCATCATCCGCACCTGCAGGACCTGGTGATGCAAATTGGCGACCAGCCGGGTAAGCTGATCAAGGCCCTCATGCAACGCTGGCCAGTCCTGGTGGCGTGCTGCGTTCTGCAGCATGGTGCGGTTGGTCATTAATTCGCCGGTCAGGTTGATGAACTGGTCGAGCAGGTCGGTCTTGACGCGGACGGTCCGTTCCTGATCCTCCTTGCGACGCCGGGGAACCGGGGCATCGATTTCCGGGGCTTGCAATTCGACCCGTTCAACATCAGGCATTTCTGCCAGGGCTGCCTCAATCTGTTCCGCAGGGGTGGTCGTCTGCAAAATGACACTGAGTTTTTTCAGCATCCCCCCGCGGGAGAGCTCCGAGAGGGCCGGATGACTTTCAACCAGCTGGCCGAAGCGTTCGCACTCCTTGAGCAGCAGCATACCCCGGGCCGCGGGGGCAACCGCCTGGTCGGAGAGGATGACCATCAGACTGACAATCACGGGAGATCTTTGCTCGGTTTCCGCCACGACCTCCGCCTCGACAGGAGCGGTGTCAGGGGCCTCGGTGTCTGCGGTTAAGAAACCAGCGACATCACGTTCCGGGCGCTCGGCGGAAATATCCTCGAGCAGTTGTCCCAGCAGGTCGACTCCGGCCAACAGCCGATCGAATACATCCCCCGGCAGTTCACCGGCGGCACGGAATTGATCGAGAAAGTCTTCGAGATAGTGCCCCAGGGAGGTCATCTGCTGATAGCCCATCGAAGCAGCCATCCCCTTGATGGAGTGAGCCTCGCGGAACAGGGTATCGACCCCCTCACGATCCGCCGGGTTTTTCTCCAGCGAAACGATCAGTTGATTCATGCTTTCGAGATGCTCACGGGTTTCGCTGAGAAACATCTCGCGATATTTAGACATATCCATGGGCTTATCCGGCCCCACCACTCTGGTGGTTCAGCAGTCGCAACAAGGGTCAG
>DATFMT010000226.1:0-18106 GCA_035266745.1 Geothermobacteraceae bacterium | reverse complement strand
AACTCGTGTTCGTGGTCGACCGGGACCTCGTAAGCGCGGTCGAGGGACAACCAAGCAACCCGTTTTCGGAATCTATGATCGTGACGGGCGTATTTACACGGAACTCGTAAGCGACTGTTCTGCCAGGACTTTACAAAAAATCATTCGTGGCAGAATCGACCCGGAAAGTGTTGTGCTGACTGATGGCTGGCGAGGCTATGATGGCCTGGTCGATGTCGGTTACGACAAACACTTACGGATCAATAAGAGCAAACATTTTGTCTCCAAAGGCGTCCACATCAACGGGATCGAAGCCTTCTGGAGTTTTACGAAACGACGGCTGACAAAGTTCAATGGGGTGAAGAAAAACTTCGTGCTGCATCTTAAGGAATGCGAGTGGCGGTACAATAAGTCACCCCAGCAATTAAACCAGGAACTACGTCAAATGATCCGTCAAAAACCGTTTCTGATGGTCTAGAGCCTAACAAATTTGGGGCCGCATTTTTAGTTTGTGTTTTATATTCATCCAAAATGTTCTTGTCCTCGATTCTGATCTAATGTGCCCGTCAACCACTTAAACGAAGACTCCATAAAAAGTTCACCTGACTTTTACACGGCTGGCCTACCTGTGGCCACGAATTAATCCAACCACTTGACCGCCAAAAACACCATACATTCTCCCTCAGAGCCATCAAATGTCTCATTTCGAAACCACTTCCCTAGTTATTGCTCATGTATACGAATAGCCATATTTGAATGTTTCACAACGTTTATATCGTTTCCTAACATGATGTTTTTGAGCTTTTCAGCGACCAACGGTGCCAAGTTTTTTGAGAACTTTGCTGAAAGGTGGTTGGTATCCATATATATAATAGTACCGTCACGATCTAAATCACAAGAAGGCTCTAAACAGATGTTATCATTCATGTCAACAGTTGATACATTGTCATAATATTTCGCAATATTTCTTTGTATTTCATAAACATTGATTGGTGGGTTTACAAAATCAACACCATACTTCAAATAGAGTTGAGAAATATTAAGAGGACTCCAGGATTTACGTGCTAAATAAGAAGGTGGATCAAGACTAAACCTAGGAGTGTCTCTCATAATCACCACAAATTGACTTGAATTACTTATTGCTTTTATGACATAATCTGATCCATTGAGCCACTCAGTCCTACTAAAAGGATAAAAATATGAGTTAGATACAACAACTAACTCAGGGTTAAACTCTTCTATCTTTTCCAGCACCTTATCCCGCCAAGTTTCACACTCTTTATATTCTCTGCCAAGCAGAGAGTAAATGTAAGGAATATTCACGGGGGCACAAGCATCTTTCGTCATCACTATTAATTGCAAGTCATTTTGAACCGCAATTTCTTCCAATGCGGGCGACCATTGAAGGGCATGACTGTCTCCAAAAAGTACCATCTTGCGGGTAGCATCCATTGCGCCCGCCGTACACTTATCAATATTTAATTCAATATTGTAATAATTAGAGTTGCAACCAGAAGTTTGCATCAAGGAAAGATCGTTCTTTGCGCTAGCAAAGCGCATCTGCTCGGGCGACTCTTTCCACTCGCCAGACGCTTGCCTCCAGCCAAAAGATAATCCCACACAAACGAGAGTAATGACCGCCGCCAAAGCGAGAGAGTTTATTGAATTTTTTGCAAAAAATGTGTGATGACGGACGGGGTTTTCAACTAAACGATAAGAAGCCTCTGCAATCACTAACGATACTATTAATAGGCCAATTCGCGTGGGAAGTGATACTCCGGGAATAATTGCTTCTACAAAAACGAGAACTGGCCAATGCCAGAGATACCATGAGTATGAAAGGCGACCGATCTCCTGAAAAGGGCGGATACAAAGTACTTTGCTGACACTTGAGTTGGTTAGATTACCGACTCGAAGAACAAGCACCGTAGACAATGCGGGCAATAGCGCTGCCAAACCAGGGAAGATGGTTGTTCTATTAAATGAGACTGAAGATATGACAACACCAAACAAACCGATCCAACCAAGTAGACTTGCATTCCTTTCAACAAACCTTCCAACAGACGGAAACATTTTTATTGCATTTAATTTCCCAGAAAATACATCAAGTGCCCACCCTTGAGGGGCTAAAACCGCAATAGCACCGATTGCAAACTCCCACGCCCTAGCTGAGCAGAGGAAGAAAGCCCAAGGTTGTCGAATGGTTGTGAGATACCAAGATGAAGAAAAAGATATGATAGCAACCAAGATCATCCAACTAAGCAGGCGACGTCGACTTATCCCTCCTCGTTGCCACCTTAATGCTCCAAGAGATAACATCACGAAAATTGGCCAAACCATGTAAAACTGCTCTTCGACACTTAGCGACCATGTATGAAGTAGTGGGTTGGCTTCTGCTGAACCACCGAGGTAACTTGTCGATGCGACGACAAAATACATATTGCTCAGGTAAGCTGCAGTTGAGATTGCTGCATTTGCGACAACACGATGCTCTAATGGAGCAAAGATCATCACACTAAAAAGAACTGTCACTAAAAGAACTAGGGCAAGGGCCGGCAGAAGTCGCCGTGCACGCCGTGCGTAAAATCGGGCCAAATTTACAGTCCCTGTCTTTTCAACCTCTTGAACTAACAACATTGTTATAAGGTAACCAGACAAAACGAAAAAGATATCTACACCTACATACCCACCGCTAAGCCCAGGAACTTTAGCGTGATAACCGACGACCAAAAGTATCGCGATGGCGCGAAGTCCTTCTATGTCTGGGCGAAATTTATTTTGAGACATATCTTTGTTTGAAACGTTAGCAGTGTTCATAAAGAACTTTTTGGATATTGATCATGGGAGAATACGCCGCTACGTTCAACTATCTCGAAATCGCTATGATCACTGAGACATGTGACAATTTCCCCCAAGACAGACCGATAAGGGACTTCCATGCTGAACAGAATCGGAACTCAGGCAAGTAGTTGAGCTGGATTTCTTTTAATATTTATGTCTTGCAATTAATCTAGATCTGTCGTGATTCATTTCCATGTCTGCATATATGTGTTTAAATTGAGAGTTCATTGTCCATCTTTTTCTTGCTTTTCAAGTCGCAAGCGTTCATGTCTATGTACTTGAATGATCAGTTATAGAAGTCCATCCTCGAAATACCGTGATCGCTACAAATGGCCTTAATGGTCATACTAACATCCCCCAATGACGATTTTAACGAACCCAAGTGTCTGTAGTGTGGCTTTTCATCAAAGAATCTGACAATCGTTTGCCAGAAAATTCTCCTTTTAACACGCCAGCGTACTCGAAAAGATTACATCTGACGTCAAACATTATCACATTTTCGCATGAAGAGTAATCTTAATAGAAACCCTTATGGGCAGGCAACCACCCCGTTGTCTACACAGAAAAGTCCCCATTTAACTACGGGGACTTTTCTGTGTAAAGAGTTTCGAACAAACTGCTATTAATTAATTCTGTTTCGACATCTAATACTGAATCGCTTATGGCCCAAATGCCGTATAGGTATAATCGTTAGAATACCAGACCCCGCCAATCTCTGACCAGAGACGGACATAGACCATATTCCCGTCTACCGGCAGGCCACCTACCGTCGTGGTCGTCGCTGTCGAGGGAGTGGGATATATAACAATAATGTCACTGGCGCCAGGTGTCGTCCCAAAATGGAGGACATAATTACTGGCCCCAGCATCGGTCCAGGTGAATGTCTGGCTCGATCCGGCAAGCGTCGAGGTGTCTGCTGGAGAAACCATGGCGGACGGAGTTACCGGATTTGCTGCCGTGTAGCTGTAATCGTTGAAATACCAGACCCCGCCAATCTCTGACCAGAGACGGACATAGACTGTACTCCCGTCAACTGGCAGACCACCTACCGTCGTACTCGTCGCGGTCGAGGGAGTGGGATAAATAACAATAATGTCACTGGCGCCAGGTGTCGTCCCAAGATGGAGGACATAATTACTGGTCCCAGCATCGGTCCAGGTGAATGTCTGGCTTGACCCGGCAAGCGTCGAGGTGTCTGCCGGAGTAACCATAGCGGAGGGAGTTATTACCGGATTCGCTGCAGTGTAGCTGTAATCGTTGAAATACCAGACCCCACCAATCTCTGACCAGAGACGGACATAGACTGTACTCCCGTCAACTGGCAGACCACCTACCGTCGTACTCGTCGCGGTCGATGGAGAAGGATAAATAACGATAATGTCACTGCCACCTGGTGTCGTCCCAAAATGGAGGACATAATTGCTGGCACCAACATCAGTCCAGGTGAAAGTCTGACTAGCGCCGGCTAGCGTCGAGGTATCTGCCGGAGAAACCATGGTGGCAGGAACTACTGTTACCACACATCCATTCCCTCCAACCATCCAAGCACTATCCGCAATCGGTGGTTTCACAGCCTTAACCCGATAGTAGTAGGTCCCATTTGTTTTCCCGGCAATACTAACCGGAGAAACAGCATTCAGGGTTTCTGTTACGCCAGTGGCAAATGTCGGATCGGTAGACTCCTGCAGGGTATAAGTCGCACCAACGGTAGCAGAATCGGCCCAGGACACTTGGTAACTACCTGTACTACTAGTCGCCGGGACTGAAATGGAGGCTGGTGCCGCCGCTTGTCCTGGGACAACTTCAAACGGCAGCATCATCTCATTGTCTTCATGCTCGACGATATGACAATGCCAGACATACAGACCGAGGATGTCAAAGTGAGCCTTGAGGCGGGTCACCTGACCCGGATAGGCGACCACGGTATCCTTGAAACCGAGCTCGTTGAGTTCCGGCGTATAGGTGACACCGGTATGGGTCATCGACCCATCGGGATTGAAGGTGAGATCTTCGCGCTCGACGATCTCGAAGCGCACCAGGTGGACATGGATCGGGTGCGCGTCCATGGTGGTGTTGTAGACTTCCCAGATTTCGGTGGAACCGAGAACCGGGTTGGTGCTGATCGGGTCCATCCAGCGCTGCGGCACGGCGGTGTAGTTGCCAAAGCCATCGTCGGTGATGTCGCCGAGCAGCGCCTGGCGCGGACCGGCCGGCTCGCCGGCCCAGTCGCCACCGAGAGCCGCACCCTGCGCCTCACAGTCGGCCAGCACGGCCGGATCGGTCACCAGGTTGGGGTCGGTGAACAGATACTGGATCTCTTCGGTCACGCCGTTGATGGCAACGCAGACCGTGTCGGAGATCATCTCGTTGAGCGACAGCTTGCGCGGGCTGGCGGCGTTGTCCGCCGGGCCGAGCGGGGTGTCGGCGGGGAGCATCAGGTCGGTGACTGCGGTGCTCGGCAAGCCGGTGGCCGCAGTGTCTTTGACGACGAATTCCATGACCTGGCCGGTAGTCACCGGGTCTGCAGCATTCGCCGGACCGAGGTCACCGTTGAAAGGTCCATCGCCGGCGGTGTTGAGAATGCGGATATGGGTATTGTCGGCAAATCCGGAAAAGTCGAGGATGACATCGGCACGCTCGGCCGGCATCATTAACAGCGCTTGATCAGCAGGCGTGGACTGTACTACCGATGCCTGTCCAGGCCGCAGCTGGGTCATGCTACCCTTCACAACTTCGGTCACGTAGGGCAGGAAGCCCTGATCACCGCCAATCTGATAGAAGGGGACCTCAGTCGCGGTGATAACGTCGTCTGCGGTACCGTATTGGGTATCAGTCCCCGGAGTCACGACGAACATCGACAGGTTGAGGGTCCGCGAGTTACAGCCATTGAGCAGACGGAGACGATACTGCTCCGGCTCGACAGCCAAGCTCGGCCAGGTCACACCGTTGACAACCATGGTGTTGAAGAAGGCTTCCGGATTCCAGATCTTGGAGATGTCGGCATCGGCGTCGAGCGGGCTGCCGAGGGTCGGGCCGGCATAGCCGTCGAAATCAACCCGGTCGCTCGGGTACCAGAGTTCGGTGCCGACCGCGTCCGGGCTCCCCTGGGGAACCGGGTTGCCGGCGGCGTCGACCCAGTCGAAGGAGCGGTCCTGAATGACCACCGGGATTTCGCGGATGGTGTCACGGAGCGCCGAGGCATTGAGGTCGACGACGCTGTCGCCGGCGAGCGGCGGCGGCCAGGGCAGGCTGCCGGCCGTCGGAGTACCACCATTATAATCCTGAACGGTATCTTGGAGACCTAGCTCACGTACCAGCCAGAACCCGGCCGGGCCGGCGTAGACGTTGAGGCGGGTCATGCCCATGGAATGGTCATGGTACCAGATGGTGGTCGGTTCCTGGGTGTTCTCGTAGGCAAAGAATGCCGATCCGGCCACGCTGTTGGGGCCGTCACCGGTCCACTGACCGAAGCGGGTGCCTCCGGTGGCGTAGGTGCCCGGGATGTTACTGGCATTCGGCAGCCACCAGGCCTCGGGGTAGCCGTCGCTCTCGGGATTGACGTGAGCGCCGTGTACGTGAGTGACGATCGGCACCGGCCCCAGGTAAGGGAGCTGATTAAGGGTCTCGCAGTCGGTGCCGCTGTGGAAGGTACCCGTCATGTGGTCATAACAGTCGGCATTGGACGGGTTGGCCCAGTGCAGGGTCTGATCGACCGGCAGCAGGTGAGTGAGGTAGTTGCAGGAAGTGCCGGTCGGGCTGCCATAGAAGCAGGCAACCGGGTCCTCGACCAATTCATTGCGCCAGCGGACCTTGTTCATGACGCCGGATACGTTCTCAACCGTGAAGGCGGGATAGTTAAAGGAGGAGTTGGCGGCCGGAGCGACGCCAAGTCCGCCGCCAAGGGCGCTCGAATCGGGCATCGGGTCGCTGGCGCTGCCGTAGCTCCAGACCGTGGTCGGCGGATAATTGTTGCTGGTGCCGCCGAGGTTGTCCCAGATGCCACCGGGGAGGATCTGCTGCTTGAACTGCCGCACCGCAATATCCAGATCGGCCTGGGGAGTGTCGCCGGTGATCCCGGTTGCCGGCATAACCGGTGGAATGACCAGCGGGGTTACGTACTTGGGAACCGTCGTCGGGTCGAGCGTGCCGCCCGGTACCGCGGCCAGTGCCGCCGAAAAAGCCCCGAAGACCACTCCCACCGTGATGGCGATGAACAGTGCCAGGATGCGTCGCTGTAAAATCTTCATAAAATCCTCCTGAAAATCGGGGAACTACCCCCAGCTTCGGTTAAACCCTATAAGAACGTTAAGTGAATACCTTAATACCCGTCTTTGTCAGTGACCGAGACCAATCCCGGTTGGCGCTTCGGTTCGCCCTCGCAACAGACCATAACACCGGAACCTCTTGCTTGTTCGGCTGATCAATTGCAAGAGTTGAACAAGACATCTCAGCTCCCCTGGCCGGTCGCCGCTGCCTGTACGGAGACCAGTTCGAGATCGTAGATCAACGCGCCGTTGCGCTCGGTCAGCTTGATACGGTTACTGGGCGGAATGACCACCTCCCAGTGTGCTCCAGGCTTCATCATCAACAGCACCTGGCGTAAGGGCGGGATGGCGCTCTTGACCTGATAGTTGCGCGATTCGTCTTTGCCGGTCGAGACCACCGGGGTGCCGTCAGTACGGGTCGCGTGAAAGCGCAGTGCAACGGTGTCCTCGAGCGTCGGGCTAACCCCCTCTCCGGCCTCGATGATCCGGTACTGGACGCCGCTGGGGAGTTCCGTAACCCCCTCCTTCTTGCGGTTGGCGGCAAGGAACTCGTTGCTGTTCTGGAACAACTCCTGGCGCTGGGTAGCCACCACCTGTTGCTTGAGCGAGACCAGCAGCTCGTTCATCTGCTGCTGGGTCAGCAGCGGTTTGCTGTCGGCCAGGGCATCCTGGATCCCCTGAACCACGGCAGCGGCGTCGATGCCGACCTGCTGTTGTTTGAAGTCGCCGCCGATCTGGTAGCCGAGGCTGTAGCTGATCTTCGCCGTCTCGTCCTTGAGTTCAAGGGGAGCTCCCAGAGCTGGAGCAGCAACCAAGAGCAGGCCAAGCAGCGGTATCAGGCTGGAGGATTTCAATCCTTGTTTCATTTTTCTCTGTCTCATCGTCGTTTCGATCCATTTCCTCGGGCAGGTCGGCACGCTCGTGGGCGTGCCGACCTGCAATCGGTTACAGGCTGATGGTCATGAACAGGACCGTGCTGGTATAGGCAGGTGCTGTCGCATCGATGTTGATAATACTGACCGGAATGGTCGCGGTCGTGCTGCCGCTCCGAATGTTGGCGGCCGTCGGCGTACCACTGATGATCCCGGTGGCCGGATCAAGCACCAGGCCGTCCGGCAGACCGTAAACCTGCCAGGTGCTGCCCGGGTTGGCGCCGATGATCGCCAACTGCAGGCTATAGGCTGTCCCGACGGTCCCCGGGGTCAGGGCGGTGGTGGTGATTATGTAGGGAGCCGCCCCCAGGGTCAACTGAGCCGTATCAACCGACGTGGCCCCGCTGGCATCCGTGGCCTTAAAAGTCAGGGTGTAGACCGGACCCGGGCCGGCGGTTGCGGCGGCAGCCGCGAGCCAAGGCTGGATGACCGAGTACTTGAGAGTGCGATTGGCACTGAAGTAATCATAGAGGCCGTCGTTGTCGATATCCCAGGCATAACTGAGAGCATCGCAGGGGTTCGCATCAATTGCGGTTCCGTTCAGGGCCACGGTGCCACCATAAGCCAGCGCGTAAGGACCACCGGCGTTGGCGACCGGAGCGCTGTTGGTGACGGTGATCGCCTGGGTTTGACTGCCGACATTGCCGACTCCGTCGGTCACGGTCAGGGTGATCTGATGGGACCCGGCGGTCAACGCGGCAAGCGCCTGAGCCCCGGTCTGGTCGCCGGTCAAAGGCAGACCGGTCACAGGGTCGATCAGCGTCACGCCATCGACCGCCCAGGTGGAGGTATAAGGTGCGGTACCACCGACGGCGATGGTGGTCACCAGATCAATGGTATCGCAGACCGTGATTGTCGGCAGGCCGGTCGCCGTCGCCGTGGCGGCTAAACCGACGGTCAGACCGCCGCCAACCACCAACGGGGTCGGTGAGGAGACCGCATAAAGCGACGGCGGGTTGGGGTTGCCCGGATCAATTCCGGTTACGGTCACAACGGCGGTCAACGAATAACTGCCGCTCTGGACACCGAGCCAGGTAAAGCTATAAGGTGCCCCGGCTGTGCCGAGCACGGTACCGATCAGGGTGGTGCCGTTGTAATACTCGACCATTTCAACAGGATTGTTGGCAATCGGACCAGCAAGTGTCGCGGTCAGGGTAAGGTCCATCGGGACCGTGGGGGTCGCAGAGAGACCGAGAGCAACGGTACCGAGGGCTGACGAATAGGTGGTGTTGCCGGCGTTGTAGGACTCGATGACATAGGCATCTCCAGCGGTATGACCGGTGGTGGCATCAAAGCTGGTCTGGTTGGCCAGGGTCGACCCGGCAAAGGTCCAGCCGCCACCAGCGCTTGAACGCCAGACGTTGAAACCGATTTCGTTTTTCTGCGCATCGCCGAAGACACCAGGACTGCCGGTGACATAGTCGGGGTACTGGGTGTAGTCAACCGGAGACGGATCAACCCAGCTCAACAGCGGTGCCGCGGTGGCATCGAGCGTAAAGGTGTCGGCGGCCAAGGTCGAAACCTGGAGGATGATCGCCCGCATCATATCCATCTCTTCGTGGCTGAGAATATGACAGTGCCAGACGTATTCCCAACCGAAGTTGTAGAGCACGTTGTGTACTCCGGTGATGCCGCCGGCATTGGGATCCGGTGTGCCCCAAAAGGACGGCGCGGCATAGGCCTGGCCGGTAACCGGATCGACGTTGCTGAAGCCCATCTGCGAGTTGATCCGCAGAGCCGGGTTCAGCGGCCGCACGCTGTCAGGCACGCCGAACGGCAGCAGCGGCGCGACCGGACGGACAGCAACGATGGTGTCCATCAGCGGGCTGATCCGCACAGTATCTTTCCAGCCCAGTTCATTGGGGCGCGGCAGCTTGATCTGGTTATCCCAGCCGAGTCGGCTGATCAACTGCACGTCGAAGATATGGAAGTGGATCGGATGGGTATCGACGCCGTTGTGGGAAATATTCCAGATCTGGGTCCCGTCGGCCAGCTGACCGAGGACATCAACCTGGACCTTGGCGGTCGTCGAGTTCTCGACGATTTCGGTCGGCACGTCGGAATAGGCATAAAGGTTCAGGTTGGCAGCATTGGTTTGCGGCGGCTGGAGTTCAATCGCCAGGTTACCGCTCATCCGTCCATACTCGGCATCGAAGGAGGCGCCCATCTCGTCATGGATGCCTTTCGGCTTCATCAGGACGCTGACCTGCTCGCCATCGATGGTTTGGAAATTAAAGATATGGTTGTCATCCATCCGGTAACGCACCCCGCCCCAGGGAGCAACGGACGGGAAGATTTTACCGTAGGCCTCGTCATAGGCCGACTGGGCGACGATGATTGGCTCCATGGCCCGTTCGAACAGCGACTTGGTCGCTCCGGTGGTCGGGTCGGCAGGGTTGAGGGTGGTTGCCGGAGCCGCAGTGGTAAATTCAGCCTCCAGGGCAGCCATATCGAGGGTCGAAGGTGTGGTAATTTCGCTGAGCCCTTTGACCTTGATCTGCATCACGGTACGGGTGTTGGGTGCAAAGCCGGGCAAGGGGCCATGACCTCCGTCGTAGAACCCGGTCACGGCGTTGAAGGTACCGCCAGCACCATAACCGCCTGAGTCGCGATAATCGGGAGCACCGGTCCAGTAGTCATAGTTAAAGACCCCTGCCGGCCAGGCAGCCGGCGCGTCGTTGTAAACAATCAGGGTCTGGTTGGCATACTGTGAGAAGTCAACGATGACGTCGGCACGTTCGGCCGGCATCAGGGCGAGCGCGACATCCTCGACAATGCCAACCCAGAAAGCGGTCGGGTCGATGTTCCATTGGATCGGCTGCGGGTCGATAACCACCGGTTTCGGCATAAAGCCAGCGTCGGTACCGATCTGGACCCAGCTCGGGCCCCAGTTACTGCAGCGACCAGTAATACAATCGCCCGGGTCGGGGACCATTTCAGCGCGGCCATCGATCGGCCATCTATCAGGCCAGCCCGGGGTCACCTGTGCAGGAGCCAACTTGACCTCGGTTTTGGGATCGAAGTTAGCCGGAACGGCGGCACCGCTGAACGGCGTCGTGCCACCCGGCGCCACCGGACTCATATTGGCCGGAGTGCCGTCGGCCTTGTAGATCGACATATTGAGTGCGCGGTCGTTGGCGGCGTTGAGAATCCGGAAGCGGTAGGCCTTCGGCTCGACCTCTAGGGTCGGGAACGCCGTGCCGTTAACGATCCATGAATCAAAGAACGCCTCCATCCCCATCGACGGATGCGGAGTCGCCGGGATCAGCGGCGGCTGACCCGGAGTCTGACAGTCGGCGAGGATATACGGATTGGTGCTGCTGCAATCCACATCATAGTAGGGGTTGGCGATTGGCGGATGGTTGACCTGGGTCGGCGGATAGAACCAGGGACCATACATCCAGCGACCGAACGGGTTGAGCCCGCCCAGATCAGGATTGAACGGATTCTGGGCCGGCATATAGACATGCGGCAGCCAGAGGTCGCCGGTTTTCGGGATACGGGTCTTGCCATCGGCCGCAAAGCCACCGGTGCCCCAGTTCCAGAGGGGGTCGGTGACCCGGACACGCGGCGTCAGGACATTGTTGTTGTAGGGGTTGGGAATCGGGGTTGCGTCAACAAAGGTGCGGTCCTGCATGACCAGCGGGATCATCTCCCCCGGCTCGTTACCGGGGATGATCTGGCGCGCCATCAGGTCTTTTTCATACTCGTCCTGAATGACATAGCCAGCGGCCATACCAGCCAGCACATTCAGACGGGTGATGCCGAAAGCATGGTCATGGTAGAACATCAACCGGGCGGTCTGTTGGTTACTGTAGTAGAAGGTCATCGAACCGTCACCCGGATCGGGCATGTCAGGCACCATGGCCACACTGACCCCCTGCGGATACGGGGTGTTCTCGTCTTTCGGGGTGATCCACTGATGCGGGGTGCCGTCGCTGATCCAGGGAGTACGGCCGCCATGCAGGTGGACGGTGGCGCGGTTCTGGCTGAAATGCTCGCAGGTGTTGTTCTCAATATCATCGTTATTGCACTCGCTGACATCGCCGCGGACGCCGGTGTGGTAAGAAGGACCGGCGCCGGCGCCCATGACCGACTCATCGACCGGGATGAACAGGTCGCCATCGCGGTGGCCGTTGGCATCGGGCAGGCCATCAGCATCGAACGGCAGTTCGTTGGTGAATTTGATCCGTACCGGGCGATCACGCTGGGCAATGATAATCGGACCGAGGAAGTGGCCCCGGTTCGGAGGTGCGACGGTGTTACAACTGTTGTCGGAAGGGGTCGCACCGGCGGCACAGCCAGCTCCGACCAGGGTCTGGTCGGTCCCGTCATTGGTCTGGATATAACCGCGCGTCGGGGTGCCATTCGGCATGTCGGAATGCATCACCTCGAACCATTCGCGCAGGCTGATTTCATAGTAGTCGGAACCGGGGTAGGTCACGGTATCCGGCACTGCAATCGGCAGACACTGACCGAGGGTATTGGGGGCAAGACAGTCTCCTGCCGCATCGACACCACTTAGGGTTGGAAGCGTGTCGACGAACTTGGCGATCGGCGGGGTAAAGGCCCAGTTGGCCGTGGTGTTGTAGTCAGGCACATTAGGGTTGCCGGCTGCATCAAACGGCCCGGTCGGGACCGCGATGAAATCGACACCCAAAACCCCCTGAGGAGTGCCGCTTGTCTCTCCTTTAACACGCTGGGTCGGATCATTGTAGAGCAGCTTATAATCATAGATCTGCTGGCGCAGCGCTTTGAGTGAGTCAGCGGCAGCCTGACGCTCGGCGTTGGATACCCGCTGTTCCATCTGGGCGCGAACATTGTCAGCTTTGACTTGCAGCTCTGGAGTCGCTGCCCCGGCGGCAAAAACTGCACTGCTCCAAACGCACAGCAAAATTGCCACACAACTGAGGCTACGCAACATCATTTGTCCCATTGTCTTCATCAGACCCTCCCTCGTATTAAGTTCCACAGGAATCTCCGGTACTTTTTGTTTTTGAGTATTTTATTTCTATTGATAGTCGAATTTACTCTCACATTCGATTTAGCCCGGAATTGACAGGCAATCCACAACGAAATAAAGACTATTTCAGTTAACATGCCAAAACCCTGAGCTTTCTCTAACCAACTGATATAACAAAGTTTCCAAGTGCAATTTGAAATTTTCGAAGCACAAATGGGTGCAAAAAACAGGACAACCCACAAACACAACTGCGCATATGCGTACAAGCCTTTCTCTCATTAACGAGGAGCTCTGCCGGGAATATGACTGGTGACTGGTGACTGGTGACTGGCAGTGACGGGAGGATATTTGGTGGCCGGACGGAATTGATGAAGTTGCGAATGGTTTTGGATTGAATGTTCCTGTATAGAAACGAAAAGCAAGGTCGCGGGGTTGCGCCCCGCACGACGCCTCATCTTTTGTCCGCGCAAAAGCTGAGAGCAAAACGCGCCCCACGCTATCGCACCTGCTGACGCAGGTTCCCGGTGCCGCACAGATGAACGCCGGCCGGGCAAAACTCGCTGACGCTCAGACAGGTTGCCCGGCTGATTCGCCGTTCATCCATCCGCCCCCGGCGCTGTCGCTTTACGGGGGATGACCGCGAATGGAGAAGAGCGGTACCTGGATTTCTAAAAGTCTAGCCACGAGTTATAAGTAACTGAATTTAGACAAGTCACCAGTCATTGCCCACAACTAGTCACCGGTTTCTACAAGTCACCAGTCACCGGTTTAATGTATGACCCACTCGCTGCGGGGGACCAATTCAGGTTGCGGACCGGGACCAAGCTGGATGATGTAGCATCCCTTGGAGACAAACCGCTGACCGGGACCGAAGCTGATCCGCTCGTAATCAAAGACCACGCGGTCCATCTGCATGCTCATCTCGTCAAGCAGGTGATCGCGGTAGAGATTGTTTTCGATGGACTGCAGTCCCTGGATAATCGTGGTGTCGAGCATGGTGGCGGTCCGGGAAGCAATTCGGGGGGCGCCGAAACTCTGCCAGGTCGTTTCGATCGGGAGTCGGGAGAGAAATCCGCTCCCCTCTTCATCGCCGACGTAGGGTTTGAGCCGGTAAGGCCAGGTGATAAAAACCAGTTGGCGCAGGGTATCGGGTATGTCAGCCAGCGCTTGACCGAGCAGCAGCGAGGAGAGGAAGATCCGCTCCGGCGCGGCAGCCCTCCCGGCTATTCCCGGCAAGGCTTGAAGAGAAGAGCTGTTCGTCCACAGCAGCACCACGTCAGGCTGATGCTGTGCGACCAGAGCCGCAAGCTGTTGCGAATTCTGCAGCTGTTGCTCGCTGAGCGTGATACTGACCTCCGTCGGCAGGCCGATTTCCTCACGGCCAGCTGCGAAGCCGGCCGCCAGTGCCCGGCCGGCAGGGGAATCCTCGACCAGCTGCAGGATCGCAGTCACCCCTTCTCGCTTGAGATAACGGGCCGCGGCTTCCCCTTCCTGGAAGTAACCTTTGTTAAAATAGAAAGTATAAAAGTCCTCGGCCGAAACAACCGGCAGGTTGGTCACCGGAAAGAGACAGGGAAGCCGCCGAGCCTCGCAGAATTCATGGATCGGTCGCCAGTCCTGGTTGGAGATGCCGCCGAGCACGGCAAACACCTTGTCTCGGGCCAGATAGTCGGCCAGCTGGTCTTTCCATGTCGAAGCCGGGCCTTTGAGTTCCCAGACCTTCAGAGAGGCGGCCCGGAAGGCATATTTCATATCCCCGGTCGGCTTATAGCCCAGCTTGAGAAACTTGCGGAACATGGCGATCTGTTGGTTCTGCTCCTGGATAAAGCGGCGCAGCGGGACCAACAGGGCGTTACGGTCTTCCGGGCTGACGTCATCGGTAATAATGGTGGCAAAACTAAAACTGGTCCCCGTCGTCCCCGGCGAATAGTCTCTGGAGAGAAGTTCGAGGTAGCGAACCAGGATCGCCATGTCGCGGTCTTCCAGCGGATAGCGGGGCATGATTTCATTGAATGACTGGCCAAGCGGGTCTTCGCCAAAGCGCAGGGCACGCTTCAATGTCTCACGGGTATAGGCCGGCCGCTCGAGAATCGTTTTGGCGTAGAAAGAACGCCCCTGGCCCGCAGGATTGTCATTCAGCGTCGGAGGACGGATATATGGCTGGTAAAGTTCATTGCCAGTGGTCGGCGGAGTGACCACTCCCCCCTCAAAGGAACCTAAACCGGCGCGCTGATGGCAGCTGGAACAGGAAAAAGCGCTGCTGTCGATTTCAATATCGCCATGGATCAAACCTTCCATGACCTCCCCGGAAGGGAGAATGCCGTGGCGATACATCTGTTCGCCGAGGCGCAGGACTTCGGCGTCGCTCATTCCACCAAGCTGGGAGTCCGCCGTAGCGGGGATCAACTCGGACGCCTGGCCCACAGCGGCCCCGGCGGCATGGGATCTGCTGATACCGATGGTACTGAGAACAGTCATAATCAGAAAGATCAGGACAGGAGAGACACAACGCTTCATTGGTCGGCCACCTTCTTGTATTCAGCAAGAAAATCCCGGCTGCTCATCATGCCGAACAGGCGGATCCACCGGCCGGTCTTCGGTTGCCGAATCATGTTCAGCGGGAAATGCGACATCTTGTCGGGGATATAAGCGTCAAAGGCGGTCATAACCGTATCGATATCGGCCCGGCTGCCGGTGAGAAAATCCCAGCCCGGCTTGGCCCGATAGCGCTTGAGATATTCTTTCATGACATGGGGCGTGTCGTTTTCCGGATCAATCGTGATCGAGACCAGGCGGACCGTGCGCCCTTCCTTCGCCAGTTTTCTTTGCAGGTTGACAAACCCGGCCGACAACACCGGGCAGATGGTGGTGCAGGTCCCGTAGATAAAATCGACAATCACCGGCTGGTCGGTTTCCAGAAACGACTTGAGTTGGACCTTTTCACCGTCCTGGTTGACCAGCTCGACATCGGGCACGCTATACCGCTCGACCGAACGTTGGAAGTGTTCAGCGGCAGTGGCCATCTGCGGGGGTGCAAGGATGCTCGCCAGCAGCAGTGGCAGAAACAGGGTCACCAGGAATCGGTGCAGATTGATCATGGAGCCTGGCCTTTCATTTTTAAGTTTAGTGATACGTTAAAATCTGTGACTGGTATAAACCCGTGACTGGTGACTCGTAGAATCTGTGACTCGTATAAACACTGTGGCTGGTGACTCGTTGAATCTGTGACTCGTGACTGGAGTTTAAATTAATCCAGTCACCGCCTTTCCCCAGTCACCGCCTTTCCCCAGTCACCGCTTTTCTAAAACATCCACACCACCCCGAGCATGCCGCTATGGGCGGTGTAATCGGGCTTGACCTTGCGACCGTCGACTTCGTTCAATTCGGGCTGATAGACCGAGAAGTAGCGATAGCCGAGGTCGACACGGAGCGACCTGGTCAGTTCGATTTCCAGCCCGCCTCCAAGCTGCCAGGCAAAGACCAGACACTCGTCATCGATAAACGGCTGGCCGTCGATCTGCAGATTATCAATAGTGAGTTTCGCGCCGCCGAGGCCAAGGCCAAGATAGGGAGAGACCCGGGTCTGGTTGGGAAACACGGCAAAGGAGTTCAGCAGCAGGCTTTCGACCTGCACGTCGCCGCTGGCGGCGAAGGCTCCATTGTTGAACTGACCGTTGTCGAAACTATTGCTGCGGTGGCCGTATTCAATCTCGACCCGGCCGTTGGCGCCGGTACTTTGGGACGGTAGATCGTAGCCAAAACTGATCCCCCAAAAGCTGTCCTGATCGGCCTCCAGGTTGAAACTGCCAAGGTCGTCGTTGGCCGTCGACGTTTCAAAAGCCGAGATTCCGTACCAGGCGCCGGCATAATAACCGTGATGGGACTCAGCGCCTGCGGTCCCGGCGAGCAGGAGCAGAAACAGACATATCATCATCGGACGCATGACGTTCATGTAAGGCCTTTCTATTTAACCGTGACTGGTGACCAGCTAAAATCTGTGACTGGTGACTGGTGACTTGTGACTGGCTAAAAGCCGTGACTCGTTACTAGCTTAAACCCAGTTACTGCTTCTCTCCAGTCACCAGTCACTGTTCTTCCACCAGTCACCGCTTGTCAAAATCCACTGTTGAAATCGATGCCGGTCAGGGAACTGTTGCTGACCGTCACAGGTGCCGGGTCGTTAAACAGTGGATAGCGACCACAAGCTTCGCCGGGGTCGCAGATTTGACCGTCATGATCGGAGTCGGTGCCGGCATTGACCAGATAGTCGCCGGCAACGACACCGGAGAAGCTGTATGCGTAGGTGCCGGTAGCCGAATCGATTGCGGCACTGACACTTTGCAATGAATCGCCGCTAACCGGGTCGACCAGCTGGATCGAATGGAACCCGGCATCGGGCACACCGCTCGGGCCGACCTGAATCAACAGCGTGACCGGGTAGCTGGCCGGGAGATCGGTCTCGAAGGTAATCGTAGCCGCATAGATCCCACTGGCCAGTCCGGTCCGATCGACGCTGATGATATAGGTGCCAAGACCGCTGCCCGGGACCGGCTCGACGCCCAGGACCACCCCGGTGATCCATGGCGCGGTGAAACTGACATTGGTGACCGTCAGGATGCCGCCACCAGCATTGGCCAGGACCAGCGGCAAGCTGGTCGTGGTGGTACCGAAATTGAGCAGGCTCGGGCTGATTGAAAGCGAAGCCGGTAGCGTCCCGCCACCGGCGAGATCGAGGGCGGCAAGGAGCGCTTTTTGCGCATCGATCAGGCCATAGCCGAACTGGTCGTTACGTACCGCGGCGCCGTCACCACCGAGGTCTTCGGTGAGACTGCCGGCGGCCAGCAAGGTGTCGAATTCGCTCGGCGTGAGCAGCGGATCGGCCGCCAGCATCAGGCCGACCACCCCGGCCACCTGGGGCGCGGCCATCGAGGTCCCCATGTAGGGTGAATAGCTGTAGGCAAGCGTACTGGTATGGTCGTCGCCACCGGGCCCAAGCACGCCATCGGCAATACCATCGCCGTTGTGATCGGTCGCCAGGTTGCCGCCCGGAGCGACAACATCGATCGTGACCCCGAAATTTGCATAGGGAGCGAGGTTCTTGTCGATATCGACCCCGCTGACCGAGA
>DATFMT010000225.1:0-20764 GCA_035266745.1 Geothermobacteraceae bacterium | reverse complement strand
CTCATAGGGCCGGCCTGATCCCTCCCAAGCTTGTGCCTCTTAACAGGAGGCTCCGGAGCAGCGGGGAGTTCATGTCGAAGCGAGCTCATCGAGCTGTCTTGCAGTGCTATTCAAACTCCTGCCGGAAGGTCTGAAATTCTTCTCGAAGTTTTGCCCATTCCCGTCGCAACTCGGCCACCTGCCGTTCCAATTCGCTGATACGGGCATTGTCGGCCTGCACCTGCTGAACCGCAGGTGGGGGCTCCGGCATCAATCCCGCCTGAGGCTCGATTTCGCCACCGAGCAGTTGGGCAAAGCGGTGTTCTTTGCGACCCGGCTGACGCGGTAGGCGGGTGATGATAGGTATGTCACGATCGAGCAGTTCATGCAACACCTCTTCGACCTGTCCCAAGGTCTCCAGCGAGGTCATACGGCTGGCGCGTTGGCGCAATTCTCCGGCGGTCTGCGCTCCACGCAGCAGCAATTCGGCCATGACCGCCAGCTCGACGGGGTCGAGTTTCAGTTTGCCATCGAGGTTATGACAGTATTTGGCGACCCGCCCCCCTTCGGTCGACTGGGTGACCAGGCCGACCGGCCGCAGGCTTTCGAGAGCAGCGGCAACCGTCATCTCATCGAAATTGACCACCGGATCGCGATTCGATTTCTGGTTGCAGGCATTGACCAGGGCGTTGAGAGTCAGCGGATAATATTCCGGGGTGGCCAGCTCTTTTTCCGCCAGGCAGCCCAGCACCCTGATCTCCACCGGGTTCAGCTGGTTCATGAGCAATCCTTGCTAGAGACTTGGTCGTTAGATCCAATCCGGGTATCACCGGAGTTAGCTGCAATGAGCAGCTTGCTTCGAGTGTAACCTCAGCTACCGGAGGTGTCCAGAACTCAGCGTTTTTGCAGCAGCAGGGTGCTGAACTCTTCCAGCATCCGGTTGCGCAGGAGCTCGCATCCGGCAGCCGCATAGGTCTGACGGACCGCAAAATTGTATTCCCAGAGAATTCCGGATAAAAGCAGCAAGCCTCCCGGTCGGACGCGGCTGGCAAGATCGCTGGCGAACTGCAGCAGCAGGTCTCCATAGATGTTGGCCAGCACCAGGTCGAAGTTCCGGGACCCGAGATCGGACAAAGATCCGGCCACATGGGTGACCTGATCTGCACAACCGTTCAAGACGCAGTTGTGACGGCAGTTGTCGACGGCTTCCGGACTGATGTCGACACAGGTTGCCGCGGCCGCCCCGAGCTTGAGGGCCGCGATGGCCAGGATCCCGGTTCCGCTACCAAGGTCGAGCAGGTCGGCCTGTCGTACCTCCGGCAGGTCTTCGAGCAGTTCGAGGCAACTGTGGGTGGTTTCATGCTCGCCCGACCCAAATGCGCCGCGTTCCATGATCAGGTCAAGTCGCTCAAGTTTGGTCGAGGTGCCGGGTGGAACAACCCGAAACCGGTTGCCGATCAGGAACGGTTGGTACATAAGTCTCCCTTGTAACGGATTGAACATAAGTAACGTGCGAGCTGGAAGCGAGTCGAGGTGCTTCAGGTCACACAAACAAAGTCGCCGCCATTGATCAGGCCATGCTGCTGACATCTGTCGCGAATCGACTTCCGGCCGGCGGCTGGCGCGGATACCGCTGGCTGCCAGGTTTTTGCGCCAGGCCTTGCCTTCGCTGGGGTCACCGCAGGGCGCCCAGTGAGGAAATCCTGCCTGGGGAATTGGGCCTTGCAGGCCCAAATGCCGCCGGTCGAGTCATGTTGCATAGCTGCGCAGTAGCAGCAGGGCGATGGTGTAGGTCAGGGCGGAGACGAGGGTCGAGAGCATCACCGTCGATCCGGCCAGTTCGGCATCCCCCTTGAGCTGCTGAGCCATGATGTAGTTGGCGGTCGCGGACGGAGCCCCGGCAAAGATGATGCCGATACCCAGATCCATCCCCCGCACCCCGAGCAGCACCAGCAGCAGGGTGGCCAGAAGCGGCATCAGCACGGTTTTGAAACCGGTCGCGGCGAGAGCCTGGAACAGGTCGCCTTTAAGCCGTGTCAGGGAAAACGAACCGCCGATAGCCAGCAGGGCCAACGGCAGGGTCATGCCGGTGGCGATCTTGAGACCGCGGTCGACCAGCAGTGGCAACGGAAGTTTCAGGAAACTCCAGAGGATCCCGGCGAACGAGGCAATGATCAGGGGATTGAGGGCCAACTGGCGCAACCAGAGACCTGGTTCCGAGCGGTTATGCTGGCGATGTGGCAGGGTCAGGGCGAGGATGGCGAACAGGTTCAGGACCGGAACCAAAAAGCCCATCAGGATCCCGGCCCGGGTCAACCCCTCATCGCCGTAGGCGTTGAAGGCAATCGCCAACCCCATGTAGGCTAGGTTGCTGCGAAACGCGGCCTGGGTGAAACTGCCCCGGATCGCCGGGGGATCCTTGCGGATCAACCCCCAGAAGTAGGCAGCAACAAAAACCAGGACAATCACCAGCATCGAGCCGAGGATCAGGGTCGGGTTGAAGTTGCTGACAAAGTCGGCCTGACCGATCTTGTAAAACAGCAGCAAGGGGAGGCAGACGTAAAAGACCAGGCGGTTGGTCTGGAGTAAAAACGGTTGATCGATGAGGCGAATCCGCTGCAGCAGATACCCCAGTCCGATGACCAGGAAGACCGGCAGGACGATGTTGACGATGTCGAGGAATAGCTGCATCAATAAGGCTCCCGCAAATGTCGCTCAGCATACCCCACGCTGTAGGGTTGGTCCATTGGTTTTTGCCGGCCATGACAGGTTGAAGATGTGAAATATACTGGAAAAACTTGAATTGTTGGGCTATCTGCGAAACAATCAGGCTTATGAACAAGCGAACTCTGAGCCGTATCTTGATTCTGGCTGCGCTGGTGCTTGGCATCTCCGCGCTGCACTACGGAACCACCGTTGATAAGGATCAGTTTCACGATATCTATCGGCGGCTTTATTATATCCCGATTGTCCTGGGTGGAATCTGGTTTTGCCTGCGTGGTGGAATCGGCGTCGCCTTGACAGTGTCCCTGGTCTATGCACCGCATGTGATTTTTCAATGGGGGCATCATCACGGGATGCCGCTCGAGCAATACCTGGAAATGCTGCTCTACAATGCCATTGGCCTGTTGACCGGCTTGCTCAGTGGCCGCGAGCAGCATCTGACCCGACAATATCGGGAAACGGCCAGGGAACTCGAGGTCAGTTATGACCACCTGAAAAGCCAGGCCGACCAGATCCTCGAGATCGAAGAGCAGCTGCGCCGGGCCGACCGTCTCTCCGCATTGGGGGAACTGGCTGCCGGCATGGCCCACGAGGTCAGAAATCCGCTGGCGTCAATCCGGGGCGCCGCAGAAATTCTCCAGGATGGGGTCGCGGCCGCTGACCCGCGCCATGAGTTCTCCCGCATCCTTATCCAGGAGACGGACCGGCTGAACCGGGTGGTCCAGGATTTTCTCTCTTTCGCCAGCCCGGCTCCCGAAGACCGGAACCGTTTGAACCTGAACCAGTTGGTCGAAGAGGTTCTCAAGCTGGTGTTGTTTCAGTCCGAAAAGTCCGGTGTCAGCGTCAACTTCACTCCTGGTGTGACCCCGGTTGTTCTCGGTGTTGGTGAAAAACTCAAGCAGGCGTTTCTCAACCTGGCCCTGAATGCCGTGCAGGCGATGCCCCGTGGTGGGATGCTCGAAGTATCGACCGAAAAGGTGCAGGACCAGGGCCTGGTTCGTTTCAGGGACACCGGTTGCGGTATTCCGGAGGGGGAGCTGGAACAAATCTTTGATCCGTTTTTTACCACCCGCCGTAACGGAACCGGGCTCGGACTGGCGATCACCTGGCGCATCGTTCGCAGTCATGGCGGAACAATCGAGGTCGACAGCCAGGTCGGCGGTGGTAGCGAGTTCAGGGTTTATCTGCCCGGCCGAGAAGAGGTCAACACAAGTGAAATCGATTCTGCTGATTGATGACGACGACTCGCTGCGCCGAGTGACCGAGTATAACTTGAGCCAGTCAGGTTATCGGGTTGAAACCGCCAGTAATGGCCAAAACGGTCTGGAACTGTTTCGCCGGCAGCGACCGGCAATGGTCGTGACTGACGTCCAGATGCCGGATATCAGCGGGATCGAGGTGCTGCGGGCAGTCAAGCAGGAACGGCCGGAAACCCTGGTGATTGTGGTCACGGCTTTCGGGACCGTGGAAAAGGCCGTCGAGGCGATGCGCCTCGGTGCGTTCGATTATCTGACCAAGCCGTTCTGTCGTGATGCCTTGTGTCTGACCGTCGAGAAGGCATTTGCCTATCGGGACTTGCGCGAAGAAAATGTCCGGCTGCGCCTGGAACTGGCGCAACAAAATTCCGTTCAGAACCTGGTCGGGGTCTCGGAGGAGATGCAAACGATCCTGGCGCAGATTCGCCAGGTTGCTCCCAGCGATGCCACGGTGCTGATTGCCGGTGAAAGCGGAACCGGCAAAGAGCTGGTGGCGCGGGCTTTGCACTCCGGGAGTGAGCGCAGCGAGAATCCCTTTGTCCCGGTCAACTGCGCGGCGATCCCGAAAGAGCTGCTGGAAAGCGAATTGTTCGGTCACGTCAAGGGCGCCTTCACCGGCGCAATTCGTGAACGGTCCGGCAAGTTTGGCCAGGCCGATGGTGGGACGATCTTTCTTGACGAAGTTGGCGAAATGCCTCTCGAACTGCAACCCAAGTTGTTGCGGGCCCTGCAAGAACGCGAGATCGAACCGGTCGGCGGCACCCTACGTCGCGTTGATGTCCGGGTCATCGCGGCATCCAACAAGGATCTTGAAGCGCAGGTCGCGGCGAATCTGTTTCGCGAAGATCTGTATTATCGGTTGGCTGTCATTCCCCTGGAGATGCCGCCGTTGCGGCGGCGACCGGGCGATATCCCGTTGCTGGCAAGACATTTTCTCGACAAACATGGCGGTGCCGGTCTGAGTCTTGACGAGACAGCGCTTGAGTTGTTATGCAACTATAGTTGGCCGGGAAATGTCCGGGAACTGGAAAACACCATCGAACGCTGCGTGGTTTTGCACCGGGGCGGGAGTAAGCTCTCAAGCCAGGATCTGCCGGAGAAGCTTCGCCAGGCGCAATCTTCCGAAAGCCACAAGATACTGCGGCTGCCCGCCGAAGGCTTCCCGCTCGAGGAACTGGAAAAACTCGCAGTGCTCGAAGCGTTGGAGCGCAATAACTGGAATCAAACGCGTGCCGCTGAATTTCTCAGGATCCCGCGACACACCTTGTTATATCGAATGGAAAAGTATGCCCTGAAAAAAATGCTGGTGGATTGATGAGAATGTTAAAATTTCGCACTGGTTTGCTGATCTTGATATGTTTGCTGGCGTGCCCGACGCTGCGTGTCGCGGCCGCCGAAAGGCGCGATGCGGTTGTCAGTGCGGTTGAGCTCTCGTCTCCGGCAGTAGTCAATATTCGTACCGAACAGATTGTCCAGCGGCCCAGCAACCAGCTGTTTGGTTTCGGCGGCAGCCTGTTCGAGGAGTTTTTCGGTCAGTTTTCCCGTCCGCCGGTCTATACGACCCAGTCCCTCGGTTCAGGTGTCATTGTCGACCCGTCCGGGTTGGTGCTGACCAATGCACACGTCATTGCCAAGGCGTCGAAAATATTTATCGCGTTGCCTGGCCGGCCCCGTGAACTAGAAGGGCAGTTGGTCGGTTCTGATGAGTTGCTCGATCTGGCCGTGGTCCGGCTGCCGAAGCGTGCTAACGGGCAATCCTATGCACACCTGGAGCTGGGTCGCGCTGATGACCTGCTGGTCGGAGAGAGTGTGATCGCCATTGGCAATCCGCTTGGCTTTGGCAGTTCAATTACGACCGGCGTGGTCAGCGGGCCGCTCCGGGAGCTCAGCCTGGGTGACGATTTCACGGCGGTTTTCATCCAGACCGACGCCCTGATCAACCCGGGCAACTCGGGCGGGCCGCTGATCAATATCAACGGCGAACTGATCGGTATCAACACCGCCATCGCCCGGCAGGCCCAGGGAATAGGTTTTGCCATCCCGGCGGACGTCGTGCGCCGGGTGCTGCCGGAATTGGTCAGCCAGGGACGTATTCGACGCAGTTATCTTGGCGTGATCCCCGGTGCGACCGGTGAGGCGTTTGCCACCTCCCGTGGTTACGGTGGCGTTCTGGTGACCGATTTACTGGATGGCTCACCCGCAGCCCGGGCCGGCTTGCAGTTGGCGGATGTGATTCTGGCCCTCGACCAGGTGCCGGTTGAGTCGGCACGTGAATTTTTGAATTTTCTGCGCAGTTATCCGCCAGGTGGCAGGGTTCGAATCCGTTACCTGCGCGGTATGCAGGAGGCCAGCGTCGAAGTCGTGCTGGGAAGCTTTACCCCGCAAATCACGCTTGAATATGCGCTGCGGAGCTTCGGGTTCAGCCTCAAAGAGAGTGGCGGATTAAGGGTGCAGGACGTAATCCCCAATACTCCCGCCGACAAGGTCGGTCTGAAAACCGGTGACCGGATTGTTGAAGTCGCCGGCCAGCGACTCAACGATCTGAATGATTTCGTTTCGGCGGTAGAAGAACACTTTGGCCTGTTACCCCTGACTTTTTTGATCGTTCGGGGTAACCAGGGCTATTATATCGACCTGCCACAATAATGGGTTCTGCACAGAAGTGTGCCTGGGATAGCAGCTCAACAATAAGTTGAAGTCGTTGAGTTGCTGTTCCGATCGAGCACAGGGCTGACCCTGAGGGGGGGTGGCCGGTGGGCTGAAGCTTGGTACCGAGGAGTCATGGCCATATTGCACGCAGACAAGGGGGCTGAACGCTCAGCGGTCGGCCCGGAGCAGTTTGCCTTAAAAGGCTGGATTCCTACGGCACCTTTCGAAGCCCTGCTCTAGCTGCGGATTGTGACTGCCGAACAGGGTCGCGCCGTTTTGCAGATGCCTTTCAAAATCAAACATAGCCAGATAGGGCTTGATGCATGGCGGGGCGTTGACGGCCCTGGCTGATACAGCCGTTGCCATGGCGATTAAATCACTGCTGTTGGAAGGTACCAGATTCGCGACGATCAAGTTGGTGATGGAGTTTCTTGCTCCGGTCCGATAGGGCGGGGTGAGTGCCGAGGCCCGAGTCGCTAAGACCGGGGACCGCACCTACCGATGAAGAGCTTTGCGGTCATGACACAGGACTAACTTGACTTTTCCCGGCTACCGGGGCTAAAAGTTCACTTTAACAATTGATACGAGGATGTTTTATGTCAAGACGTTCCGCTTTTATACTGCTGGTGATTGTAATTCTCATCACAGTTGTCGGCATCGGGCTGAGGGTGAAAAGTCCGACCCCCCAGAAACCGGCCAAGACCGGTTTGGTCGGAGAGTTGGCACCCGATTTTAAATTGCCGCTGGTCGGCGGTGGTGAGGTCAACCTTTCGGACTTGCGCGGTAAAATCGTCATGGTCAATTTCTGGGCAACCTGGTGTCCTCCATGCAAGGCGGAGATGCCCTCTATGGAACGTCTGTATTCTCGTTTCAAGAACAGTGGATTTGAACTTCTCGCCGTCAATGCCGAGGTTGACGGCCTGGAAGTGCTTCCGGAATTTTTGCAGAAGCATAAACATACGTTTCCGGTTCCAGTCGATACGGAAGGAGAGGTCCAGGCTGCTTACGGGGTCTTTCGTTTCCCGGAAAGCTTTGTTGTCGGTCGAGACGGGATCATTCTCGAGCATGTTATCGGTGGTCGAGACTGGTCGGACCGTCAAACGATCGAACATTTTGCCGACTTGACCCAAGGGAAATAATGCTATGTCTGCTGGTCATGACATCACGATCTGGATCGCTTTCTCCGCCGGCATACTCTCGTTCGCGTCTCCTTGTGTTCTGCCCCTGATCCCTTCATATGTGACCTACATCACCGGGCTGTCCTTCAATCAACTGCAGGAATCACATCCCGGGGTCAAGGTGCGGTTCACCATTCTGTTTCATTCCCTGGCTTTTATCGCCGGGTTCTCGTTGGTTTTTGTCAGTCTTGGCGCCCTGGCCGGATTTGCCTCGTCAGCCTTTCAGACCTTTATGCGTGAAGGCTTGGTCTGGATCGAACGAATTGGCGGTGCATTGATCTTCCTGTTTGGTGTCCATCTGACCGGCCTGTTTCATTTCGGGGTGCTGCTGGGTGAGAAGCGGGTGCACCTGCAACGTAAACCGAGCGGCTTCATCGGTACCATGATCGTCGGGGTTGCGTTTGCTGCTGGCTGGACCCCTTGCATTGGACCGATCCTTGGTTCGATTCTGGCCATGGCGGCCGGAACGACAGATGACCCGGTCCGCGGAATAGTTCTCCTGACGTTTTACTCTGCCGGGTTGGGCATCCCGTTCCTGTTGGCCGGCATGATGTTCCACTGGTTCCTGGCCTTTTTCAACCGCTTCCGCAAGCATATCAAGCTGATGGAAATCATCACCGGTGTGCTGTTGATGGCTGTTGGAGTGATGTTGTTTTTCGATCTGTTCAGCCGCTTGACCATGTATCTCTACCGGTTCCTGCCCGTCACCGGGTAATTTTCAGCCCACAGATTTTTTTCTTGACCTGATTCCTCGCGCAAGGCAAAATTGAAAATCGTTTTCAGCGGGGGAGAGGTATGGTCGAAGAATCAAAGCAAATTTTCAGGGCCTACCTGCTGCAACAGGGGTTAAAGTCGACCCGGCAGCGGGAGATCATCCTTGATGCTTTTCTCAAGGCGCCGGCGCATTCGTCTACCGAAGACCTCTATCTGAAGATACGCCGCAAGCACAAGAACATCGGCTATGCAACGGTCCATCGTTCGCTGAAGCTGTTTGCCGAATGCGGAATTGCCGCCGAACGAAATTTCGGCGACGGAACCACCCGCTATGAAGCGACTCACGCTTCTGAACATCACGATCACCTGATCTGTACCGGCTGCGGGGCAATTATGGAGTTTGAAGATCCCAAAATAGAGCAGTTGCAACAGCAGATCGCCGAAAAACACGGTTTTGCCATCTCCAGCCATCGCCTCGAGTTGTATGGTTCCTGCGCAACCTGTCTGGCCAACTGATATATTTTTTCCGTTTTAACTGAAATTGATTATCAATACAGGGATGAAGGGTCCAGATGAACGTCAATTCTTCAACAACAACTGATCAGTCAGAACGCAAGATCGTTCTGGTTGGCAACCCCAACGTTGGCAAGAGCGTCCTGTTCAATGCCTTGACCGGGGCCTACACCACGGTTTCGAACTATCCCGGGACCTCAGTCGAGGTATCGCGCGGTGACTGTGAGATTCATGGCATCAATTTTCGCGTCCTCGATACGCCGGGGATGTATTCGATCTTGCCGATTACCGAGGAGGAGCGGGTCGCGCGCGAGATTCTGCTGAAAGAAAAACCGGAAATCGTCATTCATGTCATCGATGCCCGTAATATCGACCGGATGCTGCCGATGACCCTGCAACTGGTCGAAGCCGGGCTGCCGGTGCTGCTGGTCGTCAATATCATCGATGAGGCGGAACGGATCGGAATGCGCATCAACATCCCGCTGCTGGAAGAGAAACTTGGGATCCCGGTGGTTGGCGCCGCTGTCGGCAGACGCCGGGGGCTCAAGGAGATACGCGCGGCGATTGTCGGTTTCGATTCCAATCAGCGCGCCGCGTTCGGTTATGCGCCAGATCTGGAAAATGATATCCACCGGATTGCCTCGCTGTTGACCGGCAATTACCTGCTCAGCACCCGGGCTCTGGCACTGTTGCTACTGCAAAAGGACGAAGAACTGATTGAACTGGTCAGAGCCGAGGAGAGTGACCACTTCCGGGCGGTTGAGGTGGCGATCAATGAGGTGGTATTTGAGCGGCGGGTCGATCTGCATCTGCGGATCAGCCTCGAACGCAAGCGAGTCTGCAAAGGCGCGCTTGAAGAAGTGGTAACCCAGGAGGGGAAGGAACGGACGACCTTGAGCGATCGGTTGTCGATCTGGTCGATGAATCCCTGGACCGGGATTCCCCTCTTGCTGCTGGTGCTGTATTTCGGTCTCTACCAGTTTGTCGGCGGTTTTGGTGCCGGCACCGTGGTTGATTTTCTCGAATCGAAATTGTTTGAGGCCTACCTGATCCCTTGGGGGGTCCATCTGGGAGAGAAGTGGCTCCCCTGGTACTGGTTGCAGGAATTGATCGTCGGTGAATACGGCATCTTTACCCTCGGTGTTCGTTATGCGATCGCGATCGTGTTGCCGATTGTCGGCACGTTTTTCATCGCTTTTTCCGTTATTGAGGATACCGGGTATTTCCCGCGCCTGGCGATGCTGGTCGATCGGGTATTTAAACGGATCGGCCTGAACGGTCGTGCGGTCATTCCAATGGTGCTGGGATTTGGCTGCGATACCATGGCGACGATTGTTACCCGCACCCTCGAAACCAAGCGCGAGCGAGTTATCGCCACCCTGCTGCTGGCCCTGGCTATTCCCTGCAGCGCCCAACTCGGTGTGATACTCGGCTTGCTTTCCGCGGTTCCGGGGGCGTTACTGGTCTGGATGCTGAGCATGGTCGCGATCTTTTTGTTGATCGGGTTTCTTTCCGCCCATCTGATGCCCGGTGAAAAGCCGATGTTCTATATGGAGATTCCGCCCTTGCGCCTACCGCAGCCGCGCAATGTGCTGGTCAAGACCCTGACCCGCATGCAGTGGTATTTCCTGGAGATTTTCCCGCTCTTTGTCATCGCCTCGGTCATGCTCTGGGCTGGCAAGCTGACGGGGGGGCTGGATTGGTTGGTGCGGGTCATGCACCCGGTCATGACCCTGTTGGGGTTGCCCACTGAAGCGGCCACTGCCTTCATCTTCGGTTTTTTCCGGCGCGACTTCGGCGCAGCCGGGCTTTACGATCTGCAGACGGCCGGCCTCATGAGCCCGGTCCAGCTCACGGTGGCTGCTGTGACCCTGACCCTGTTTGTCCCCTGCGTGGCCCAGTTCCTGGTTATGCAGAAAGAACGCGGCTGGAAAGCCTCGCTTGGAATTTTTGTCATGGTTACCGCACTCGCCTTCAGCGTCGGCGTCGGTTTGGATCGGCTGTTACTGTTGACCGGGGTGTTGTCATGATTTGCGGATTTTGTGGCAAGGAGATTCCCGACCAGTTGCCAGAGAAGAGCTGCGGCCGTTGTGGTAGTGGCTGTCGCAAGGTACATTGTCCCTACTGTGGCTATGAGAACCCGGCACCGTCCGAGTTTCTGACCCGGTTGTTCAATCGCAAAAAAACTTCGAGCAAGGAGGATCCATCATGAATCTGTCGACCAAGGCCGAGGAGATCCTCGAACGGCTCTGGATCGTCACCGAAGAGCAGGGGGATAACGCGGCCAGCTTCGAAGTGCTCGACACGGACTTGAACGATGAGGCGTTGGCCGAACTCCAGGGGTTGGCTTTTGTCGAGATCAAGGGGGAACGGGTCTACTTGCGAACCGAGGGCCGCAGCGAAGCGCGCATGACGGTCCGGCGTCACCGGCTGGCCGAACGGCTGATGATGGATGTGCTCGACTACAAGGGCGCCCAGGGGGATGCCAGAGCCTGTGAATTCGAACATTTGCTGCGCCACGGGGTCGATACCAAGCTTTGCACCCTGCTCAACCATCCGACCACCTGTCCGCATGGCAAGCCGATCCCGACTGGTGAATGTTGCCGCGAAGCGCGTCATCATGGGACTGTCGGCGTCGTTGCGATGACTGAACTCAAGGCCGGTGAGTCCGGTGAGATTGCCTACCTGGCGACCGAGGATGAGAAAAAAATGCAAAAACTCATGAGTATGGGGGTCTTGCCCGGCAGTGACCTGCGGGTCACCCGAACCTTTCCTTCCTACATTTTCAAAGTCGGACATTCTGAGTTCGCTGTTGATACGGAAATGGCGCGAGAGATTTTCATCCGCAAGGCCTGAAGCTAGCCTGGTCATCTTCCCAAAGAGAGCCTGTCAGATTTCCCCTTGGACGCTCATTGAGACAGACATCCGTAATTCTCCTGGGAGATCATGGGAAAATGTGTTACTAAAATAACTTGAACCCTGATCAATACAGCGAACGCTGCAGCATGGCCAGGTTGATTGTTCGTGGGGGGATGCGGTAGATCAGCGATCTGCTATCATATCGACTGCAGGTTGTGGTCTTTCTCTGTCTGCTTGGGGCGCTTTTGTCGATCGTCTGTTGCTTGTTTTCGTTAGTTCGCGGCAGAGTTTTGCGGCAAACGCTAACCAGACTCTACGTCTCTCCGAATATCTCTCGACCCGATTCGACCTTTTGAACCCGGACGATAGATTTCAAGTCCCCGACCGCAACATCTTCCTTCTGATGGAGACGCCAACTCGTCGAGAGCTCCTTGCAGGTTGTTCCTTGATCAGGACTCTGTCTGAAAATTAATCTCGGATGCCTTGACAAGACCCGGGCGGTTCTTTAACCTAACGCGATTTTTCCAACCTTCTCGAGGACTTTTCATGCAAGTCGTTGCTGTGATCCCCGCTCGTTATGCTTCCACCCGTTTTCCCGGCAAACCACTCGTCTCGATCCTTGGTAAACCGATGATCCAGTGGGTCTACGAACGAACTGCACAGGCTCGTCTGGTTGATCGTGTCATCGTTGCAACCGATGATTCCCGAATTGCCGCTACGGTTGAAACCTTTGGCGGCGAGTACTGTATGACCTCGGCCGATCATGCGACCGGTACCGATCGTCTCGCCGAAGTCGCCGGACGACTCAACGCCGCCCTGATCGTCAATGTTCAGGGGGATGAACCATTGATTGATCCGCTGATGATCGACCAGGCGATTCAACCGCTGCTGGACGATGCCGCGATCCGCATGGGGACCCTGGCCGCAGCGATCCGGGACGATACCGAGTTTCTCAACCCGAATGTAGTCAAGGTTGTCACCAATTGCCAGGGTTTTGCCCTGTACTTCTCCCGCTCGCCGATACCCCATGAGCGAGATCGAGTTGAGCAGCCGGACTCTGGTAAAGGTAGAGTGGCCTGGAAGCACATTGGCCTGTATGTCTATCGGCGTGACTTTTTGCTCGAATTCGCCGGTTGGCCGGAAACGCAGCTTGAACAGCTGGAAAAACTCGAGCAGCTGCGCGCCCTGGAACATGGCGTACCGATCAGGGTTGTTGTCACCGAAGGTTCGAGTATCGGCGTCGATACGCCAGCGGATCTGGCGCGCATCGAAGCTCAGTTGAAATCGACCTCGTGAGCCGGATTAGGGGTTTGTTTTTTTTGATTTGAAAGGGTAAAATCCTCTATCTCCCGCAGGGAATATAGCTTGTCCGTCCGTTGAAGGAGCTTTCATGAAAACCAAGTTTTTGTTCGTAACCGGTGGGGTTGTCAGTTCGTTGGGTAAGGGCCTGGCTGCCGCATCGATCGGTGCCCTGATGGAGGCGCGCGGGTTGCGCGTCTCGATGCAGAAGATGGACCCCTATATCAACGTCGATCCCGGCACCATGAGCCCATTTCAACATGGTGAGGTGTTCGTTACCGATGACGGTGCCGAGACCGATCTGGATCTGGGGCATTACGAACGCTATACCTCGGCGCTGCTGTCACGCAAATCGAACTTTACCACCGGTCAGGTTTATGATTCGGTGATTCGCAAGGAGCGGCGCGGTGATTACCTGGGCGGTACGGTTCAGGTTATCCCCCACATCACCAACGAAATCAAAAGCAAGATCCTGGAAAACGCCAAGGGGGTCGATGTCGCCATCGTCGAAGTCGGCGGTACCGTCGGTGACATCGAATCACTGCCGTTTCTCGAGGCGATCCGCCAGTTTCGCACCGACCGCGGTCACGAGAACGTCCTCTATATCCACCTGACCCTGGTCCCCTATATTCCGACCGCCGGCGAATTGAAAACCAAGCCGACCCAGCACAGCGTCAAGGAATTGCGCGAGATCGGTATTCAGCCTGATATCCTGCTCTGTCGTTGTGATCGCGAACTGCCCCGCGACATGAAGGGCAAGATCGCCCTGTTCTGTAACGTGCGGGAAGAGGCGGTGATCACCGCCCGCGATGTCGCCTCGATCTACGAGGTGCCGATCGCCTTTCATGAACAGGGGCTCGACGAACGGATCATCGACTACCTGAACATCTGGACCAAGGCTCCCGATCTGTCTGGCTGGGAGCGGATCGGCAAGCGGGTCAAGGAACCGGCGGCTGAAGCCAATATTGCCATTGTCGGCAAGTACGTTGACCTGACCGAAAGCTACAAATCACTAGCCGAGGCCCTGACCCACGGCGGGATCGGCAACAACTGCCGGGTCAATCTGACGTATGTCGATTCGGAGTCGATCGAACGCCACGGGGTAAATGGAACCTTCGACGCAGTCGACGGAATCCTGGTCCCGGGCGGTTTCGGTGAACGGGGCAGCGAAGGGAAGGTGGCGGCGATCCGCTATGCGCGGGAAAACCAGCTCCCCTTCTTCGGCATCTGTCTCGGCATGCAGATGGCGGTGGTCGAGTTCGCCCGTTCGGTTTGCGGCCTTGAAGAGGCTTATTCCTCGGAGTTTCGCGAAGACGCCAAGAATCCGGTCATCCATATTATGGAAGAGCAGAAGAAGGTCAAGGGCAAGGGGGGGACGATGCGCCTCGGGGCCTACCCCTGCAAGCTGGGAAAGGGGACCCTGGCCCGGCGTATTTATGGCCAGGAAGATATCAGCGAGCGCCACCGCCACCGTTTTGAGTTCAACAACAGCTATCGCAAGCCGCTGGAAAAATGCGGGCTGACCCTGTCCGGCATCAACCCGGAGTCGGACCTAGTGGAGATCGTCGAACTGAAGGAGCATCCCTGGTTTCTCGGCTGCCAGTTCCATCCCGAATTCAAGTCCCGGCCGATGGAGCCGCATCCGCTGTTCGAATCCTTCGTTGGGGCCTGCCTGAAAAAGAATGAATCCCGGAGCTGAAATGCAAACTGTAGCCGTCGACAAGCTGAGATTTGGTGGGGATAAGCCGCTGGTTCTGATTGCCGGGCCCTGCGCTATCGAAACCGAAACCATGACCCTGCGGATCGCCGAGCGATTGAAGCGGATCACCGAGGACCTCGGCTGCGGTCTGGTGTTCAAGGCTTCCTACGACAAGGCCAACAGGACCTCCGTGACCTCGTACCGGGGCCCTGGTCTTGATGAGGGTTTACGGATTTTGCAGCAGGTCAAGGAACAGTTCGAGCTGCCGGTCCTTTCCGACGTACATGATGTCTCCCAGGTTGCCGCTGCCGCCGAGATCCTGGACATCCTGCAGATTCCGGCGTTTTTGAGTCGGCAGACCGATCTGCTGGTCGCGGTCGGGGCGACCGGTAAGGCCGTCAACCTGAAAAAAGGCCAATTTCTGGCGCCGTGGGATATCGAGCATGGCATCGGCAAGCTAGAGTCGACCGGAAATCAACGGATTCTGCTGACCGAGCGGGGGGTTTCATTTGGTTACAACAACCTGGTGACCGATATGCGCTCGCTGGTGATCATGCGTGAAACCGGCTACCCGGTGATCTTTGATGCGACCCACGCCGTCCAGCTGCCGGGCGGGGCGGGGGGCGCTTCATCCGGCCAACGCCAGTATGTCGGTGCGCTCTCACGTGCTGCAGCCGCGACCGGAATTGACGGGCTGTTCTGGGAAGTGCATGAAAATCCCGATCAGGCGTTGTGCGACGGACCGAATTCCCTGCCGCTCGACCAGGTCAAGGGGCTGCTGCAACAGATCCTGGCCTTCGACTCAGTGTTCAAGCAGGGTGTGACTGGAGCAGTCAACTGATGATTGAAACTGCGAAACGAGTCCTGCAGATCGAGGCTGACGCCGTGCTTGCCCTGATGTCAAGGATCAACGGCGAATTTTCCCGGGCGGTGGAGATCATCCTCGGCTGCCAGGGCAAGGTGGTCGTGACAGGGATGGGCAAGTCTGGCCTGATCTGTCAGAAGATCGCGGCGACTATGGCTTCGACCGGGACGCCGACCTTTTTTCTCCATCCTGCCGAAGGGATCCACGGGGATCTCGGCATGCTGGCAAAAGGGGACGTGGTTATTGCCATTTCGAATTCCGGAGAGACCGAAGAGGTTTGCCGGATTCTGCCGGTCATCAAACGCATGGGCCTGCCGTTGGTCTCCATGTCGGGAAATCCGAAAAGCACCCTTGGTATAGCCGGAGATGTCCACCTGGACATCAGTGTCGCCGAGGAGGCCTGCCCGCTTGGCTTGGCGCCGACGGCCAGCACCACGGCGACTCTGGCCATGGGTGATGCCCTCGCCGTCGCGCTGTTGGAAAAGCGTGGCTTCAAGGAAGAGGATTTCGCCCTGTTCCACCCCGGCGGTGCGCTCGGTAAACGTCTGTTGCTGCGGGTCGAAGACCTGATGCACAGCGGAGATGCCATACCGATGGTGTCGCACGACACACCGATTCAGGAGGCCCTGTTCGAGATTACCACCAAGAAGCTTGGTATCACCGGAGTTGCCGACGCAGCTGGCAACCTGGTGGGGGTGTTCACCGATGGTGACTTGCGTCGAGCCATGGGCGGGGGCTTCGATATCCTGACTCATCCGATCAGTGAAGCTATGAGCCTCAATCCAAAACGGATTTTGCGCAGTAACCTGGCGGCCAAGGCGTTGCAGAAAATGGAGGAATTTTCAATTACCTCGCTGTTTGTTTTTGAAGATGATGCGGCCCTGAAACCGATTGCGATCGTTCACCTGCACGATCTGCTGAAAGCCGGAGTCGTCTGATGCAGAACAAACTCAGCTCAATCAAAATGCTGTTGCTTGACGTCGATGGGGTTCTGACCGACGGGCGGGTGATTATCAACGACTCGGGAGCCGAGACCAAGGCATTCGATGTTCGTGACGGCCACGGGCTGAAGCTGCTACAGCGGGCCGGCATTGACGTTGGGATTATTACCGGGCGCAACTCCGCGGTCGTCGCTCACCGGATGCGTGAGCTTGGAATCGAGCTGGTCTACCAGGGAGTCAAGGATAAACTGGAACCGTTCAACGAGATTCTTGAACGTTTTCAGCTGTCACCGCAGCAGGTTGCCTATATCGGTGATGATATTGTCGATTTGCCGGTGTTGCGGCGGGTTGGTTTTGCCGCGACGGTGGCCGATGCCTGTCCCGATCTGTTCGAGCGGGTTGACTTTGTCAGCAGCCGTCCGGGTGGCAGAGGGGCGGTGCGTGAAGTCTGCGAGATGTTGCTAAAAACCCAGGGTTATTGGGAAGAGTTAACCCGACGCTACTTTGTTGATTAACCTGCCTACAAATCCCGTGCCAATCAGCTCAGGAATCCTTTACAGCCTAGTCGACGGGTGCTATACTGACGCCTGCTTATGAAACGAAATCAACAACTCCGTCAGCTTCTTCTCGGCAGTTTTCTACTGCTCTCATGTCTGCTTATTGCATTTGTCCTGGATCGTTATCAGGAGAGTGCTGCGCCTGAGCATGTCGAAGCGCCGCCACAACCATCTGCCGACCTCAGTATCGACCAATTCCATTACACTGAGACCCGTGATGGCACGCCACTCTGGGAGTTGACTGCCAGAACCGCCGAGCATGATCTGACCAGCGGGTTTACCCGGGTGAAAGATCTCAACATGGTGTTTTTTAATCGCTCCGGTCTTGGCGACCTATCGCTGATTGCCAAATCAGGTGTCTGGCAGGAACAGCAAAGAAGCTTGCAGATTAGTTCGGATGTCGTCTTGAAAAGTCCCGAGGGCTACACCTGTTATGCCGACCAGTTGATCTATACCGAAGCCGATTCACATCTGCGCTCCAGTGGGCCGGTGCGGCTTGTGTCGAAACAGGTTGAATTTCGCGGGGTCGGACTGGATATTGATATCACCGGGAAAAAGCTGCAGTTATTGGCTGACGTTTGGTCCTCCTGGGATCTGGAGCGGATTTTCAAGGAGCAAGGATGAAGGCGATCATCGTGATCAGCATGTTGCTGTGCTTGTTCTGCCCCGTCATGGTTGGAGCGGAGGAGAAACCGCCGGTCCAGAAGCAACCACTTGAGGTGACGTCCGGTCGTATGGAGGCCGATGAAACTGAACACAAGGTGACGTTTTACGATAAAGTTGTCGCCCGCCAAGGGGATGTGGTGATTTATGCCGAAATCCTATCGATCATCTATACCGGTGAAACGCGGGAAGTCGCTAGGATTGTCGCTGAGCGTGACGTCCGCATTGTTCAGGGGAACCGGATCGTTACCGGTGGCCGGGCAGAGTACGACCATCGTAGCGGTATTATCGAACTGACCGGTCAGCCGACGATCCATCAGGGCAAGGATGCCGTCAGCGGTGACAAGATTACCGTATACCTGAATGAGGATAAAAGTGTCATCAGCAGTGACGGCGGTTCGCGGGTCAACGCCCTGTTTCATCCGAAAGAGGCTAAACCGTGAGCGGACGAATTCTTAAGGCGGTCGGTCTGGGTAAAACCTACAACCGCAGAAAAGTCGTCAATGACGTCGACTTGACGGTCCGTTCCGGCGAAGTGATTGGTTTGCTCGGACCCAACGGCGCCGGCAAGACAACTTCATTCTATATGGTCGTCGGTCTGGTCAGACCTGATCAGGGCCAGGTGTTTCTTGATGAGGACGAAATCACCGACCTGCCAATGTACCTGCGAGCCCGCTCAGGGATTTCCTATCTGCCTCAGGAAGCGTCGGTGTTCAAGAAATTGACGGTTGAAGAGAACCTGTTGGCGATTCTCGAACATCTCGGTTTATCGGCAGCCAAATCTCGCAAGCAGATGCAGAAATTGCTCGAAGACTTACGCCTGACCCATGTTTCGAAAAGTTTCGGCTATGCGTTGTCTGGCGGCGAACGAAGGCGCCTGGAGATCGCCCGGGCACTGGTCATCGAACCGGCTTTTATCCTGTTGGATGAGCCCTTTGCCGGGATCGACCCGATTGCCGTCATCGATATTCAGAATATTATTTCCGAGCTTAAACAACGGGGCATCGGTATCCTGATCTCCGATCATAATGTCCGTGAAACTCTCGGCGTCTGTGATCAGGCCTATATCCTCAGTGAAGGGCAGGTCCTCGAATGCGGTACCCCGGCGCAGATTACCGCCAGCTCCAGAGCCCGCGAGATCTACCTTGGAGACAAGTTTCGACTTTAGAAATCAGTCAGCAGGTGGTAGTCTTGAGTAGATCTGCTGTCAGGAGATAGAATGGCTATTGAGATCCGCCAACAACTGAAACTCAGCCAGCAACTGGTCATGACGCCTCAGTTGCAGCAGGCGATCAAGCTGCTGCAACTCTCGCGAATGGAACTGGTGGATATGGTTCAGCAGGAGCTGGAAGAAAACCCGGTTCTGGAAGAAGGGGCAGAAACGCCCGATGAGAAGGAGCCCGTCGAAGAGACCCATGAGGTCGCGGAAGTTGAAGCCGGTGGCGAGGATGCAGGAGAAAAGCTTGAAGAGGCCGGCGATGACCTGGCAGCCATCAAAGATATCGATTGGCAGACCTACCTGGAAGGTTACAGCCTTGGGAGTACCGCGGGTGATATCTACGAGGACGACGAGGATCGGCCCTCCTATGAAAACCTGCTGACCCGCAAGAGCACCCTTGCCGAACACCTCACTTGGCAGCTCGGTTTGACCCGTCTCGGTGACAAGGATCGGGGAATTGCCGGCGAAATCATCGGCAACCTCGATGATGACGGCTACCTGCACTCGAGCCTGGAGGAGATCGCCAGGCTGGCAGGAGTCCCGGAAACGCGGGTCGAAAAAGTTCTCTTGCTGATTCAGGATTTAGATCCTCCGGGGATTGCCTGCCGCAACTTGCAGGAGAGTCTGCTTCGGCAGATCCAGCATCTCGGCATGGGCGGATCGATTGTTGAACAGATCCTGATGGAGCATATCCAGGAACTCGAGTCACGTAAATACCAGGTCATAGCCAAGCAGCTCGGAGTTCCTTTAGATGATGTGCTTGGCGCGGCCAAGGTCATCTCGCAACTCGACCCGCGTCCCGGCAGCTCCTTCGGACAGGATGACGTTCATTACATCGTCCCCGATATCTTCGTTTATAAAATTGGTGAAGAATACGTCGTGGTGTTGAATGACGAAGGGCTCCCCAATCTCAAGATCAATTCCTTTTATCGCAACGCCCTGACCAACGGTTCAAATGTCGACGAAAAGGCCGGCGAATATATCCAGGAGAAAATGCGTGGCGCCCTGTGGTTAATTAAAAGTATCCACCAGCGCCAGCGCACCATCTACCGGGTGACCAAGAGTATCGTCAAGTTTCAACGCGAGTTTTTCGATCACGGCATCGAATACCTCAAGCCCCTGGTTTTGCGCGATGTCGCTGACGATATCGAGATGCACGAATCGACGATCAGCCGGGTGACAACCAACAAATATGTCCAGACGCCACAAGGGCTTTTTGAGTTGAAGTATTTTTTCAATAGCGGTATAAGCACAACCCAGGGTGAAACAATCGCGTCTGAAAGTGTCAAAAGTAAAATCAAGGATATCGTCTCAGGGGAAAACCCGAAAAAACCATTCTCCGACCAAAAGATCGTCGAAATTCTCAAAGAGAACGGAATTGACATTGCTCGGCGTACGGTGACCAAGTATCGCGAGATGCTTGGGGTAGGCTCCTCTACGGAGCGGAAAAGGCTATTTTAATCTGGCCCACTGGTGATCTGTCCCGGTCGGGTTATACTGAGAAAAACAGGCGGGCTGTTGGCTTGCCGTTTCAATAGGAGGTATTTATTTATGCAAATAGCTGTGACGTTCAGACATATGGAAACCAGTGACCCGGTACGTGACTATCTTGAAGAGAAGCTGTCCCGGGTCAAAAAATATATTGATGA
>DATFMT010000224.1:0-8973 GCA_035266745.1 Geothermobacteraceae bacterium | reverse complement strand
GGCGCCGGCTACCTGCAGCAACTCGAAACCTGGCTGGCCAAGACCGGTCTCGGCGCCGTGGCTACGGTCACCGGTCGCTACTACGCGATGGACCGGGATAACCGTTGGGAGCGGATCGAAAAGGCCTATCTGGGGCTGACCGAGGGAGTCGGAGACACGGCTGCTTCGAGCGCCGAAGCGATCACTGCCGCCTACCGGGCAGACCAGACCGACGAGTTCGTCACCCCCCGTATCATCTGTCGCGACGGCCAACCTCTGGCGACCATCAACGACGGTGACGGCATCATCTTTTTCAACTTTCGCGCCGACCGGGCCCGGGAAATCACCCGCGCTCTGACAGACCCTGACTTTGCGGGTTTCAAACGGCGAAAGACCCCGGCTCTCTCCGCTTATCTCTGCATGACCGAATACGACGAGACATTCAGACTGCCGGTCGCTTTTACTTCGGCGAGCTACCCGAAGATTCTTGGCGAGGTTCTCGCCAGCCACGACAAAACCCAGCTGCGGATTGCGGAAACCGAGAAGTACGCCCACGTCACCTTCTTTTTCAACGGCGGTCGCGAAGATCCCTTTCCCGGAGAGGATCGCGTCCTGATCCCCTCCCCCAAGGAGGTCGCAACCTACGATTTAAAACCGGAGATGAGCGCTCCAGGCGTCACCGATGAGGCAGTCAAGCGGATTGCATCGGGAGGCTATGATCTGATCGTGCTCAATTTTGCCAATCCGGACATGGTTGGCCACACTGGCGTCTTGCCTGCCGCCGTCACAGCGATGGAAACAGTCGACAGCTGCCTCGGCCGGGTGGTTGACGCCGTACTTCAAGCCGGCGGACGCCTGCTGGTCACCGCCGACCACGGCAACTGCGAAAAAATGCAGGACGCTTCGGGCCAGCCGCATACCGCTCATACCGATGACCTCGTCCCGCTGTTATTGATTGACCCGGAGCGGCGCAATGTCAGGCTCAATTCGGGTATCCTGGCCGATCTGGCACCGACCGTCCTTGACCTGATGGGTCTCGAGCAACCAGAGGAAATGACCGGGCAAAGCCTGATTCGATCCAACTGATCCGATCTATTGGCCATTCTGGAGGGGGAATGTCCTGGTTTGCAACGTTATGCCGTGAAACAGCTGGCCTGCTTGAGCTGCTGCTTCCGGAAAGCTGTCCGGTTTGCGACCATCCGGCGGTTCTTCTGCCGGAAGGACTCTGCTGTGAATGTCTCAAGCAACTCATCCTGCTCCCTGCCAGCCACTGCCCACGATGCAGCCTCCCTTACCCAGGCCTTACCGACACTCCCCACCTGTGCGGACGCTGCAACCAGAGCTCTCCAGCTTTTGCCGTGGTCATCGCTGTCGGGCTCTACCTGGGCACCCTGCAGTCAGCCGTCAACCGCTATAAAAACCATCCCCGCCCGACTCTCGATCGGGCCCTTGGACAACTGCTGGCCGAGGGCGTCGAACGCCATTCTTTCAGCCACACGCCAGACCTGCTCGTTCCGGTGCCACTGCACAAAATTCGCCTGCGGCAGCGGGGCTTCAACCAATCCAGGTTGCTGGCCAAGGAAATTGCCCGACGCTGTAGAATTCCCCTCGACGACAAACTCCTGGAAAAAATCAGACCCACTCCGCCCCAGCAAGGGTTGCCGGCCAGATCGCGTCTGCACAATTTACGTGGTGCCTTGACCGCAACCCGTCATCTCAATGGTGAGCATGTTCTGCTGGTCGATGATGTGATGACAACCGGAACGACCGCCGACACCTGCGCCAGCGTCCTGCTCAATGCAGGCGCCAGCCAGGTTTCGGTTGCAGTCCTGGCCAGGGCCGGTCGCAACCTGGAAGCGATGTCCAGCACAAGGAATACTGATTGCTTAAAACGGTCTAATGTTGTACCTTAAACAACATCTATGAACAGTTCTGGCATGGAGAAAAAGACGACCGAATTCCTCAAGATTCTGCCGCTTGGCCAAGTCCTGAAAACGATACCGAGTGGCCTGTTCCTGGTGGATCGTCAGCAGATGATCGTTTACTGGAACAAGGAAGCAGAACGTATCACCGGCTACTCGGCTGACGAGGCGATCGGCCAGCATTGCTCATTTCTCGAGGGTATAGAATGCGGATCGGGGTGCGGCCTGTACAACCCCGAGATCAAGAAACCTATCATTGGCGCCAACTGCCAAATCCGCACCAAATCGGGCGCTACCAAATTTCTCAGCAAGAATGTCGACTACCTGCGTCATGAAGACGAGATTATCGGCGGTATCGAGTCGTTCGTCGATTTGACCCAGCAGAAAAAACTCGAACAGCAATTACGTCGTCACGCCGACGACCTGGAGGCGACGATCCAGGCGCGGACCAGCGAACTGGAGACCGAACGCAGTCGTCTTAGCACCCTGCTCGAAGCGATGAATGATCCGACCTTTATCACCCGCCCTGACCATGAGGTCGTTTATGCCAATCGTGCCCTGCGTGAAATCTTCGGTGACGTGACCGGAATGACCTGTTTCAAGGAGTTCTACCGACTTGACCAGCCTTGCAGCAACTGCCCGATGGAACAAATCCTGAACCGGCAAACCACCCGGGAAGAGCGGCTCAACCCGGTCAACAACCGCACCTACGAAATCCTCCACACGCCTATCCTTGACGGCCAGGGCAACATCCTGAAATTAGCGGTTTGCCGAGACATCACCGAACGCAAACAGGCGGAAACAGCCCTGATCAATGCCAACCAGGAATTGGATACCTTTGTCCATACCGTCTCACATGACCTGCGCACCCCGTTGACACCGATCATCGGTTTTGCGGAATTTCTCCAGACAGAATACCGGGACCAGCTTGATCCGAATGTCCTCGAACTGCTGCATGACATCGAGCTGCAGGGGTATAAGATGCTCGCGATCATGGAGGATTTGCTTGAACTCTCCCGGGTCGGCAAACTGGAACCCCAGCCGCAGGAAATGCCGGTTCAGGAGGTGGTTCTCGAGGTCCTGGGAGAGTTGCAGCTGACCATCTCAGAGCAAGGGGTCGAATGTGTCCTCGAATCCCTGCCCGGCACTCACTTACCACGCACGCTGCTCAACCAGCTGCTTGCCAACCTGATCCGCAACGCGTTGGTTTACGGTTGCCCGAAGGGGGGGAGAATCGAGATAGGTGGCAGTCGTTCCGACAGCACCCTGCGCCTTTTCGTCCGGGATTTCGGCCCTGGCATCCCGGAAACTGAGCGTGAGGAGGTCTTCGAGCTGTTTTTCCGTGGCAGCACCAGCGAGAACACTCGGGGGACCGGCATCGGTCTCGCGACAGTGAAAAAAATTGCCAGGCTCTATCATGGCAAGGCCTGGGCCGAAGAAACCCCAGGCGGTGGCTGTACGCTTTGCGTTGAGCTGACTGAGCCACCCTGCTCAACAGCAGATTCGCCGTAACGGCAGCACACGGTTAGAACCAGCCTTGAATTTCAGCATCACAACCCGGCTTATTTGAATTCTTCTGCGACCAGGTCAACTGCCCTGCCGATTGCCTCGGCGACGGGCGGCGATAGATCCATGCGGCGTTCAACCCGCTGCGGCTGGATGCCGATCACGGTCAACTCGTTCGGCAACAGATCCATCTCTTGGCCAAGCAACAGGGCCTGGGCAAGCCCCCCTGATGCAGAGGTAAGCTGGGAGCATCGGCAAGCGCGACCTGCCCCAGAGTAAAACATCTGACGCTTTCGGGCTCAAGACCTTCTCCACGGCGTCGATCAGAATCGCCCGGTCGGCTCCGGCCAGCAACTCGAGCAGGACATGGCCGGCGGTCCCGCCATCGACCAGCTCAACCCCTTGCGGCAAGTCACGCTGCAGCAAGGCGGCGAGCACCGCCAGACCGACCCCGTCATCCCCCATCAGCGGGCAGCCGAGACCGATGACCCGGAGCTCGGACAAAATCGACCTTGAGCAGGTGGGTGGAGCAGCTGATACAGGGATCGTAGGCGCGGATCAGCATTTCCAACTGGCGGATGCAGTCCTCCCGGTCAAGACCGAACACATCGGGACCGGGCGCGCAGATCAGCTTCAATATTGGCCTGATTCTGGGCGGTCGGGATCGGGCAACCGGACTGTTGACTACTCCCCTTGGCGTCATAACGATCGGCATGGAAACGAATTGCCCCGGAATGACACATCGGTGATGGTCTGCGAAATGAAAGGTACGCCCTGCAGTGACGGAAGACCTTTATCAACTGAAGCGTCGGCTCAATTCAGGTTACAATGTGGCACATTAAACACAAAGGCCCTGCCTCTGGCTCAATTTGACCAACATGACTAGTGATGGCAGCCCTAGATAACCCCTCGAACCTTCCGAGCTTTAGGTGCTTTCACGCACCGATCACTTAATGGGCAACAGCAAAACCCAACTGAGCCCAATGAGTGACTAATCCCTGGGACACAAGGTCCATGAGGCCGCCAGGCCATTCTGTACAATTTCAGGACACCTGTTTATAATCGACATCATGTTGTATTCAATGCTGCCACAGGATTTAACACCAGTCTTGTGTGTTAATATTTTTTTTATTGTTGACAAGATTAATGGTTTTGTCTAGATTGATCGTAAGACCAGCCCCGAGAGCACACGATAAGGAGTCTCCGCGTAGCAGCCCACGTGCCCTTCCATCGAGAATCCAACTGCCCCAGTAAACGGCAGAAGCAACCCCATAACCTCGGCCGCGCCGACCCTATGAAAAGTAGCAACCGGAAGGATGTTCCGAAATGGCCCACCAAGCTGATTTAATCTCTGAGGATATCCACAGCTACCTGAAACAGCAGGAAGAAAAAACGCTGTTGCGCTTTATTACCTGTGGCAGCGTTGACGACGGGAAAAGCACCTTGATCGGGCGCCTGCTCTGGGACTCGAAGTTCATCTACGAAGATCAACTGGCCGCCCTGAAAACTGACAGTAAAAAAGTCGGCACCCAGGGAGAAGAGATAGACTACGCCTTGTTGCTTGACGGCCTCGAGGCTGAGCGCGAACAAGGGATCACGATCGACGTTGCCTACCGTTATTTTTCGACCGACAAGCGTAAATTCATCGTGGCCGACACCCCCGGACACGAACAGTACACACGTAACATGGTGACCGGCGCCTCAAACGCTGATGTCGCGGTAATCCTGGTCGATGCCCGCAAAGGACTGCTCACCCAGACCCGACGTCATAGCTACCTGGTTTCATTGGTCGGCATCCGCAAGGTGGTGTTGGCCATCAACAAGATGGACCTGGTTGATTACAATCAGCGGATTTTTACCGATATCTGCCGGGATTATAAAGAGTTTGCGGCGGAGCTCGGCTTTGAGGATATCTGCTGCATACCGGTCTCTGCGCTCAAGGGGGACAATATCATTTCCCCCGGAGGCGGGACACCCTGGTACCAGGGCCCGTCCCTGCTCCAGCATCTCGAAATGCTTGAACTGATCGATAACAGTCACAACAAGCCCTTTCGCATGCGGGTCCAGTGGGTCAACCGCCCCGACCTCGATTTTCGCGGTTATTGCGGTACGATCGCCAGCGGCAGCATCCGCCCCGGAGACCTTATCCAGGTTGCCGCGGCAGGGAAACAGTCCCGCATTGAGCGTATTGTCACAATAAGCGGAGATCAGGACGAAGCGACAGCCGGGCAAGCCGTCACCCTCACCCTCGCGGATGAAATCGATATCAGCCGCGGGGACATGTTGACTGCGAGCGAAGAGACCCCAATCGCCAGTGATCGCCTGCTGGCCAAGGTCGTCTGGATGCACGAAAACCACCTGCTGCCGGGGCGCAGCTACCTCCTGAAAATGGGCGCGGCGACCACTCCGGTCCAGGTTGCCGAATTACTCCACAAGGTCAATGTCAACAACCTGCAGAAGGAGCCGGGCAAAGCCCTTGAATTGAATGAAGTCGGCCTCTGCCGGCTCAACCTGGGCAATGCTCTCTGCTGCGACTTGTATCGTGATACGCGCCTGACCGGCAGCTTTATCCTGATCGATCGACAGACGAACGCCACGGTTGGCGCCGGCATGGTTGAAGAGATTCTGCCGTCGTCGGCAAGCATTCCCTGGCAGGAGCTTGAGGTCGACAGCGCCTCACTGGCCGCGATCAAGGGACAAAAACCGGCGATCGTCTGGATCACCGGAAGACGCTACGCGGGCAAAACCACCCTGGCCAACCTGGTCCAGAAGCGACTGCACGCCGCAGGGCGACACAGCTGCCTGCTCGACGGCGACAACCTGCGTCGCGGGCTCAATTCCGACCTGGACGACACCGACAGCGGGCAGGTGGAACATATCCGCCGCATCGGCGAGGTCGCCAAACTCACCGCCGAAGCGGGGTTGATCGTCCTGGTCGCCACTACTTCGGCCTATGCCAGTGAGCGCAGAAGAGCCCGCGAGATATCCGGCGACATCGATTTTTTTGAGATCTTTCTCGACAGCCCGTTCGAACTCTGCGTGAGTCGGGATCAGACCGGTTACTATCAGAGCCTGGCTGAACCGGCGCCGGGCACACCGAGCCTGATCGAGCTTCAATACGAGGCACCAACTTCGGCCGAATTAACTCTGGATGGCAGAACCTCACCCCAGGCCCTGGCAGAAGCCGTGGTCAAGCTGCTCGAAGAAAATAATCCAGCACCCGAGTGGATAATCTGATAGGTTTCTGTGCACACTTACAGCTTATGGTCGTCACCCATGCACCGGAACAATAAAGCCTCCGAGGTCAAGCCATGAAAGCGCAACCCGAATTGACGCAAGTTGAGAAGGATAAGCTGGAGATCAATCCGGACTTTGACTTTCGCGAGATTGCCGAGCGCCCCTTCGCGGAGATCACCCCCAACGAGCTGGCGATGTTCAAGTGGAGCGGGGTCTATCACCAGCTGCAACCCAGCTTTTTCATGATCCGCGTCGTCACTCCCGGCGGGCGCATGACCACCCGTCAGTTCAATCGGGCGGTCGATCTTGCCGAAGAGTTTGCCCAGAACGAACTCTGCATCACCACCCGCCAGACCCTCCAGTTCCACTGGGTGCGCAAGGAAGATATCTACAAGATCATCGAAGGGATGAAGGAGGTGGGAATCACCACCAGGAACGGCTGCGGCGATGTGCTGCGTAACGTGATCGGTTCCTCCCTGGCCGGAGCCGGACCAGAGCAGGTCGGTGATTCGCTGCGGCTTATCCGCCTGATGGCTGAAGACGAGGAGATCCAGAACCAGCGCAACCTACCGCGCAAACACAAGATCAGCGTCGCGCCCAGCAATGATGCCCTGGCCCAGACACTGATGAATTGCCAGGGCTGGGTGCCGGTCCGGCGTGACGGCATTGTCGGCTGGAAATTTCACGCCGGCGGGGGGCTGGGCGCCCGTCCCTATCTGGCCAAGGTCATTTTTGACTGGGTCCCGGAACAACTGGTCCTGGCCGTCACCCGCGCCACCGTCGAGGCCTTCCGTCGTCACGGTGATCGCCGCCAGCGCGCCCATGCCCGCCTCAAGGTGGTGGTCGATCGCCTGGGCGCGAAACAATTCGGCGAACTTCTGCTCGACATCATGCGTGAGAAGGGGGTCCAGGGCCTGGAACAGATCGAGGCGGCCGAGAGCCCCATCCCTGACATCGGCCGCATGTCGCTTAACGGCGAAGCGGTGATCCCGCAGCACACCCCGGGCAAGAGCATTGTCCGCGTGCTGATTCCACGCTCGGAACTCAAGACGGAGATGTCCCGGACCATCTCGCGCCTCGCCGACGAACTCGGCGGCGGCGTGCTGATGTTCACCAACCGGCAGAACATCGAGCTGCACGACGTCCCGGATGATAAGGTCGCCTCCCTGCTCGCGGCGCTGCAAGCAGCTGGCCTGCGGACCGAGGGACACGAACAGCTGCCCGACATCGTCGCCTGCGTCGGTACCACCATGTGCCGGCTGGCGGTCTCGGACTCGCCGGACGCCTACCTTCGCCTCTACAACGCCCTGGCGAACGACGATCCCTACTGGAAAAGTATCGGCACCCTGCGGATCAATATTACCGGTTGCCCGAACAACTGCGCCCAGGCGTGGGTGGCCGACATCGGTCTGCGCGGAACCCGCACCCGCAACCCGGCGGGCGGAAGCACCGAGGGCTACAGCATCTTCGTCGGCGGGAAATTGAGCGAAGCCGGCAAGATCGGCGAGTATCTCTGCGACGTAGCGACGCTGGAGATCGTTCCCGCCGTGCGCAAAATTCTCGACAGCTACCTCGCCAGGCGCAACGGCAAGCATGAGCTGTTCGTCGATTTCTGCGCGCGCATCGGCATCGAAAAATTCCGCACCCTCGTCAAATAATACGGACCTAGTTTATGGACCAACATCTCAGCAAAGCAGAAGCACTCATCAACGCCGGAAAAGTCGACGAGGCGGTCAGGCTGCTGTGCCGCCAGGGTATCCCGGCGGAGACAGAAGTGTGCGAGCTGATCGCCGTCGCCTACCACCGACGCAGCGCCACACGGGGGGATGTGTTTTCCGCGGTCGTTTTCGCCCAACGCGCACTCAGCCAGGGGAGCGACAACCCGCTGATGCAGCAGATCATCGCCGCCGCCAAACGAGAAGACCAGCAAGCGCCGGTCTCTCTCGCGCCGCAGGAGTACCAGCTCGGCGGCTGGAATGAACAACGCCCTGAGGTCGCGGCCCCCCTGCCCGCCTGTGCCCTTTCCCGGCTTAACGGGCAGGCGGATCAGCCGAAAGACTTCGACTGGCTGGCGAAAAACATTCCCTGCCAGAAGGCCTGCCCTGCGGCAACCGACATCCCGGGCTACCTGGCCGCGATCTATGAGGGTCGCCATGACGAAGCCTACCTGATCAATCTGCGTGACAACGTCTTTCCGGCGATTCTCGGACGGGTCTGCGCCCGCCCCTGCGAAGCCGAATGCCGCCACGGCTGGGATGGCCTGGGAGAACCGGTGGCGATCTGCTTTTCGAAGCGCTCGGCGGCCGATTTCAAGCAGCAGGAGCTGGTC
>DATFMT010000223.1:0-2123 GCA_035266745.1 Geothermobacteraceae bacterium | reverse complement strand
TCACCGGTTCGCCTTTGAAGCCTTCGACTACCTTACGGTAAAGCTGGTACTGATCCTCACGATCGGGGAAGTCGCCACAGGCCATGTAGGGAAATTCAGTCCGATAGAGACCCACCCCCTCGGCGCCGTTGCGCAGGGCGACTGCGACATCGCTGACCAGGCCGACATTGGCGCGTAGTTTGATGCGCACGCCGTCGTGGGTCAGCGCCGGAACGTCGCGCAGTTCACTCAGTTTACTCAGTTCCCGGTTGCAGTCATCCTCAAGGCGCCGGTATTCCTCACAGATTGTGTCGGTCGGGCGGATGTAAAAGGTTCCGGAGTTGGCATCGAGGATAACCGGCTGCTCGGGCTCCAGCTGCTTGATGGCGCCACGTACCCCGACCAGGGCCGGGATACCGAGCGACTTGGCCATGATCACGGCATGGGAGTTCTGCTCGCCGGATTCGGTGACGATTCCCTGGATCTGTTCATGGTCAAGGGAGGCCATGTCTGAGGGGAGGATCTCTCTGGCAACCAGTATCCCGGGGGTTTTCAGGTGCAGGGTCTGATCGTCGCGACCGATCAGGTTGGCGAGCAGCCGCCGGCCGATATCGTCCATGTCGGCAGCTCGTTCGCGCAGGTAGGGGTCATCCATCCGGGCAAAGGCTTCCAGGTAGCCGCTAACGACCTTTTTCAGGGCGTAGGGGGCGCTGTGACCGGTTTTGATCTCATCCTCCAGCTTGTCAATGAAGCTGTGGTCCTCAAGGATCATCAGGTGGGTGTGGAAAATCGCCGCATCGTCAGCGGTCAGTCGTTCGGCGACCCGTTTCTCGAGGAACAGGGTCTGGATGCGGGTTTTTTCGATCGCGTCGTGCAGTTCGGCCAATTCGAGGTCGATGATGACCCCCTCTTCTTCGAGGATGTCGGTGAAGCCGAGTCGTTCATCGAGCAGGTGGGCTGGCCCTGATGCAACGCCGGGGTAGGCGACCTTGCCGCGCAGTATCGGATGCAGCTCTTCTGTTTCCGGTTCGTTTCCTTCAGAATTGTTACTGGTCAGATCGAGTGTGACTTGCGGCAGAGTGTCGCGTTGCTGGATCGAGTCGAGCAATCGGGCGTTGGTGACAATTGATGAAATCTGGAAGGCGATTGTCTGCAGGATACTGATTTCGGCAGCGGAAAAGATCCGGCGATCCAGAGTCTGAATGGCGATCACCCCGATCGGAAATTTGCGATCGAACAGCGGGATGCCGAGGAACGAGTGGTACAGTTCTTCACCGGTCTCGGCGAAGTAGCGAAAGCTCGGATGACTTTGCGGTTCCTCGATGGAGATGACCCGGCGTTCCTTGGCCGCCAGTCCGACCAGCCCTTCATCGAGACCGAGGGCGACTTTGCCGACCGATTCGGCTGCCAGGCCGACTGTAGCACTCAGCCGCAGCTTGGCTTGATCCCGATCGAGCAGGTAGATCGAGCAGACCTCGGTTTTCATGCGCTTGGCAACCAGGTCGACGATATTCTGCAGAGTCTGGGAGAGATCGTGCGACTGCAGGATCAGGCTGGTGATGTCTTCCAGGGTTCTCAGTCCGATAGACCCGGTTGTTGAATTCGCCATGGGTGACCGCTTCAGGGGTGAGATTGCAATTCAATGAATGTTCAGATGATAACTGATTGGCTCGACTGGAGTAAAACAAAATCATCCAGAAGGTCGGGCCAAGCAATTCCCATAAAAAAACGCCGCCCGGGGGAGAGAGTTCCCGGTGCGGCGTAAAAGGGGCAGGATTCCTTCTTCTTCATTCCTTTGGTCCCCAGCATATGCCTGTTTATTAAAGCAACACCTGTGCCAAAGAGATAAAAACGGTCAGCTAGCGAGATATCAGCCCTAATCAGACGGTTTTGGAGGGGGAGAACGGCGAAGATCGTCCAGCGAATGTGTCAAAATTGACCTATTGTGGCAGAAAAGGTCAGTTTTTCGGCGGGTGGCTCAGTGGTAAGGCCAGCTCTGTTTGTGTCATGGCTGGCACAAAAAGAACAGGGGTGTGCCAGGCGTGACACGGTTTGCTAGCTGGTGGCCCGATAGTCACGGCCGCGCAAACCATGCCGCTGCAGAAGGCGGTAAAAAGTCCGCCGGGGGATCTCGGCCCGGCGCG
>DATFMT010000222.1:0-8957 GCA_035266745.1 Geothermobacteraceae bacterium | reverse complement strand
AGAAGACGTCTCCAGGAAACGCCTCGCGACCCGGCGGTCGGCGCAGCAGCAGCGACAACTGGCGATACGCCACCGCCTGTTTGGAAAGGTCATCGTAGATGCACAGCGCGTGGCGTCCATTGTCGCGGAAAAATTCGCCCATGGCGCAGCCGGAATACGGGGCGATGAACTGCAGCGGGGCTGCGTCCGAAGCGGTCGCTGCAACGACGATGGTGTAGTCCATGGCGCCGGCGCGGGTCAGCCGCTCCACCACCTGGGCGACCGTCGAACGCTTCTGGCCGATGGCGACGTAAATGCAGACGACCCCGTTGCCCTTCTGGTTGATGATGGTGTCGATAGCGACAGCGGTCTTGCCGGTCTGACGGTCACCGATGATCAGCTCACGTTGGCCACGACCGATTGGGACCATGGAATCAATGGCCTTGAGACCGGTCTGCATCGGCTCATGAACCGATTTACGGGCGACGATCCCCGGAGCCTTGATCTCAACCTGACGATAATCATCGGTCTTGATTTCACCCTGGCCGTCGATCGGAATTCCGATGCCGTCAACGACGCGGCCCAGCAGGGCTTCGCCGACCGGAACCTGAACGATCTGCTCGGTCCGCTCAACGATATCGCCTTCCTTGATGTGGTGTGCTTCACCAAGGATTGCGGCACCGACATTGTCTTCCTCGAGGTTCAGAACCATCCCCATAATGTTACCCGGGAACTTCAGCAGCTCGCCAGCCATCGCCTTGTCCAGGCCATGGATGCGGGCAATACCGTCACCAACGGAGATAATGGTTCCTGTTTCGCTGACTTCAACCTCGCGACCGAAGTTTTTGATCTGCTTTTTGATAATCGCGCTGATTTCTTCTGCTCTGATTTCCATAAGACCGTGTCACCCCTTTTTTAAGGTATCTTCAATGCGTTGCAGTTGTGTCGTCAGGCTGCCGTCAAACAGCTTGCCACCAATTTCGACCTGAATACCGCCGATCAGCTCTGGTTTAAGATCAAACGTGAGCTCGACTTTTTTTCCGGTCTGCTTTTCCAGACCTTGCCGGATAGCATCCAGCTGGCCCTTAGCCAACTCGGTGGCAGAATGGACCGTAGCCCGCAGAACTCCTGACATTTCATCAGCGAGCTTGCGAAAATCGTTGTCAATCTGGGTCAGGTACTGGAGGCGATCCTTCTCCAGCAACAGACCAAGAAAATCTTTCATGCCGGCGGAAAGCTCCAGGTAACTGCTCACATCCTGCAGAATGGCACTTTTCTTCACCTGCGGAAACGTTGGGCTTTCCAGCAGCAGACGCAGGTGCTCTTCAGCAGAGAACGCGGTCTTGACCTTGCCCAACTCCTCGCCGTACAGATCCATCTGCTTCTGCTCAGCGGCTATCCCGACCAGCGCTCTGGCGTACCGTTTGGAAATTGCACTGACACTCAATGTAGCTCTCCCACTTTTTGCATGTATTCGTCGACCAGACGGGACTGATCAGCTTTGGTGAAATTCTTTTTCAGCAGCTCGCTGGCAATTTCGATCGCCATACGGGTCGCTTCCCGGCGCAGTTCGACGCGCGCCTTGTTAACCTCGTTGCTGGCGGTTTTTTCCGCGTCCTGGGTGATCTTGACCGCCATCTCCCTGGCATTTTCCAGAATCCGGGCTTTCTCGAGCTCACCCTCGCGGCGGATATCTTCATAGATCGATTCGATCTCGGCAGACGCCTTGGCCAGCTTCTGATCGTACTCGGCGAACTTGGCTTCGGCTTCAGCTTTGGTTTTTTCAGCGGCCGTCAGGGCCTCGGCGACGCCTTCGCTGCGCCCGGCCAAACCTTTGCGGATCGGCTTGGTCACAAAGTAGGCGAGAATCCCGACCGTAATGGCGAAATTGAAACAGCGGTAAAGAAAGTCCTTCAACAGCACGCCACTGTCGACTTCATGGTGGCCGCCTCCGGAAGCATAAACGGCTCCGGAAAATAACAGAACAACCGCGGCAGACGCCAGCAATTTCAGAGAGATACGTTTCATTACAGAGCCCTCCCCAAAACCTTGGTGGCAATCTCATTGGCGATCGCTTCGGTCTCGCCCTTGAGCTGATCGCTGGCGGCCTTGGCCTCGACACTGACCCGGTCGCGAATACTCTGGACATGGGTCGCTGCCGCGCTGCGGGCGTCGCCAAGAATTCTGGCTTCCTCCTCACCAGCGGCCTGACGCATGGCCGCACGCTCCTGTCCCCCCTTGAGTTTGGCTTCCTGGAGCTGCTCATGATAGCGAGTCATCTTCTCTTCGATTGCCCCTTCCAGGTCCTTGGCGGTCTGGTAGGAGCCCTCAATGGTCTCCTTGCGCTTCTGCAGGACAGCCCTGAGCGGCCGGAACAGGAGATAGTTCAGAACTGCCATCAGAATCAGGAAGTTCACGAACTGAATGAGGATTGTTACATCAATATTGATCACCGTAAAACCTCTTCTGTAATGATCTCGTCAGTGGGTGGTATACTGTATACAAACGATTGCGGTATAAAAAATATTGCCGGCTGGGCGGCAAAGCAGGAGATAGCTATCATATCAGGGCGGCCGCTGTCAAGACGCTTGTTGCCTTTTTTCGCCATTTTGGCGAATTACCGCCTGCGACTGCCACCCTCTCAGCTAGCCGCTTTCTCGTCGCTGTTGACGCTCTCGCTGGCCGCCATATTCAAGGTGCTGTTCAAGACCACCCCCTCCTCGACCACCAGTGCCGGAGTGACAATGTTCCCTTCAACCCGCGCCGGCGTCCGCAAGTCAACCTTGACGGCCGCCTTGATGTTGCCCTTGAAGGAACCGCTCAGAATCAGCGTTCCGACGCTTATTTCGGCTTCAACCCGGGCACCATCACCGACAATCAGGGTGTCGTTGGAGATGATTTCCCCCTTGAACTCCCCATCGAGCCGGACGATCTCGTGAAACAGCAGTTTTCCCTCAAACTGGCTGCCGGGACCGAGAAATGCCTTGATATCGCCTTTTTCTATCTGGTTGTCTTTGCGCATTGCGGTGAATCTCCCTGAGCGTTCGCTGAGCTTAAAGGGGTTTAAATGGCCCCGAGCAGCTCAAGAACCCGGTCAAGCTCCTCATTCGAGTAGTAACTGATCTCTATCTTGCCGCCCTGGCCCTTGGGGACGATTTTTGCCTGGGTTCCGAGCACCTGCTTCAGGGCCGCCTCGAGATGGACCAGGTTGGGATCGGGTTCCGGCTTGGCCGGAGCCTTGATCACCTTGCCGAAACTCTTGATTTTCTTGACCAGCGCCTCACAGTCGCGGACCGACAGCTGCTTTTTCAGCACCTCTTCACGGGCCTCGAGGATATCCTCGTCATGCTCCAACGCCAGCAGCGCCCGGGCATGCCCCATCGACAACTGCCCAGAGATGACGTCCTTGCGGACCCCGCCCGGCAGCCGCAGCAGCCGCAACATGTTGGCGACCGTGGAACGTTCGCGTCCGACCCGCTTGGCGACCTCTTCCTGCGACAGGTCGAAACTGTCCATCAGGTTGCGGTAGGCCTCTGCCTCTTCAATCGGATTGAGGTCCTCACGCTGAATGTTCTCGATCAGTGCCATCTCCAGGGCCCAGTCCTCGGAGACATCCTGGATCACCACCGGAACATCCTTGAGCCCGGCCTTCTGGGCCGCGCGCCAGCGTCTCTCACCGGCGATAATCTGGTAGTGGTCTTCCAGTTTGCGCACCACCAGTGGCTGGATCACCCCTTTTTCCTTGATCGAGGCGGCCAGTTCTGCCAGCTTGGCGTCATCGAAGGCTTTGCGCGGCTGCATGCCATGCGGTTTGAGTTCCTCGATGGGACAGAGAAAATACTTGCGTCCTTCAACCTCATCCTTGGCTCCTGCCGCCGAGCGGCTGGCCGAGTTGATCAGGGCTCCGATTCCCTTACCGAGTGCAGGTCGTTTTGCCATAGCTTAGTTACCTGTTTCTATGATTTCTTTGGCCAGTTCCAGGTAGGCAACCGAGCCGGATGAACTGATATCGTACATCAGCACCGGCTGGCCGAAACTCGGGGCCTCAGACAACCGGACATTACGGGGTATAACCGTCTTGAAGACCTGCGAACCGAAGTGACTGCGTATTTCGTCGCCAACCTGGTGGGACAGGTTGTTGCGACCATCGAACATGGTCAACAGGATATTGCGCAGCGACAGGGACGGGTTCAGTTCTTCGCGAATCAGGTTGATCGTTGCCATCAGCTGCGACAGACCTTCCATGGCGTAGTACTCACACTGGAGGGGGATCAGCACCGAGTCAGCGGCCGTCAATGAATTGACGGTGAGCAGGCCGAGCGACGGGGGACAATCGATCAGGATATAATCATATTCCTGGATCACTCCACGCAACGCTTCCTGCAGTCGCCGCTCCCGCTCTTCGGCATTCACCAGCTCGACTTCGGCTCCGATCAGGTCCGGGGTTGACGGCAGCACATGCAGGCAGGGGAGTTCGCTTTGCAGCAACACTTCATCAAGGCTGCTTGTACCCAGGAGCAACTCATAAACTGTTGAATTCAGGGAGTTTTTATCAACACCAAAACCGCTGCTGGCATTCCCCTGGGGGTCCATGTCAACCAGTAGGGTACGCTTTTCGGCGGCCGCCAGAGATGCGGCCAGATTGACCGCGGTGGTCGTTTTACCGACCCCTCCTTTTTGATTCGCAATTGCAATAATTTCAGCCATCAGTCGCCTGTCTCCCGGTCAGTTGTTCAGACCGCCAAGATTAGCATAACCGCAGGAGTGGTTTAAAGGAAAAAGGCCGGACAAAAGATGCCCTCGCGACGACCTCCACAGATATTGTGGTTTCGAAATGGTCGATCACCACATCTAGTCAGAAGGGCGGCCCAATTCGAGTATCAAGCGCCGCGCCCCCGACCCCGGCAGGGTCAGTTCCTGTTGGCGGAGACAGCGTAACCCGCACTCGGTCAGACGGTCTTCAGCTGCCGCCAGTTCGGCCACTCCTTCCGGGCCCTTCATCAATAGAAATCGGCCCGGCGGCGTCAGGCAGGGGAGGGCCAACGGTACGAATCGTTCCAGACTGCCGAGGGCACGAAAGACGATCACGTCGAAGCTTCCGCTATAGACCGGATCGGTGATCAGGGCCTCGATCCGTAGCGCACTCGCCTGGGCCTTGTGCAGACCGAGTTGCCGGATTACGTGGCGCTGAAAACGGACCTTCTTGGCGACCCCGTCAATCGACAGCAAATCGAGCTCGGGTCGGGCAATCTTCAATATCAGACCTGGCAGCCCAGCCCCTGAGCCGATATCGAGCAGCCGCTCTCTGCCGGAGAGAAACGGCAGCAGGGTCAGAGAATCGAGCAGGTGCTTTTCGATCCCGACAGCAAGGTCGTCGATGGCGGTCAGGTTATGATGGCGGTTCCAACGGCGCAGTTCCTCGAGGTACCATAACAGGTCAGCACAGGCCGCATCGCTAATTTCGGTCAGGCCGAGTGCGGCCAGACCCTGCTTCAACAACGGCAGCCCCATCTCAGACTCTGCGCAGCAACACCGAGAGGATGGCGATGGCCGCCGGCGTGACTCCGGGAATCCGTGACGCCTGACCGAGCGTCACCGGCCTGATCCGGGTCAACTTCTCCACCACCTCGGCCGACAGGCCATGAACGGCCTGAAAATCGAAATCTGCCGGGATCGTCACCGCTTCAGTGCGCCGGAAGCGTTCAACCTCTTCCTGCTGCCGCCTGATGTAGCCAGCATACTTGGTTTCGATTTCCAACTGTTGGCTGACCGCAATCGGCATGGCGGCCAGTCCGGCGTTGATCTGGCGAAGCTGTTCCATCGTCACCTCGGGCCGCCGCAGGACTTCTTCGAGGGAGAGCCCGTTTTTGACGCCACTCAACCCCAGCGTCTCCAACACGGCCGGCTCAGCCGGGGAAATCCGGGTGGCTCTTAACAAATCAATCCCATCGGTGATCGCCCGCAACTTCTCCTGGAAAACCTGCCAGCGCTCATCGGAGACCAGGCCGATCTCCCGGCCGACCGGGGTCAGGCGCTGGTCGGCGTTGTCTTCTCGCAACAGCAGACGGTATTCAGCCCGCGAGGTAAACATCCGATAAGGCTCCTGAGCACCGAGATTGACCAGATCATCGAGCAACACCCCGATATAGCCCTGGTCTCTCCTTAAGACCAGCGGCTCTCGCCCCTGGACCTTGAGCGCCGCATTGATTCCTGCCAGCAGGCCTTGCGCGGCGGCCTCCTCGTAACCGGAAGTACCATTGACCTGGCCGGCATGGTAAAGCCCCGGAACCAGCTTGGTTTCGAGGGTCGGCCGTAACTGGATCGGGTTGACGTAGTCATACTCGATCGCGTAGCCGGGGCGCATGATTTCAACCCGTTCGAGGCCGGGAATGGTGCGCAGAAAGGCCAATTGAATATCGGCCGGCAACGAGGTCGATACCCCATTCGGGTAGATTTCGCTGCTCTCAAGACCCTCCGGTTCGAGAAATATCTGGTGCTGATGTTTTTCCGGAAAGCGCACCACCTTGTCTTCGATCGACGGGCAGTAGCGCGGTCCAACCCTCTCGATCACCCCACTGTAGAGTGGCGATCGATCGAGTCCACTACGAATAATGTCATGGGTCGTCTGGCTGGTATAGGTGATATAGCAGGGCACCTGCTGTGGGGCAAAGTTGCGAGCCAGAAAAGAAAAGGGCAGGGGTGGCTCGTCTCCCGGCTGCGGGACCAGTGCGGAGAAATCGATACTCTGCCGGGACAGGCGGGCCGGGGTCCCGGTCTTGAGACGTCCGACTGTAAAGCCGATTTCACGTAGCGAGTCGGACAGTCCGACCGACGGCGGTTCACCGGCACGTCCGCCCGGGTAGTGATTCAGGCCGACATGAATCAGGCCCCGCATAAAGGTCCCGGTGGTCAAGACCACGGCTTCGCCAGCAAAGCGCAAGCCGTCCCGGGTTTCCACCCCAACCAGGCGGCCCCCTTCCAGCAGAAGACGACTTACCGCACCCTGTTTGAGATCCAGGCTGGGGGTCTCCTCAAGCGCCTGACGCATCCGCCGGGCATAGCGGTAACGGTCGGCCTGGGCCCGCGACGCCCGAACCGCAGGTCCCTTCTTGGTATTCAAGGTGCGAAACTGGATCCCCGTCGCATCGATCACCCGAGCCATCTCGCCACCGAGCGCATCGATCTCCTTGACCAGATGTCCCTTGGCCAGACCGCCGATCGCCGGATTGCAAGACATCTCCGCGACCGCGTCGAGGCTGAGGTTCAGTAACAGCGTCCGACAGCCCATGCGCGCGGCGGCCAGGGCTGCCTCACAGCCGGCATGTCCCGCCCCAACCACAATTACGGCGTAAGCTTTTCCGTATGTCATCTCGGCCACCCCAACAACCACTCAAAACCGGCCACCACAGGATATCGTGCTATCGTCTTCCAAAACACAACATCTTGTGGAAAATGTTCCACGTGAAACATTGGCTTATTTACCAATGCAAAATTTCGAAAAGATCTGCTCTAAAACCTCTTCAGTCACCGAATCACCGGAAATCTCTCCCAGTGAAGCGATGGCCTCACGCAACTCCAAAGCCAGAAATTCAGCTTCTAGGCGTTCGCCCACTCCAGCGACAAAACGCTCAAGAGAGCGCACAGCTAAAGACAGGGACTCTTTGTGACGACGCTCATAGAGTAAAACGTCCTCACTGGAAACAACAGCACCGGCAAAAAGTTTTTCCTTGATCGCGGTCTGTAGAGTGTCGAGCCCAAGCCCTTGTCTGGCGGACACGGAGACCTGTTCGAGGACTTGAAAGGCATCATCAAGTAACTGCTGACTCAGGTCGGATTTGTTGACAACCAACAGCAGTCGGTCCCGATCGCAGGTGGACAGGGCGAGCAGATCATCCTGATCGAGTGGCTTGGAGCCATCGATCACCAACAGGACGAGATCGGCTGAAGCAACCTTTTCCTTGGCGCGTCGCACACCCTCAAGCTCGACGGGATCGTCCGTGTAACGGATTCCGGCGGTATCAATGAGGCGGACCGGTACGTCCTGCAACAGCAGGGTTTCTTCAATGGTGTCGCGGGTCGTTCCGGCAATTTCAGTAACAATTGCCCGGGCCTCACCAAGCAGGGCATTAAGCAACGAACTCTTGCCTACGTTTGGCTTGCCAAGAATGAGAATCCGCACACCTTCATGCAACATGCGGCCGGCTCGGTAGGAGCCGAGCAAACCCTCTAAATAAGTTACCAGTTCTGCAACCCGAGAGGCGAGCGGATTAAAGTCGGGAAGGTCTATGTCCTGGTCGGAAAAATCAATGTGCACCTCGACCAGCGAGAGATACTCGATAAGCTGTTGGCGTGCATCATTAACCACCCTGGCCAGTTTGCCCTGCAGTTGGCCAAGCGCAACCCTGGCTGCGCCACTTGAGTGAGCATGGATCAAATCGGCGACCGCTTCGGCCTGAGAAAGATCGAGCCGACCATTCAAAAAGGCCCGCTGGGTAAATTCACCGGGACGGGCCATGCGAATCCCAGAGTGCATAAACAGATCAAGAATCGAATGGACGACCGCCGGTCCACCATGGCAATGAACTTCAACAACATCTTCGCGGGTAAACGAATGCGGGGCACGCATGATGACAACCATGACTTCATCGACAGCAAACCCGTCTGAACCGAAGAGTTGGCCAAGATAAAGGCGGTGCGAGAGAAGACGAACGCGGGGAGAGGCGGGGCGAAACAGATCCAGCAATACAGATTCGGCCCGAGGTCCGGAAAGCCTGATAACCGCAAGGCCACCTGATCCCGGCGGGGTGGCCGGAGCAATAATGGTGTCCGTTTGCAAATTACCCCCTAGCAGAGACAACCAGTTTTTTTTCGGCACCTTGCCCCTTAGAGCGGGCGACGATGTCGACCTCACGTTCGAAAAATCCGTGCAAGACCTTGCGTTCTTCGGTCGGAAGCGGTGGGGTACTGACCGGTTGACC
>DATFMT010000221.1:0-7960 GCA_035266745.1 Geothermobacteraceae bacterium | reverse complement strand
GGACCGGCCATGGCTACACTTACGAGGCGCTGTCGTTTCGCAAGCGCAACAAGAAGATGGAACCCTTCATGCTCACTATCGGTGAGCGGGCCAAGGAGGAGACCCTCTACAACCACGAGGGCGAAGAATTTCTGCTGATTCTCAAGGGCCGGGCTGAGGTCATCCTTGATGAAGAGCGCCTGCTCCTCGAGGCCGGCGACGCGGTCTATTTTGATTCGTCGCTACGCCATCGTCTGCTGGCCTGCGGCGATGAAGAGGTCCAGGTGCTGGCGGTTGTCACGCGCTAAACCGGTCGCCAGACAAGAATAATACCCGCCTCCCCAGGCGCTGGCCTGGGGGGGATTCTTTTACCTGATGGCCTCGGTGGGTCACAGGCTTTAATGTGATGGATACGGGGATTTCTATGTTGCCCGGATAATTTTGGCGACAGTAACTCACCGAATAAGGACGTATCTTATGAGCCAATTCGAGAAGAAAGCCTTGCCGGACTGGGAAGCCCAGGCCAAGAAAGAAAAGAAGTGCGACGACCTTTCCGGGTTCAAATGGGACACCGCCGAAGGGATCACCGTCAAGCCGCTTTACACGGCCGCCGATACGGCGGGACTTGAGACGGCAGACACCCTGCCGGGATTGGCTCCGTTTGTGCGCGGGCCGATGGCGACCATGTACGCCGGCCGTCCCTGGACCGTGCGCCAGTATGCCGGCTTCTCCACCGCTGAAGAATCGAATGCCTTTTACAAACGCAACCTCGCCGCCGGTCAGCAGGGGCTGTCGGTCGCCTTCGACCTGGCGACCCACCGTGGTTACGACTCCGATCATCCGCGGGTCGTCGGTGACGTCGGCAAGGCCGGGGTCGCCATCGACTCGGTCGAGGACATGAAGATCCTTTTCGACGAGATCCCGCTCGACAAGGTCTCGGTTTCGATGACCATGAACGGCGCAGTGTTACCGATCATGGCCAACTACATTGTCGCAGCCGAAGAGCAGGGGGTCAGCCAGGAGCAGCTGGCCGGGACCATCCAGAACGACATCCTCAAGGAGTTCATGGTCCGCAACACCTACATCTACCCACCGGAACCGTCGATGCGGATCATTTCCGATATTATCGAGTACACCAGCCAGAAGATGCCGCGCTTCAACTCGATTTCGATCTCCGGCTACCATATCCAGGAAGCCGGCGCCAACAATGCCCTCGAGCTCGCCTTCACCCTCGGTGACGGCATCGAGTATGTCAAGGCGGCAATCGCCAAGGGGCTCGATGTCGACGCTTTTGCCCCGCGGCTATCGTTTTTCTTCGCCATCGGCATGAATTTCTTCATGGAGGCGGCCAAGCTGCGTGCCGCCCGCTTCCTCTGGGCCGAGCTGATGGCCCAGTTCCAGCCGAAAAACCCGAAGTCGTCGATGCTGCGGACTCATTGCCAGACTTCCGGCTGGTCGCTGACTGAACAGGATCCCTACAACAATGTCATCCGCACCACCCTCGAGGCCCTCGCTGCGGTGCTCGGCGGGACCCAATCACTGCACACCAACGCCCTCGACGAGGCGATCGCCCTGCCGACCGATCACTCGGCACGCATCGCCCGCAATACCCAGCTGGTCATCCAGGAGGAGTCCGGCGTCTGCAACGTCGTCGATCCGCTCGGCGGTTCCTACTACGTCGAGTCGTTGACAAACCAGCTGATTCAGGAGGCCCGCGCCATCCTCAAGGAGATCGATGACCTCGGCGGCATGACCAAGGCGATCGAGTCGGGGATGCCGAAGCTGCGCATCGAGGAATCGGCAGCCAAGAAGCAGGCCGCCATCGACTCGGGGCGCGATGTCATCGTCGGGGTCAACAAGTATAAGTTGGCCAAGGAAGATCCGATCGAGACTCTCGATGTCGACAACACCAAGGTGCGCGAGTCCCAGGTCGCCCGGATCAACAAGATCCGCGCCAGCCGCGACACAGCCGCCTGTCAGAAGGCGCTGGACGCGATTAGCGAGGCGTGTAAAAATGATAACGGCAACCTGCTCGGCCTTTGTGTCGAGGCAGCCCGGCAGCGGGCGACCGTCGGCGAGATCTCCGATGCCATGGAGAAGGTCTTCGGACGTCATAAGGCCGAAATCAAACTCGTGTCAGGAGCTTATGGCTCAGTGGTCAACGAAGACAATAACTTTGCCGAGTTAAAGAAGCGCGTCGATGCCTTTGCCGCCCAAGAAGGGCGCCGGCCGCGCATCCTGGTCGCCAAGATGGGCCAGGACGGCCATGACCGCGGCGCCAAGGTGGTGGCCAGCGCCTACGCCGATGCCGGCTTCGATGTCGATGTCGGGCCGCTGTTCCAAACACCGGAAGAGGCTGCCAAGATGGCGGTTGAAAACGATGTTCACGTTGTCGGTGTCTCATCGCTGGCTGCCGGGCATAAAACCCTGGTTCCGCAGCTGGTCGGTGAGCTGAAAAGGCTCGGTGCCGAGGATATCGCGGTGGTCTGCGGCGGGGTTATCCCGCGTCAGGATTACGACGAGCTGTTTGCTGCCGGCGCGGCGAAGATCTTCGGGCCGGGCACACCGATCGTTGAATCGGCCGGTCAGACGCTCGACGCCATCGAGGAGAAGCGCAAGTAGCACAAACGTTCCGAATGCGAGGCGGACCTTCGGGTCCGCCTTTTTACGATTAAAATCGATGGCTCTCCACAGAAGACACGGAACAACCTGAATTCCTTGGTTTATTGCTTTGCCCGAAGTGTCGCTTTGCTGGTTTTGATTCACCCTCTGTGTGCTCTGTGACTCTATGGAAAGCCAATCATTCTCTGAGGGCTCCAGCTTTGCCGATCAAAGACCTCGCCGCCGGTGTTCGCGCCGGCAACATCCGTTCCCTTGCCAAGGCGATTACCCTCGTCGAAAGCCGCAGTCCAGACCATTCGCTGGCTGCGACCACCCTGCTCGACGAGCTGCTGCCGGACAGCGGCAAGGCGATCCGTGTAGGTATCTCCGGGGTTCCCGGGGTCGGCAAGAGCACCTTTATAGAGGCCTTCGGGCTCTATCTGATCTCCCGGGGGCACAAGGTCGCGGTGCTGGCCGTCGATCCGACCTCGCAACTCTCCGGTGGCAGCATTCTCGGTGACAAGACCCGCATGGAGGAGCTGTCGCGCGAGAAGGCTGCTTTTATTCGCCCGTCGCCTTCCGGAGACACGCTCGGCGGGGTGGCGCGCAAAACCCGCGAAACCATGCTGATCTGCGAGGCGGCCGGCTACGACGTCGTGCTGGTGGAAACCGTCGGGGTCGGTCAGTCAGAAATTACCGTGGCCTCGATGGTCGACTTCTTCTTGCTGTTGCAGCTGCCGGGTGCTGGCGATGAGCTACAGGGGATCAAGAAGGGGGTGATGGAGATCGCCGACGCCATCCTGATCAACAAGGCTGATGGCGATAACCGCTCGCGGGCCGAGCTGGCCAGCCAGCAGTATGTCAACGCCCTGCATATCCTGCAGCCGAAAAGCCTCAACTGGCAGGTCCCGGTACTGCTCTGCAGCGCCCTGAGAAACCAGGGGATCGCTGAAGCCTGGACGATGATTGAAACGTTCCGTGACACCATGGCCAAGAGCGGAGAATTGCAGGGGAAACGCCGCAGTCAGAATAATGACTGGATGTGGGCCCTGCTGATGGATGGTCTCAAGGAAATGTTCATGGGGGATAAAAACGTGGCCGGTTTGCTGACCGGGGTGCAGCAGGCGGTCGCCGAAGAGGTGACGACTCCAAGCGCTGCGGCCAGGCGCCTCCTGGAGGCGTTCAAGCGCACATAGTCGACTTCTGTATCTGGGAGCAGCGCGAGCTGTCCACTCTGAACAGTCGCACGGGTATGAGTTTTCGTCCGTTCCAAGAGTTGGCGTTAATTTTAATACCGTGTTTTATTACGGTTGACTTGAAATTTATAAGTTGTTACTTTTGCTTGTCTTTATGCTTGAATTCGATCGTTCAATTCGCTGAATAGGTCTCGAATTGAACTTGTTGTTTTATGGGCAGGTAAACCATGTATTTAAGGAGGTAATTGTGAACTTGTGCATGAAAGCTCTGGGAGTGATTTCTCTTGTGATTATGCTCGGTAGCTGGGCGGTGTCGCCGGCGCTGGCGGACATTGAGTTTTTCGGCACGGCCAAGGTCAAGCCAACCCTTTACAGCAACTTTGATTTTGACGATTCCAAACCGGATGCACCGGTGCTCAATGAAGGTGGCTGGGCATCGGGCGAGCATGTCCGCAGCGAACTGCGTCTCGGCTGGAAGGCTACCGGCGAAAATTGGCGGGTCAAAATGATCGCCGAGGCGGATATCATCAACTCCAAGGATAACGCCGACCGTTCTTTCTATGTCGGTGCTACGAAAGAAAATCAACCGAACACCGGCGGCGAGTTCGGCATCGAGCGGGCCGAGATGGGTTATAGCTTCTGCAAGGCGCTGGATCTTTCCGCTGGCTGGGACATTCGTTTCCTCGACATCAAGTCCGGCGGTCTGCTGTTCGGTGATGACCACCCCTTCATCGGTCTGAAGGGCGCTCTGGGCGACAACACCAAGTATGAACTGCTCTACCTGGCGATCGAGAATATTGACATCATCGGTGGCGCGGACTCGCCGAACACCGGCGACTGGCGGGCCTACAGCCTGAAGATCGACCAGGCATTCGATCTGGGTAATGTCGGGAATTTGACCGTCAGTCCGCTGTTCGCGTTTAGCGACAACGAGCATCAAAATGCCGCGATCAGTTATTATGGCCTGGAATCGCTCGGCAAAATCGGTCCTGTCAATACCTCGTTTGAGATAATTGCCGCCGACGGCGAGTTCAACACTGCCGCCGAAAAAGATATCAGCTCCTGGGCGATGTTTGCCGGGCTCGAACTGCCGGTCAATGATAACTTCACGCCCTATGTGGCCTACCGTTTTACCCAGGGTGACGGCAATGCGAGCGATAACGAGGTCGAGGGCTTCGTCGGGATTACCGATATCGGCCGTTTTACCCCGCTGATGGGGATGGACGGCAATATTCTAGGCGAGCACCTCTCCTCTGGCGCCAGCATCTACAATGCGCCGCTTTATTCGTTCTCTCCTGAACGGGCCGTGGGCGGCGATAATTACGGTGGTATCGGCAATGGTGGATCCGGCAACAACCCGGGCGAGAAAATCATCGCCGTCGGTGCCAAGGGCGCGCTGCTGCCGAAACTCGGCTACAAGGCGCAGGCCTTCTTCATCTGGTATGACGACACCGCCAATCTGGCGAACATCGTCAACCCGGGCCAGGCAGTCGATGACTATGCCGGTACCACCTTTGACCTGCAGCTGAAATACGCGTTCAATAAGAATTTCGCCATCGACAACATTTTCTCGACCTTCGTCCCCGGTGACGGCATCCAGGACCAGGTCAATGCTGACGACAATGCCTATCTCAACATGTTGACCCTGGCATGGACCTATTAATACTGCCTTGATTTTATCCAAAAGGGTACCTTCGGGTACCCTTTTTTTTCCACTCGTGCGACAGGCCGGGCAGCTTCAGGTCAGCTGTGACCTGCGGGGCAACAAGGCAGGTTGTGGCCAACATGAAATGGGTCACCGGTTTATGACCCGATCAGTTTAGGAGACCTGCAATGAGAAGAGCAACAGCATGGTTTATCCTCATGGTTCTGTTTGGCTTGATTATGACAGGCAATCTCGCTGCCGAAACCTGGCCGAACCTGGAAAAAAAGCTCGACGACTGGCTGGGTGCAAGGGAGGTCCAGCTCGTCTCCGAGGCGGGTGACCCGCTGGCTTCGGATGAGCTCCTGCCTCTGATCGAGGTGTTGCTGAAGCATAATTATGCTGTCAATACCGCTAGCGAGACGAGTGCTTCCGGGGAAGGTTTGCTGGTTGAGATTCGGCGACTGGATGCGCAGACACTGATTGTCCTGAAGCGCGCAAGTGATCATTCAATTATTGCGCTGGAGCGGATGACAAACGAGCGCCTGCCAGCTGTCGTTGCCGTGCCGGGTCCCGTCGCAAGTCAGCAAACGGTCACACCACCGCCCCCAATGCCGATGCGTCAACAGGCACCGATCCCCATTGAGGGCTCCCCGATTTCCTTGGTCTGGCTGGATGAGTCTTCTGGGAGCGACGCTACCCTGGCGCTGCTTTCGAAGGCCGGGGTTGCTCTTTGCCGGCTGCAGGAACGGCAGTTGCAAAAACTGAGTGTCATTGCGCCTCCCAAAGACGGGCTGCGGCCACTCTCCCTCAGCCGCGGAGATGTCGATGGTGACGGTTCGTTTGAACTGGCGGCCGTCTGGGCCGAGGATATTTACAGCGTTTATGATGGAACGGAAAGCAACATCTGGTCTCAGCTGATTGCAGTTGAGCCGCAAAAATTGACCTCACTGGGGCTGCAGGCCGGGTATGTGCGCCTGTTCGATTCGCTGGGCGTAACTCAGCGACGAGGCACGTACAGACCCTTTACTGGTCCGGTTCAACAACTGCTGTATCGGCAGGGTCGGATTTCTACAGGCCAAACTCTTCCCTGGGGCGAGCAGAATATTTTCTCTCTAACTCCGCTCGGTGATGGAGACGGGCTTGCCTGGCTGAGAGCCGGAATCCTCTCTGCCCTGTCCATGGATACCGGCGAGCCGCTTTCCGGCGGTACAATCCTGGAAGATCTGGGTCATCCGCAAACAGCGCAGATCGCTGTCCGGCTGGAAGAACCGGAATATCGTTCCGGATTCGGCAAAGAGGATCAGGTTCTGGAGCGTTACATCTCGTTGCCCTCTCGTTTGGTTGCTGTCGGCGCTCATTCCATGTTGACAATAAATCGGGGCCGCAAATCTGGAACATTCCTATTGGGGAAGCCGACTGGCGAAGATCGGCTGGTGCGATTGACAAAAAATACAGACGGTTTGAGCTTGGATTATCCTTTCCCGGCGGTGCCGTCTTTTATCGTCGACTTTACATTGGTCCCTGGCAAGGATAGCTTCGGTGCCCTGTCACTGCTCAACGACAAGGAAGACGCAAGTGGCCAGGCGTACCTCCTTTATCAAACAGTGGTGGCCCCCTATTGAGAAGATCCAGACGCAATTCAAACCGGTGATTCGATTTCAAATGTGGGTGGAGTCTAGCTGTGTTGGAGTGGGGCCCGGGCGGCAAACGAAGATGTCGTAGTATTAATGGTAGTTTGGTGACAATAATAACCTACGGGAGAGAGAAAATGACCGGTAAAATCAATCACATTGGCATTGCGGTAAAGAACCTCGAAGCATCGATGTTCCTGTATCGTGATGTTCTCGGGATGACTTTCGAGGGGACTGAAGAAGTCAACGATCAGCGGGTGCGGGTCGCATTCTTTGCGATCGGCGAGAGCCGGATCGAATTGCTCGAGCCGACCACGCCGGATTCGCCGGTGGCGAAATTTCTCGAAAAGAACGGTGAAGGAGTGCACCACGTTGCCTACCAGGTCGCAGACGTGGAAGCCGCCCTGGAGACATTGCGCAATACCGGTGTGCGGCTGATCGATGAGCAACCCCGCCGCGGTGCCCATGGGACCCAGATCGCTTTTCTTCATCCGAAAGCGACCGGCGGAGTGCTGACCGAACTTTGCCAGGCTGGCGATCATTGATGAATTACAAGTTATAAAAAATTGTTTTAAAGCTGTAAGCTCAGTGTTTATGTGCTTTTTGCCTTGACATGTCATGGCCTTTGGGGGTAGGTTTTTTCTAAAGTAAAACAATGGCTTTTTTCCTTTGCTTGACTTGAAACAGGGGGTTGCTAGACTGGGGCGGCATTGTTTGTCCTGGTTCGATAGCAACGGAGGCTTTTATGAAGCGGCACCTGTTTTTATTTTTGTCACTCCTTGTTCTTTTATTATTTGCTCAGCCGGCACTTGCTTACTTGCAGACAGGCGAGCCGGCCCCCGATTTCGCGTTGGTCGATGCCGCCGGCAAGACGGTGCGGCTCTCTGACTACCGGGGGCGGGTTGTGG
>DATFMT010000220.1:0-6768 GCA_035266745.1 Geothermobacteraceae bacterium | reverse complement strand
TCATCGGCGGGGTGCCGATGAAGCCGGCGACGAAGGTGTCGGCAGGATTGTGGTAGATCTCCGCCGGTGTGCCGATCTGCCGCAGCCGCCCCTGGTGGAGGATGGCGATGCGGTCGCCCAGCCCCATCGCCTCGATCTGGTCGTGGGTGACGAACAGGGTGGTGACGCCGATCTGCCGCTGGAACTTCTTCAGTTCGCCGCGGGCGTAGTCGCGGACCTTGGCGTCGAGGTTGGAGAGTGGTTCGTCCATCAGGAACAGTTTCGGCCGGCGCACCACCGCCCGGGCGATGGCGACCCGCTGCCGCTCACCGCCGGAGAGCTGCGACGGCAGCCGCTCCAGCAGATGGCCGATCTCGAACAACCCGGCGGCCCAGGCGACCTTGTCGCGGATCGCCGCCGGCTTCTCCCCCTGCACCCGCAACGGAAAGGCGATGTTGCCGAAGATGCTCTTGTGGGGATAGAGGGCGTAGTTCTGGAAGACCATGGCGATCTCCCGGCGCCTGGGCGGAAGCTCGTCGATCGTTTCGCCGTCGATGCTGATAGTTCCGGCGCTCAGCCGCTCCAGTCCGGCGCAGAGCCGCATCAGGGTGGTCTTGCCGCTCCCCGAGGGGCCGAGCAGCACCAGCAGCTCTCCGTCGCGGATCTCCAGGTCGACGCCGTTGACCGCGTCGACCTGCCCGTAGGTTTTGCTGACGCCGCTGAATCGGACGGTCGCCATCCTCCTAGCTCTGGCCTCCGACCAGCCCTTGCTCCCGCCACTTGGCGAAGATCCTACGACACTGCAGCGCCGCCTCCTTGACCGCCTCCTCAGCCGACTGCTGCTTCTGCGCGACCTTGGCGAACATGTTCGGGATCACGAAGGTCCCGAAGATCTCGCCGATCGCCGGGCTGGCCGGGCCGGGGTGGCCGACGTTGGTGCTCCACTGTTCGGCGCTGGTCAGCGCCTGGAGTTTGTCGGTCGCTTCACCCGCAAGAGCGAACGGATCCTTGGCGAACCAGCTGTTGAACAGATCGCGCAGGATTTTGGCGTCCGCAACTTCAGGATAGCCCCGCATCCCGCTCGGCACCTTGGTGAGGAAGAAAGCCGGCGTGGTGTAGAGCTTGCTCGCCCAGATCGCCTGATCGTAGCTGGCGCAGAGATCGAGCAGGAACTGCTTGGCCAGCTCCGGCTCATTGGCGAACTTGGGAATCACCGAGACGTAGATGACGTGCTCGCTGGCATGAGCCGTTCCCCGCGGACCCTGCAGGGCCGGGGTGAAATAGACGTCCTTGGCGATCTCCGGCACATCCTGCTGCGCTGAGCGATAGGCTGAGACGGAGTTGAGGATGTAGGAGGCCTTGCCGGCCAGCAGCAGCTGGTTGTTGGAGGCCGGGTTCCAGCTGAAGACCTCGGGAGTGAGGGCTTTTTCGTAGAAATCGGCCATGAATTTCACCGCCTCGACGGTCTTCGGGTTGTCGAGGACCACGTTCTCGTCGGTATCCTGGATGCTGCTGTCGTACGACCAGAGCAGCGCCCGCCCGGCCATGTTCGAGTCGAGCTCCTGGGAGAGGCCGATGCCGGCCTGTACCCCGTACTCCTTGAGGATCCGTGCGCCGAAGGTCGACAGGTCGTCCCAGGTGCGCGGACCGTCTCCCTTGCCGACCTTGGTCCAGAGGGACTTGCGGTAATCCCCGGGGTCGATGGTCCAGCCGTGGCAGAAACCGTAGTACTTTTTGGTGAAGGGGTTGTAGGAACTGCGGGTGGCGACCGGAACCTGTTCGCCGAAACGCTTGCGCGCTTCCTGGTTGACATCGGTGAGGTCGAGAACGCTCGGTTCGAAGTCGGACGGGGGCGCGATGAATTCGACCAGATCGTGCCCCTTGCCGGCCACCACCTCGGCGGCGAAGGTGCTTTTCAGATCGGAGAGGCTGATGTGGTCGACGACCACGTTGACGCTGTGTTTATCCCCCCAGTCCCGGCAGTAGCGGTCGAACCAGGTGTCGTAGCTGGGAACGAAGTGGCTCCACTGAAGCAGCTTCAGGGTCTTGCGGTTCTGGGCCGCGACGCTCTTCAGCAGGCCAGGGGCCAGCGACAGACCCACCGTTCCGATCCCGACGTTTTTGATGAAACGCCGGCGTGAGATGAGTTTTGCCATAGCCACCTCCCTGTGTGAGGTTAGCGATATGATTCTTGACTCCCTAACTTAAGAATACTGCTAATCACCCCCCACTGCAACGCTCACTACTTACCGGCAGACGGGTTCTGGCATGGTGCCGGCGACCGCCCGAAATCGGGCCAGTTACTTGGTTGTCAGCCGGTTGGCGGCCCTTGTTCCCGGAATTGTTCGAGCTGCTCCCATGAACCGCGTCAGTTCAGCGTTACGTTTGTCGCAAGGCAGAGTACTCGACGGGCAATCAGAGGTATGTTTGTGGAAAAATTTACAGAAATGTTCGGTTATGGATTTGGGGCTGCGGAGGTTGGGGTGTTATCTTCGGGCCGAATCAGACCTTGAAACGTCACCAGGTTGCGTCCGGCTTTCTTCGACAGATACAAGCCCCGGTCGGCTCTTTCGATCAGGCTCTCCGGAGTGTCTCCGTTTTCAACCGAGGCAACGCCGAAACTTGCCGTCAGTGTCTGCCCGGTTTCCGGGCAGGGGCGCAGCGCCACCTGGGCACGGAGCTTATCCGCAGCGCGGGTTGCGGCCTCGGGCGTGGTCGACGGCAGCAGCATCAAAAATTCCTCGCCGCCAAAACGGCTGACCGTATCGACCTTGCGCAGCCCGCCGGAGAGCTTGCGGGCGAACCATTGCAGGGTCAGATCGCCGACCTTGTGGCCGAACCGGTCATTGACCTCCTTGAAAAAATCGATATCGGTAAAGATCACCGCGAAGGGGGTTGCGTAACGCCGATAGCGCTGAAATTCCTGCTGAATAAGTTCGAGAAATGCCCGGCGGTTTGGAACCTTGGTCAACGGGTCGATGCGGATGGTCTTTTCCAGGTCGCGGTTCAGCCCTTCAAGTTCGAGAAAGGGGGTCGCATCCGAAAAGATTTCTACGGCACCGATAACCTTGCCGGACTGATTGACCACCGGGTTGACCTTGATGTTGACCGGGACCCGATGTCCTTTTTTGTGGTGCAGAAAAGCCCGCTCGACGATCATTTCACGCCTCGCGATTGCAATGGTCAGGGGACAAAGCTCGGTACAGAGGGGCTCTAACTTTTCGTTAACATGATTGAGAATGTGGTTGTAGCAGTGGGAGCCGACAACCTCGTCGGCAGAATAGCCGCTCAGAACCTCGGCGGCATGGTTCCAGTAGAGGATTTTGCGTTCGGTGTCGACGAAATACACCCCTTCTGCAAGGTGATCGAGGACCTGTTTGTGAAACTCAGAACCATGCTCCATGCGTAACCTTCCCAACTAAGCTATATCTCTGTGATTTTTCTCGATATGGCCAGTTAAGTCAACTTCTTTCTCATGAGACGGACCCTACGGTTCCCCGGGTCCGGCAGTGATCAGAGCTCAGATAGTGCACAAGGGATGGCTTGGAACAGAAGCTGATAGCGGGACATTGTTCGCGGGGATCTCCGGATTGACGTGATCGCCGAGCCAGGAATCATTGCGAACGGATCCAGCATTAAGGATAAATTCGGCCTGCGGTTTGACCGGTTCGTGTGCGGGGCTGAGATGAATGACGAGGCAGACCGATGAAATTCGAAGTCCGTCCATGACTTTTGCAGCTGCCCAATGCACCAGATTCCGTGAGAAATATTTCATATATCTGGCAAGGGTTTAGTCGTGACGACCGGCCAAGTAGCAGGTCGTTAAGCTTGTCGCGAGCACCCCTTGCAAGGGGTGGCAACTCGCTGCTTCGAAGAGGCGCAAAGTCCCAATAAACTGCCGTTTTACATAAGTTTAGGTGCATACTGTATACTGTATTTTTTCCTTGACAATGTCATTGATATATCCTAACTTGCACACGCTTAAAAGCCGTTGACGGCGTCACTGCGCCTGCCGGTACTGTCCCTTTAATCTACCTGTCCTTATCAAAACGCCGTTGGGAGGAGCTTTTCATGCTAGATAGTTATCTGCCGATCCTCACTCTAATCTGTATCGCCGTGGCCTTCGGCATCGGTTCGGTGGTCATGTCCCGACTGATTGGCCAGAAAAAACCGAGTGCGGTCAAACTGGCTCCTTATGAGTGCGGGATGCCGTTGTTCGGTACTGCTCGTGAGCCGATGTCGATCAAGTTCTACATCATCGCCATGCTGTTCATCGTCTTCGATATCGAAGCCGTGTTCCTCTATCCCTGGGCGGTCCTGTTCAAGCGGCTGGGGATGTTCGGCTTTATCGAGATGGGTGTCTTCATCGTTATCCTGCTGGTCGGTTACATTTATGTCTGGAAAAAAGGAGCCTTGGAATGGGAGTAGAACAAGCCCTCGGCAACAACATTATCACCACTTCACTGGATAAGGTTGTCAACTGGTCACGTGCCAAGTCGCTCTGGCCGATGACCTTCGGTCTCGCTTGCTGTGCGATCGAAATGATGGCCACCGGTGCTGCCCGTTTTGACCTCGACCGCTTTGGTGTTCTGTTCCGCGCTTCACCGCGCCAGGCTGACCTGATTGTTATCGCCGGCACCGTCACCAAGAAGATGTTGCCGGTCATCCAGACCGTTTACGAGCAGATGCCAGAGCCTCGTTATGTCATTGCCATGGGGGCCTGTGCCTGTTCGGGCGGGATTTTCGACACCTACAGCACGGTCCAGGGGATCGACGAGGCACTGCCGGTTGATGTTTATGTCCCGGGTTGTCCGCCGCGTCCGGAAGGTCTGCTTTACGGCATCATGAAGCTGCAGGAGAAAATTATGCAGGAGCGCAATTCGTTCGGTGCTGCCATTGGTGTTGGTGAGCGGGTCAGCGAGATCTGATCTCCGTCGCGTTAAGTAATCTGAGAAGCCTTACGTCTTCCAATTAATCATTACATAGGATTTGAGAGTTATGAGTGAACATCCTGCCGTTGCCAAGCTGAAGGGACAGTTCTCCGATAACGTTCTGGACGTTACCGAATTTCGCGGTGAAACCACGATCACTGTCAAAAAGGAGCAGATTGTCGAGATCTGCACCTGCCTCAAGCAGGAGTTGGGCTACAATTTCCTGACTGATCTTTGTGGCGTCGATTATCTCGGCCAGTCCCCGCGGTTCATGGTGGTTTATCAGCTCTACAGCATCGGCAAGCATGACCGCCTGCGGATCAAGGCTCCGGTCGAAGAGGGTGATGCGCGAATTGATACCGTCAGCGGTGTCTGGGGTACCGCCAACTGGCTGGAGCGTGAGTGCTGGGACCTGTTCGGCATCTCCTTCAACAAGCATCCCGACCTGCGCCGCATCCTGCTGCCGGCCGATTGGGAAGGGCATCCCCTGCGCAAGGACTACCCGGTACAGGGCCCCGACCGTGAGCCGTACCAGGGTCGATTGAGCTGATCGTCAGATTTAATCCATCTTTCAATAAAAAGAGGCTGAACATGGCAAACACCGATATCATGACCATAAACATGGGTCCCCAGCACCCCTCGACTCACGGGGTTTTGCAGGTGATCCTGGAACTGGATGGCGAAGTTGTCAAAAAGGCGACTCCACATATCGGCTTTTTGCATCGTGGCATTGAGAAGCTGTCCGAGCACCGCACCTACCACCAGGTGTTGCCGCTGACCGACCGGCTCGACTATCTCGCTCCGATGCACAACAACCTCGGCTATGTCCTGGCGGTGGAGAAGCTGCTTGGCATCACCGACGCGATCCCCGAGCGGGCCCAGGTTGTGCGTGTGCTGATGGCCGAGCTTACCCGCCTCAAGAGCCATTTGGTCTGGCTGGCCTGTCACGCGCTCGATATCGGTGCCATGACCGTCTTCATCTATTGCTTCCGCGAGCGTGAAGAGATCATGAATATCTACGAGAAGGTTTCGGGCGCTCGGATGACCTCTAACTACTTCCGCGTCGGCGGTCTTTCGGCCGACCTGCCGGATGGGCTGGAACAGGAGATCAAGTCGTTCATCGAAGACATGCCCGGCCATATCGACACCTACGAAGGGCTGTTGACCGGCAATAAGATCTGGCAGAAGCGGGTCATGGATGTCGGTTACATCAGCGCTGAAGACGCCATCGATCTCGGTGTGACCGGACCGTCGCTGCGTGGCTCCGGGGTTGACTGGGACCTGCGGCGTGACCAGCCCTACTCAGGTTACGAGAACTACGATTTTAAAGTTTGTGTCGACAATGGCTGCGACACCTGGGCCCGTTACAAGGTCCGTCTTGAGGAGATGCGTGAATCGTGTAAAATCGTCCAGCAGGCACTGGCCAAGCTCAAGCCAGGTCCGGTACTTGCTGACCTGCCGAAGATTGTCCTGCCACCGAAAAAAGATGTCGTCAACACCATTGAAGGCCTGATTCACCACTTCAAGATTGTGAGTGAAGGCTTCAAGCCGGAGAAGGGGGAGATTTATCAAGGCGTGGAAAACCCCAAGGGCGAGGTCGGCTTTTACCTGGTCTCCGATGGTTCTGCGCGTCCATACCGGATGAAAATCCGTCCGGCCTCGTTCATCAACCTGCAGGCTTTGTCGAAGATGGTTGAGGGTGCGCTGATTGCTGACGTTGTGGCGGTTATCGGTACGCTCGATATCGTTCTTGGAGAAATCGACCGCTAAGCGGTTTTCTGATTAAGAGGTGTCATCCCATGAGTAATGCAGCGGAACAAATTCAGGAAGATATCGACCTGACTGCGTGCAACGAGAT
>DATFMT010000219.1:0-3346 GCA_035266745.1 Geothermobacteraceae bacterium | reverse complement strand
CCATGTGGGTCATCCCCGCCACGATGTCCCTGCTGCCGGTGCTGGTGCGCCGGGGGCGGGCGCGGTTGGGGCGCTGAGGCCGCGTCCACATCATGGTTTACATCACCTGTCCAATGAGGCAAAGTAGCGTTTTGTCGTTCCCTGTCGGCAGGACCGCGACGGGTTCCGCTCGGGCGCAAGGAGAGATCATGCTGATTCGGAAATCTTCTGTGGTTTTTATGGTGGTTCTGCTGCTGACGCTGGCCGGCAACGCCCTGGCGGCGGAGGGCGCTCCGGCGAAGGCGCTCAGCCTGGGCCAGGCGACGGTGCTCGGCGTGGTCGAGGGGCTGACCGAGTACCTGCCGGTGAGTTCCACCGGGCACCTGCTGCTGGCGGAACGGCTGCTCGGCATCGGGAACGCCCCCGACGCCACTCCCGAACAGAACCTGCGCACCAAGGAGGCGAGCGACGCCTACACCATCGTCATTCAGATCGGCGCCATCATCGCCGTGCTCGGGCTCTATTTCCGCCGGGTCCGGCAGATGCTGGCCGGCCTAGTCGGCAAGGATGCCGAAGGGCGCCGGCTGCTGATCAACATCTGCGCCGGGTTCCTGCCCGCGGCGGTGATCGGGCTGCTCTTCAACAAGCTGATCAAATCCTACTTGTTCGGCAGCTGGCCGGTGGTCGCGGCCTGGTTCGTCGGCGGGGTGGCGATCCTCATCGTCAGCCGGCGCAACCGCAGCCGGCAGCGGTCGCCCGACGACGGTCTCTCAATCGCCGAGCTGACCTGGCGGATGGCCCTGATCATCGGCTTTGCCCAGTGCATCGCCATGTGGCCCGGCGTCAGCCGCAGCCTGGTGACCATCGTCGGCGGGCTGCTGGTGGGGCTGTCACTGACGGCTGCGGTGGAGTTCAGTTTTTTGCTCGGCCTGGTCACCCTCAGCGCCGCCACCGGCTACGACACCCTCAAGCACGGCCAGCTCATGCTGCAGACCTTCGACCCCCTCTCCCTGGCCGTCGGGGTCGTGTTCGCCTTTGTCGCCGCGGTGCTGTCGGTGAAATGGATGGTCGGCTACCTGCAGCGTCACGGCCTGGCGATCTTCGGCTACTACCGGGTGGCCCTGGCGCTGGTCGCCGGAGTCATGCTGCTGAACGGATCGCTGTAGCCGCCGCTCATTCTGCAACCGGAACCGTCCCGGCAGTCCTCCTGTGTCATTCCCTTGCCGCTCGCACGCTCCAGAACGCCAGTTTCGCGTTTCGACAGTACCCTCATTCGCTAAACGACCCCCATGCTATAGTTAACAGTACTCCAACCCGTCGGGAGGTTCCCCATGAAAACCACACTGTTGATATGGTCGCTGCTGCTTCCGGTCGCCGCGTTGGCCCAGAGTCCTCAGGGGATGAATGAGCAGGAGATGCGGCAGATGATGGAACGCATGCAGCAGATGCAGTCCTGCATGCAGGACGTCGACCAGGGACAACTGAGGGGGCTCGAACAGCGGTCCCGCCAGGTCGAGGCTGACATCAAGTCGCTCTGCACGGACGGCAAGCGCGCCGAGGCCCAGCAGCGCGCCATGGATTTCGGTCTGGAAATCTCGCAGGACCCGAACTTGAAAATCATGCGCAAATGCGGAGAGATGATGCAGGGCATGATGCCGGCGTTGCCTTTGGTCGACTACCAGCAGAAGACCGCCGAGGGGAAGCATATCTGCGACCAGTGAGTGGAACTCCGGCGTCGAATTGATATGGCACCGGAGCAATTTTAGGCCCCCGTTTCGCTTCCCGCAGGGTTTTGGCCCTGACGGGTGCTAGCCATTTGCCACCAACGCCTGGATGGTCAACAGATCCAATTTTTTAATATCCACGAATTCGATGCCCATGCCAGGAAAGGCCCCCTCTTGTTGCCGCCCTGATTTCCTGCCGTTCCAGGCGACCCGCCCCGTGCAGCGAATGAAGTCCAGATGCTGAGCAGGTCTGAATTCAAGCTGGAATTTCGAGCCAATGGGGAGCAGATTCTCTGTCACCAGGTAGATGCCGCCGACAGAAATGTCAGTCAGGGTTCCTTCCCCGAGTTCCTCGGGGGGCAGGCCATATCTGACCCGCGTTGTGATTCGGGCCCTTTTTCCCGACCACTCGGGGAATTCGATGAACTTGCGACTCACGTCCCGCAGTTCTTCCCTGGTGAACGGCTTTCGGATCAGTGCGTCGCATCCGGTTTGTCGGCATCGGGCCGCATCATCCGGGTTGTCGCTGCTGGTCACCATGATGATGGGCGTTGCCTGCAAGTCCGGATCGCTTTTGATCTCCCGGCAGGCGTCATCGCCATTCCCACCGGTCATGAAGAGATCCATAAAGACCAGGTCGGGCCGCTCTTTTCGAATCACCTCTAAGGCGTCCGGACCGCTTTTCGCCTTGAGGATAGTGACTTGCTCACGACGAAAAATATCCTCGATCATCTCCTGGAAGAGTTGCCAGTCATCGACAATCAAAATCGTTTTCGAATACATCGACAAAACTTTTTTGGTGAACATGGAGAGCCCTGTCTTCCAAACCTTTACTCAAAACGCTGACCGGCGGAATCTCAACGGTGGCTGTCTCTACTCAAATCAGTATAGCAATTGATCGCTTGCGTTGCTCGTGGACAACCGCAAAAAAGACTAGATCGGTCTTCATTGGAATGGCAGCAGGACCTTCGCCAGCAGTGTGTTAAGCACTGGCGCCACGACCAGGGTCAAAATGGTGGCAAACGACAGAGTCCCGGGGGCAGCATCCTTTATTCCCACCCCACGCGCACTCAAGATGGGGCCAGGTCTTGCAATGCCACAAAAGGAGCAAAGAAAGACCTGCCCCCAAGATCCTGTGCTCTTGCCGAAGCGCAAGCCGGTAGATCGATCCTGTTCGATTCTTGCCCGATTGTCCGAAAGCGCGGAAAAGGATGTTCAAGAGTGGCGGGGCGGGCCGTTTGACGTTTGCCGCGAACCTGAGGGAAATAACGCGTTCTTCAGGCAGTTGAGTGCTGTAAATCAACAGGCGCCTTGACGATGTGAACTCAGCGCATTGCCCGATGGGCCTAAAGGGACGAGCATTCCTGGCAGAGGGAATCCTAACCAAGGGACCCCCCCCTTTTTTCGCCGGAGAGGTTAGATAGACTGGAAATCAAGCCTGACATCGGAGCCACCGGCTGACAATGTTCTGATCAGGACATACAACATAGCTGGTAGACAATGGCGTCTGCCCAAGGAGGTAGGCCATGCAACAGATTGAAGCCGTTATCGACCAGTTCAAGCTGCAGGAAGTACGAAGCGCCCTTGAGGATCTGGGGATCGAGGATTTCATGGAGAGCACGATTAAATGTCACCAGCCGGGA
>DATFMT010000218.1:0-7050 GCA_035266745.1 Geothermobacteraceae bacterium | reverse complement strand
CGCAACCCCGAACGGGGATATCGGCTGGGTCCTGCAGCAGCATGTCTCCGCGGAACCTATCGAAGCAAAACCACCCAACCCTGCCGACGAGACCCTATAAGCGTGCCGGGCCCATCCGAACCGGCAACGAAAAGGCCACTTCTTGCGAAAGTGGCCTTTTTGCTTAACTTCAAGGGCATAACCTACTGAACAAAGTAGCCAGCCACCCGCCACTGCCCGTCAGCGTCCAACATGACAGTCAGGGTCTCCTCGACCTTGGGATTGGCGCCGAACCGGCTGTCATAAAAGATCTGGATATACTCGCCGTCCGGACTGTCCTTGGCCACGGTTGCGTAGCTGATGTCCTTCTGCTCGCGTTTCACCAGTGGTCCGAGCGTTTTGCGGATCGCCACCAGCTGCTCCTGCCATTTATCCATGGGAATCCGTTCCTGCATCAGCTTGGCCGACAACCGCCAGCTGCTTTCGTAGTGATCAGTGTCGATCATCTTGAGGAATTCGCTTGCGGCTGCAGTGGCCAGCTCGGCCTTGTCAGCATCAGGTTTTTCATTCAGCAGCGGCATGATAATCATCAGGGCCGCGGATATCATCAGAACAACATGAATTCGGTATTGACGGGGTATCACTGTCATCTCCTGAAATTTAAAGTAGTCAGTTCAACAAATCGGCTTATTAATATAAAGGGGAACGTCGCCAAGAGCAACGTTTAGCTGCAATCAAATTGTCCAGAGCGATCAATCTGCCTCCGCGGCGCTGACCCCGGCCAGGTAGCCGGTCGACCAGCAGACCTGCAGGTTAAAACCGCCGGTCGGACCGTCGAGGTCGACCACCTCCCCGGCGAAGTAGAGATTATTGATTTTCTTTGACGCCATGGTTCGCATGTCGATGTCCGTCAGTGCGACTCCCCCCGACGTCACGATAGCCCGCTTGAAATCACCGACCCCGGTCACCTCGAGGAGCATGGCCTTGAACTGCGTCAAGAGCTGCTGCCGTTCGGGTCCGGTCACATGGTGACATTTTTTCATGGGGTCGATACCCGAGCGGCGAATAAAGATCGGGATGAGTGCCTTGGGCAGCAGGCTGCCGAGGGCATTGCGAAAATCTTTCTTCCCCTGCTCGGCCAGCTCCCGTTGCAGGCGGCTGTCAAAGGTGAATGCATCGATCGCCGGTTTGAAATCTATCTCGAGTTGTACGGGACCGGCCTTCAGAGCGTCCCTGATGCCAGCGCTCATATCAAGCACGATCGGTCCGCCGATGCCGGTGCGGGTAAAAAATGCCTCGCCGAAGCGCTCATCCAGCTGCCTGCCGGAGGCAAGCACCCTGATCCGAACGTTCTTCAGGTTGAAATGACTGGCCTCTGCGGTCCAGTCCGCAGCCAGTCGGACCGGAACCAGCGCCGGTTCGGGGGTGATCAAACGATGACCGGTCTGGACCGCCCAGCGATAGCCGTCCCCGGTTGAACCGGTCTCCGGGTAGGACCGGCCGCCGGTGGCGACGATGACCTTGCCGGCCGCCAGCAGGGCGCCGGCGATCTTGACTCCGCTGACCCGACCAGCGCTGATCACCAAGCCCTCCACTTTACACGAAGTCCGCAGGTCGACTCCCGATTCCTGCAGAAACCGGTCGAGCACCAGCTGCACCTCGGCGGCTCCACCCTGCTCGGGAAAGATCCTCCCGCCCCGTTCGATACGCAGCTTAAGCCCGCGACTTTCAAAAAAGTCGATCACCTCGTCCCGGCCAAACCCATACAGAGCGGTCAACAGCGCCTTGCCCTGACGGCCGAAACGCTCGGCCAGTTTGCGCGGGTCATCCTCGCTATTGGTGACGTTGCAGCGCCCCTTGCCGGTGATCAGTACCTTGGCGCCGCAGCGCCGGTTCTTCTCCAGCAGCAGTACCGTGGCACCATTCAGGGCGGCAAACCCGGCCGCAAAGATTCCTGCGGGGCCACCGCCGATGACGATGATGTCGTAAGGCTTCATTAGGAAATCGTCCTGAGGGGTAGAGTGGCGCCGATTATAAACCGGCTTGGCCCGGAACTCCAGCAAAGAACCTGCTGCGTAAGCAGGGAGTAAAATATGCAAGATCAGCAGAAAACTGCTATGATCCGGCGCATGGCCAAGCTCATCATTAATGCCGATGATCTCGGCGCCGGCAACGAGACTGACCGGGCGATCTTCGAGACATTCGACAGCGGAGTCGTCACCAGTGCCTCACTGCTGGTCAATGGCCCATCGGCCCGGAGTGCGGCGGCAACCGTGCGGCAAAGAAACCTTCCGGTCGGCGTTCATCTCAATCTATCCGAGGGAAGTCCCCTGACCGGGCCGATTGAAGGCCTGACCGAAGCCAATGGCCGCTTTGCCGGGAAGCGGAAAACGCGGCAAAAATTGCAGTCGCATACATACGACCGCGACGCGCTGCAACGTGAAATCAAGGCCCAGGTCCAGGCCGCGCTCGACTGGGGGCTCACTCCCGACCATCTCGACAGTCATCAGCACGTTTTTCTTTATCCCGACGTCACCAGAGCGACCATCGAGGCTGCCCGGGTGTTCGACATCAAGGCGGTAAGGCTTCCCCGTCCCTACAACATCCTAAAAAACACTCCCCCCAGCGATATACAGGGAGACCTGCGTCTCTATCAGCAACTGTCTGGTGACGCGGAAACTCTCATCAAAGGAGCCGGCCTGGCCTGCCCACAGGGTTTGCTCGGCCTTGACTGCCTCAACCGGTTGTCGGTCGAGCTGCTGGTAACGTTGTTGACGGCGGTTCCGGAACACGGCGACTGGGAACTCATGGTTCATCCTGGTCATCTGGACCCGGACAACCCCTTCTCCGGCCTGGAACGGGAAGCGGAATGTAAGGCCTTGACTGCGGAGAAAATCAGTGCTCTTATCCGGGCATTGAATATTGAGCTGATAACCTTTGGAGACCTGCCATGCGCGTCCTGATCATCGTACCGCGCCAGCCGCGACAAACCGGCAACTGGGTAGCCGCCGACCGTTTCGCCGCAGGGCTCGTCTCTGCCGGCCACCAGGTACAGATGACCGAAACTCCGGGCGATTCGGCAACCACGATCCTCGTCGCAGTCAAACATTTCGCCCCGGATGCGGTTCTGCTGTTGCATGCTTTCCGCACCGGCAATCCCTGGTTATTATCCGGACTGAAAATCCCATACTTTGTCCTGCCAACCGGCACTGATCTCCATCGGGACCTCAAACAACCCAACCTGCAGGCGGTGATCGACCAGGTGCTCGAACATGCGGACGCGATCCTGCTGCAAAACCGCCAGGATTACGCCGATTTGAGGCAAAACTCCAAACTTGCCGGCAAACTTCATTACCTGCCGGCTGCCGCCAGCCTCGGTAATCAGGAGTTGATCTTGGACAAGGGGGAGATGCTGTTATTACTGCATCCGGCCGGAATCCGCCCGGTGAAGGGGAACCTGGAACTGCTGTTGATGAGCGATAAATTGGCCTGCCAGCACCGCTTTCGACTCGCTTTTTGCGGTCCGGAACTCGATGCCGACTACGCTGCAGAATTGCACACTGAACTGGCCAAACGTCCCTGGGCAGAATATCTTGGCGTCATCCCTCAGCCGGCCATGGCCAGCCTCATGCGCCAGGCCGATATTGTTCTCAACAACTCAGTTTCCGAAGGGCTTTCCAATGCCCTGGTCGAAGCCTGTACTCTGGGGCGACCAATCCTCGCCCGCAATAATAGCGGCAACCGTGCCGTGGTGACCCCGGAACTCAACGGGCGGCTCTACGATACGGAGCAGGAGTTCGTTCATAAGGCTTCCGCATTACTGGGCGACACACATCTCAGATCAACACTCACCAACCGCTGTACTGATCAGTTTTCCAGCGACCAGGAATCGCTTGTGCTCAACCGTATTTTTGCCAATCTCAGGATTTGACAAGATTGTTTTTCACAACAATGACATCCCTCAACCATAGCGGCCGCCAAAAGTTCGAGAGATCGAGTCGCAGCGCACCTGGCATGTTGGCTCAGGACGATCACCAGATGTCCATCGACTGAGCCATACAGTTCGTCACGATCAGGCTCGACAGATGCAGTCACAAAAAAGGCGACCTATAGGTCGCCTTTTAAAGTAATTCTTGATTGGGTGAATCAGAGTTTTCCGGCATGCTCCGCCAGATAGGAGGCAACACCAGCCTTGTCCGGTTGCATCCCGGTGTCGCCCTTATTCCAGCCGGCCGGGCAGACTTCGCCGTATTTCTCGGTGAACTGCAGGGCATCGATCATCCGCAGCATCTCGTCGACGTTACGGCCGAGCGGCAGGTCGTTGACCACCTGGTGACGGACGGTGCCATCCTTGTCGATCAGGAAAGAACCGCGGAAAGCGACGCCGGCGTCTTCGAACTCGACATCGTAGGCCTGGCAGATCTGGTGCTTGACGTCAGCGACCAGCGGATAGCTGACGGCACCGATACCGCCATCATCGACCGGGGTGTTGCGCCAGGCGATATGGGTGAACTGGGAGTCGATCGAACAACCGATTACCTGGACGTCACGCGCTTCGAATTCCTTGATCCGCTTGGAGAAGGCGATCAACTCGGTCGGGCAGACAAAGGTAAAATCGAGCGGATAAAAGAACAGCACGACGTATTTGCCTTTGAAATCGGCAAGTTTAAATTCGCTGTTCAGGGAACCATCGGCCATGACAGCCGTCGCGGTAAAATCGGGGGCCTGCTTTCCAACCAGAACACTCATGTTGTTTCTCCTTATTGATGATGGGAATTTGCTGACAAATTTGAGTGATATTTTACTGGACCAGTACAAGCTGTCAAGGCAATTCTGACTAATTTGGTCATTTTTTCGATCAGCGTATTCGCAGGCTTAGCATCCAGCCGATATCAATACCGGCGAGGCTACTTTTTGCGGCTGCGGGGATGGGCCTTGTCGTAGACATCAGCCAGATGCTGCATGCTGACCTGGGTGTACTTCTGGGTGGTGGAGAGGCTGCTGTGCCCGAGCAGTTCCTGGATGGCGCGCAGATCGGCGCCGCTGTCGAGCAGGTGGGTCGCAAAGGTATGGCGCAAGGCGTGAGGGGTGGCGTCCTTGAGAATCCCGGCCTTGAGCAGGCGGGTTTTAAGGTGGCGCTGGACACTGCGCGGTGTCAGGCGGCCGCCTCGATGGTTCAGAAACAAGGGCTGAGATGATCCGCTTTCGGTTCGGGTTGCCAGATAGTCCTGCAATGCCTCGAGGGCCTTGCGACCAATCGGAACCAGGCGCTCCTTGCTGCCCTTGCCAAGCACGCGGACCAGCCCCTGGTCGAAATCAATCCCTTCAAGGTTCAACGCCACCAGCTCCCCGACGCGCAACCCACTGGAATAAAGCAGTTCGTAGATGGCCCGGTCACGCAGCTGGAGTGGATCGCTGGAGACTTTCCGTTCGAGCAGGGCAAAGGTTTCATCGATGGAAAGGGTCCTCGGCAGGTACTTTTCCTGGCGCGGGGTACCGACCAGCTCGCCCGGATTGACGTCGAGCACCCCCTCGCGAACCAGGTAACGGAAGAAGGTGCGCAAGGTGGCGAGCTTGCGACCTATCGAGGTCTTGCTGTGGGTTTTGTGCAATTGCGCCAGGTAGCGACGCAGCAGCAGCTGATCGATCTGTCTGACCAGCGGACCTTGCTGCGTCTCTCCCAATGCCGTGCGGGCAAACTCCTGGAACATGCGCAGGTCTGCTAGGTAGGCCTTGCGGGTGTGCACGGAGAGGTTACGCTCGACCAACAGATGTCTTTCAAACTGTTCCAGCAGCTTGTCCATCGCTCCTCCGAAGTGTCAGCATAGCACAAGGCCGCCGGGGCCAAAGGATTTTTCCGCTCGGCCAGGTTGAAACCGTCCGGCAGCTGCGCTAACCTGCAGTGAACCTTTGAGTCTACGGAATCACATGAGCCTGATCTGTCATCTGCTGAAGTTGTTGTTCCAGGTGGTCGCTGTCGTCGTCACCCTCAGCTACTTCCTCGCCTGGTACGAAAACGCCAACCAGAACCCAAAGCTGATTGCGGCGCGTTTCACACCGCGCAGTCTGCTGCTTGCCCTGTGGCTGATCCTGCTCGAAACCGGGCTGCTGAGCGTCACCGTGCTCGTCAACCCGTTGGGCTGGCTGCATACCGGCCAGGCAACCGCGTCGCCGCAGCAGCAAATGCCGATCCTGCTGCTGCACGGCCTGTTTCACAACCGCGCCTGCTGGTGGTTCGTCAAGCTGCGACTGCGCCTGCATGGGTATCACAACCTGCACACCCTCAACCTCCCCCCCTGGAAAGACGCCGAATCGCTCACCGAGCTGATCGCCCTGAGGGTCGATGCCCTGCGCCATGCCACAGGCGGCGAGAAGGTGATTCTGGTCGGCCACTCCATGGGCGGCATCCTGGCCCGCAACTACCTGCAACGGCGTGGCGGTGCCGACAAGGTGGCGAAGCTGGTCCTGCTCGGCGCCCCCAACCTGGGCTCGAAACTGATCCCTTTCGCCGTCACCAGGCTGGCGCGGGTACTGCTGCCGAACTCCGAGTTTCTGCAACGGCTCAACCAGGCCGATTTTCCGGCCGGCATTCCGGTTACCAACATCTACACCCGCCACGACAACATGGTGGTGCCGAGCAGCAACTGCAAGCTGCGGTCTGTTGCCGAAGTCGAGTTGGAGAAGCTCGGGCACATTGCCCTGCTCTATCACCCCAAAGCACTGAATGCCCTGACCGCGGCCCTCAAGGAGGAACCATGACCACTATCCGCGTCTCCAGCAGACACCAGGTCGAGATGATCGACATCAGTTCCCAGGTCGCCCGGGTAATCAATGAATCCGGCATCCGCGACGGCCTGGTGACCCTGTTCGTCCCCCACACCACCGCAGCGGTGACCATCAATGAGAACGCCGACCCCGCAGTCCAGAGCGACCTGGTGATGGAGCTGAACAAGATCATCCCCTTCGAGGACGGCTACCGGCATCTGGAGGGGAACAGTGCCGCCCATCTGAAATCGACCCTGGTCGGCGCCAGCGAAACGCTTATCCTCAAGGACGGTGCCCTACAGCTCG
>DATFMT010000217.1:0-6650 GCA_035266745.1 Geothermobacteraceae bacterium | reverse complement strand
GGGCGTCATGAGCTGGGAGAGCATCCAGGCCGGCTATCACGGCGCAGACTCGGACCTGAGGGCCCATCAATACCGGATGGCGAAAGAGATGGCGGCGATGCACGGCGGGGGAGCAAAGGGCGACTACCATGTCCTGGTGGTCATCGACGACCGCGAATCGGGCCGGCTGATCGATGACGCCGAGGTCCGGGTTGAGGTTGCCGGGGCCGCTGATCGGAGGTTGTCGGCCATGCTGGAACGCATGGAGATGGCCAGCTTTGCCGGCTACGGCGGATACCTGAGGTTCAACATCGCGGAACCCTACACCCTGCGGGTCATTTTCAGCCGGCCTCCAGACAAAGAGGTCAGCGAGGTGGAATTTACTCATTCTCCCTGACGCCTGCGGGTGCCCTGACGGTCCGGCCGCAGCGGGGGGAGGGGTATTCTCCCTGCGGCTGAATCAATAGTCGGCTGCCGAACCCTCTGTTCGACCATCCCCCCCCTTCCTGGTGTGACGCTGGTCCCGATGCCTGCCGACATGTCTACAACGGACCGTGGAATATTCTCCATTCCGACCCTTCAGAGAAGCACACGTATTATTCAACCTAGTGATATTACAGGGAAAAAGAATTTGGTACGGGTTATGTATTAACGAGGGAAAAGGCTCGTTGAGCCGCAACCCGAACTCACTGGAGGTGACACATGAAAAGTTTCGTTATCGTTCTTCTGGCAGGAATGCTCTCCCTCGGACTCTCCTCGTTCGCCCTGGCCGGGATGAATCACCAGCCGCACAGTGTCAAAACATTCATGGGCAAGGAGCGAAAAGCGAGGACTGCGATATCCTTGAATGATCAGCAGAAGGGAGCGACCCAGAAAGATGGCAACCATATCAAGCCGTACCGGAAAGGTCCCCGTCGCGTAAACAACTAGGAGCTTCACGCGACTCAGAGCTGGGCACAAACGACCCAATTTTACGACAACAGGCCCTCCCGGTCATTCGGGGGGTCTGTTGTGTCAAGCAGCTGAAAATCTATGAAGAATAATCCTCATCAAGATGTAGACTATTCAACATTCGGGAGGGGCGCCGTACCGAGCAACTTTGTCAAACCCAGTAAAACAGGCCTTTTTGAGACTGGCACGAATTCTGTAATTAACGTCCGGCATGGGTGACGTCGGCAATCATATTTTCGCCAGTGTTTGCTCCAGCTGGCAATGCAGGTGGTGTTCGCAACGGCCATCGCCCCTGCGAATGGAGCTCCCGCTCTCGGGCACGGCCATGAGGACTTCGTCAAACCCAGGTTTCGTACTCAACAGCCAAGCGGGGCAGCTGTTCTTGAGAGGCTACCAGCGGTTGCTATACTGATGCAGGCACGCGCTGGTGCCCCGGCAGCTGCCGGACGCCGAAGGGTTGTCGAGGTCATCGAGATAATCAGATGGGTTGAGTTGACAATCATCTGAACCATATCAAACGAAAAGGATAGAGATCGAGATGCGGATAATTTTTACTTCACTTTTGTTGCTGGCGGCGGTGGTGCTCAGTACCGCGGCCTTGGGCGCAGACCTGGACGCACTTCAGGGACAGCTGGATGGTCTGGTCCAGGAAGCGTTGCAGAACAATCCAGACCTCCAGGCCGCCAAAGAGCGCTGGGAGATGGCGGGCCACAAGGTCGTGCCGGCCCGGACCCTCGACGATCCGATGCTCGGGATCGGTTTTTCCAACTACCCGGTCGACAGTTTCCAGAGCGACCAGACGCCGATGACCGGCAACGAGGTCAAGCTGTCGCAGAGTTTCCCGTTTCCCGGCAAGCTGGCGGCCAAGGGGGAGATGGCTGAGCAGCAGGCGCTCTGGTACAAGTCGGTCTACGAGGACGCCCGGTTGCAGCTGACCCGCCAGGTCAAGGACGCCTACTACCGGCTCTACTATCAGGATCGGGCGATCGAGGTCACTGAGGACAACCTCGCCATCCTCAAGAGCTTCATCAGCTTGACGGCGACCCGCTACGAGGTTGGCAACGGTTTGCAGCAGGACCTGCTCAAGGCCCAGGTCGAGCAGTCGAAGCTGCTCGACAAGCTGCTGACCTTTCGGCAGCAGCGCCAGAGTGTTCTGGCCGAGTTCAACCGCTTGCTCGCCAGGCCGGCGGCCCAGCCGCTGGAGGTCCCGAGCGAATTGGTCCTGACGGCTCTGGATGTCGACCCCGAATTGCTCAAGACCGCCGCCCGAAACAACCGGCCGATGTTCGCCTCTTTCCAATCGCTGGTCGATCGGTTCGAGAGTCAGCGCAAACTCGCCAAGCTCGATTATTACCCGAATTTCAACGTCTGGACCAGTTATCGGTTCCGGGACGATGACTTGCCCGACGGCGGCACAGATTTTATCAGTGCCGGGGTCGGTCTCAATATTCCCCTCTGGCGGGAGAAGCGCTCCGAGGTGGTTGCCGAGGCCGATTCCGGAATTCGCATGGCCCGCCGACAAATGCAGGACTTCGGCAATCAGGTCGATTCGCGCATACAGGATTATTATGCCCAGTTGGAGAAGAACCGCGATCTGGAGCAACTTTTCGCCACCGGCATCATCCCCCAGGCCCAGCAGACATTCGATGCCAGCCTGGCCGCCTATCAGGTTGGCAAGGTCGAATTTCTCAGCTTGCTCGACAGCCTGATGACGCTTTATCGCTACCAACTCGACTATCAGCGCGCGTTGAGTGATTACCAACGCAACCTGGCACAACTCGAAGCGGCGGTCGGAACCAGCCCGGCCGTTGTACAGCAAACCTCTGGACTCACCAACCCGAACGGAAATTGACCATGATGAGCAAACGCCCGATGTTTTGGACTATCACCCTCACTCTGACCTTGCTGTTCACCGGCTTCGGCTGGTATGCCGGGCAATGCCTGGTTCGGATGGCGTTCGATTCGCCGCTTGAGGTGTTTATGGTTCATGCCGCCGAAACCAAGTACACCTGCGGTATGCACCCGATGATAATCGTCGACGAGCCGGGCTCCTGCCCGATCTGCGGCATGGACCTGGTACCGCTCAAGGCCGGCGTTGGCGCCGGAGCCGCCGCCAAACCGGCCGGAGAACGCAAGATCAAGTACTGGCAGGCGCCGATGGACCCGACCTATATCCGTGACGAGCCGGGCAAATCGCCGATGGGGATGGACCTGATCCCGGTTTACGAGGACGAAGCAGCCAGCGGTTCGACAATTTCGATCGATCCGGTCACCGCCCAGAACATGGGGGTGCGTACGGCTCCGGTGACGCGGATGAACCTCGCCCGGACGGTTCGCACCGTCGGGCTGGTCGCTTATCCGGAGCCGCTCCAGTATGCGATCAACACCAAGATCGGCGGCTGGATCGAAAAGCTCTACGTGAACGAGACCGGTCAGCAGGTCAAAAAAGGGCAGAAATTACTGGAAATTTACAGCCCTGAACTTGTCAGCGCCCAGGAGGAGTATCTGCTCGCGCTGAAAAACAGTAACACCCTGGTGAAGAGCCCCTTCCCGCAGATAGCCGAAAGCGGTCGCCAGTTGCTGGAAGCCTCGAAGCGCCGGCTACAGCTGTGGGATATCTCTGACGCGCAGATCGCCCGACTGGAAAAGGATCGCCGGGTCGAAAAAACCATGGCGCTGTTTGCGCCGCACAACGGCATCGTCAGCATGAAGATGGTCCAGGAAGGGCAATTCGCCAAGCCGGGCATGGACCTGCTGACAATCTCCGACATCTCCAAGGTATGGGTGCAGGCCGACATCTACGAGTACGAGCTGCCCTGGATCAAGATTGGTCAGCAGGCCGAGATCGTTCTTCCTTTCGTCGGCAGCAAGACGGTGTCCGGCACGCTCAGTTATCTTTATCCCTATGTCGAACCCAAGACCCGCACGGTCAAGGCCCGGTTTGAACTTGCCAACCCCGACATTGAACTCAAACCCGATATGTACGTCAACGTCCACTTGCAGACCAGCCCGGTTGAAAACGCCCTGGCGGTGCCGGCTGAGGCCGTCCTCCATTCCGGCGAGAAGAAAACGATCTTCGTGGCGCTTGGCGAGGGGAAATTCGAACCCCGCCAAGTCAAAACCGGTGTCCAGGATGACGACGGCAACCTGGAGATCGTCCAGGGGCTGATGGATGGCGAGCGGGTGGTGACCAGCGCCCAGTTCATGCTCGATTCAGAGAGCAAGCTGCGCGAGGCGATTGCCAAGATGCTCGAACCGAAGAGCGCTCCGGCAGCCGCTGAGAAACCGGGCGGTGCAATGAAGATGGACGATCTGTTCGCTGATGACAAGGCCAAGTCCGAGGAAAAGCTTGAGGAGAAGCTCGATGACCTGTTCAAGTGATGCGACTGTCCGGACCCTTACGATTGACAAACACCTTGAGCCCCAAGCCGAGAGCCTGAAATTATGCTAGAGAAACTTATTGATTGGTCAATCAAGAATAAGTTCATGGTGGTGCTGCTGACCTTCTTCGTCATCGTCGGCGGCCTCTACACCATGTTCAAGACTCCCATCGACGCGATACCCGACCTGTCGGACGTGCAGGTCATCGTCTTTACCGAGTACCCGGGACAGGCGCCGCAGGTGGTCGAGGACCAGGTCACCTATCCTCTGACCACCCAGATGCTGGCGGTCCCCGGCGCCAAGGTGGTGCGCGGCTACTCCTTTTTCGGCCTGTCGTTCGTCTATATCATCTTCGAGGACGGTACCGACCTCTACTGGGCCCGCTCGCGGGTCCTCGAATATCTCAACTACGCCGCCGGCAAGCTGCCCAAGGGGGTGACACCGAGCCTCGGCCCCGACGCCACCGGGGTCGGCTGGGTCTACGAATACGTGCTGGAGAGCGACAACCACGACCTGCAGCAGCTGCGCTCGATCCAGGACTGGTTCCTGCGTTACGAGCTGACCGCGGTCGAGGGGGTTTCCGAGGTCGCCTCGATCGGCGGCTACACCAAGCAGTACCAGGTCGAGGTCGATCCGGACCGGCTGCTTGCCTACCACATCACCATCCCGCAGATCAAAAAGGCGATCCAGCGTTCCAACAACGATGTCGGCGGCCGGCTGGTGGAGATGGCCGAGACCGAGTTCATGGTCCGCGGTCTCGGCTATCTGAAGTCGGTCAAGGACATAGAAAGCGTGGTGGTCGGCACCGACAGTCGCGGCACGCCGATCCAGGTCCGCGACCTGGCCCGGGTTTCCATCGGCCCCGAACTGCGCCGCGGCCTGGCGGAACTCGACGGGAAGGGCGAGGCGGTCGGCGGAGTGATCGTCATGCGGGTCGGCGAAAATGCCCTGAAAACCATCGAAAACGTCAAGCACAAACTCGAACAGCTGCAGCAGGGGTTGCCCGAGGGAGTCAGGATCAAGGCTGTTTACGACCGCTCCGGGCTGATCGAGCGGGCGGTGGACACCCTCAAGGAAAAGCTGATCGAGGAGAGCATCGTCGTCGCCGTGGTCACCGCGCTGTTCCTGTTCCATTTTTCCAGCGCCCTGGTGGCGATCCTGACCCTGCCGATCGCCATCCTGATGGCCTTCATGATCATGTACGCCCAGGGGATCAATGCCAACATCATGAGCCTCGGCGGCATCGCCATCGCCATCGGCGCGATGATCGACGCCGCTATCATCATGATCGAGAACGCCCACAAGCACCTGGAGCGCGACCGGGGCAAGAAATCCCACTGGGAGATCATCGCTAGCTCGGCCAAGGAAGTCGGGCCGGCGCTCTTCTATTCACTGCTGGTGATCACCGTCTCCTTCGTCCCGGTCTTCGCCCTCGGCGAGCAGTCGGGGCGGATGTTCAAGCCGCTCGCTTATACCAAGACCTATGCCATGGCCGCCGCCGCGCTGTTGTCGGTGACCCTGGTGCCGGTGCTGATGGGCTGGTTCATCCGCGGCAAGATTCCCGACGAAGACAAGAACCCGCTGAATCGGTTCATGGTCCGGCTGTATCACCCGGTGGTCGATTTTGTCCTCAAGTGGCGCTGGCCGGTGCTGATTGCCGCCCTGTTGATCACTCTGACCAGCATCATTCCGCTGCAGAAGATGGGCAGCGAGTTCATGCCGCCGCTCTACGAGGGGGATCTGCTCTACATGCCGACCACCCTGCCGGGGATCTCGATCACCAAGGCCAAGGAGCTGCTGCAGCAGACCGACCGGATCATCGGTCAGTTTCCGGAAGTTCATCACGTCTTCGGCAAGGTCGGCCGCGCCGAAACCGCCACCGACCCGGCGCCCCTGTCGATGCTGGAAACCACCATCATGCTGAAACCGGAGGAAGAGTGGCGCAGCGTCCATCAAGACCGCTTCTACAGCGGCTGGTCCGACTCCCTGGAAATCGTCAAGAAGCCGCTGCGCTGGGTCTGGCCGGAAGAGGGGACCATCACCGTCGAGGAACTGAAGAACAAACTGAACGACGCCATCAAGTTTCCCGGCCTGACCAACGCTTGGACCATGCCGATCAAGACCCGCATCGACATGCTGGCGACCGGCATCAAGACCCCGGTCGGGATCAAGATCATGGGGGACGACCTGGAGAAGCTCTCGGCGATCGGCGAGCAGATCGAAGCGATCGTGCGGGATATTCCTGGCACCCTGAGTGCGTTTTCCGAACGGGTGGTCGGCGGCAACTATCTCGATTACGAAATTGATCGCGAGGCGGTGGCACGCTATGGGCTGACGGT
>DATFMT010000216.1:0-7829 GCA_035266745.1 Geothermobacteraceae bacterium | reverse complement strand
AACGTCGGCGAGCTCAGTTCGACATGATGGGCGGTGTGCTGCAGGGTGATCCAGTCATGACGATCGTTCCAGTACAGGGTCGGCAGCAGAAACGCGCAGGAGAGCAGCGAAAGGGTGTAAGGCCAGGCGCGTTTGAGTTGCGGACGATCGTCCCGGCTGCAGAGCAGGAAGATAAACATCAGCAGCAGAAAGACCAGCATCATCTGCTTGCTGAGGGCCCCAAGCCCGATACAACAGAGCGTCCCCCACCACCAGCAGTTGCCCTGTGCCGGCGCTTCGAGCAGTCGCCAGAGGAAGTACAAACCGCCGCCCCAGAACAGGCAGAGCAGAACATCGGTGGCCATGATCAGCCCGAGACTCGCCGACCCCATGCTGGCCAGCCAGGCCGCGACCGCCCAGAATCCGACCCGTGCATCGAAGAGGCGGCGCGCGGCCAGAAACAGGCCGTACAACCCTGCGGCACCCAGAACCACTGCCGGCAACCGCACCACCTCCGCCGAGACGCCGAATAGCCCGGTGCTCAAGGCGTTGACCCAGGCGATCAGCGGCGGTTTGCTGAAATAGCCCCAGTCAAGCTGCCGCGACCAGTCCCAGTAGTAGGCCTCATCGGGACCCAGATCGAGCGGCACGACAAATAGGTAGACCAGCCGCCAGAGCGTGACCAATCCGAGCAGCACCAGGAATCTGCGGGTCCAGAGCCGGTCAACGACAGCTGTCTCGTTGAGTTCGAGGGTCATGAGGTAAACGTCTCCCCGGCGACAAAAAGGGCAGACAGACAGCTCTGAACGGAAAGTAACGCGAGGCGTGAAAATTGCAGCACTGAGAGCATTATTTCAGCCGGTCAGGAGTGCAGCTTCCAGGTCGTGCCATCCTTGGAGTCCAGCAGCTCGATCCCTTTGGCCGCCAGCTCATTGCGGATCTGGTCGGCGCGGGCGAAATCGCGTTCCTGCCGCGCCTGCTTGCGCGCGACGATCAGCTGTTCGATTTCTTCGGCGGTGATGCTCAGTCCGGTCAGTCCGCTGCTTTTCTGCCCTTCCAGCCAGGCAGTCGGTTCAGAGGCAAACAGCCCCAGCACGCCGCCGAGCTGCTGCAGCTTGGCGATGCCCTCCTGCAGGACCGTCAACGACAGGGGACAATCGGTAAACCGACCGACGGCGGCCAGGCGATTCAACGCCCGGACTCCTTCGAACAGGTGACCGATAGCGGCCGCGGTATTGAAATCGTCGTTCATCGCCTCGACGAACCGGTCCTCGAGCGCTTCGATCTGGTCATAGACCTCGCGCTCCTCCGCTGAGATCTCCGGACAAATGGCCTTGTCCGGCTGCGGATAACTGTCGATCACCTTCTGTGCCGTTTGCATCCCTTCGTAGAAGCGGGTCAGGCCGGCCTTGGCATCCTCGAGGTTCTGGTCGGAAAAATCAACGGGCGACCGGTAATGCGCGGTCAGGATGAAGAAGCGCACCACCTCCGGATCATAGCTCTTGAGGATATCGCGGATGGTGAAAAAATTGCCCAGCGACTTGCTCATCTTCTCCTGGTTGACGTTGACGAAGCCGTTGTGCATCCAGTACTTGACAAACGGTTTGCCGCTGGCCCCTTCGGATTGGGCGATCTCGTTTTCATGATGGGGAAAGATCAGGTCGCGGCCGCCGCCATGGATGTCGAAGGTCTCGCCGAGCAGCGAAGAACTCATCGCCGAACATTCGATGTGCCAGCCGGGCCGCCCGGGCCCCCAGGGGGACTCCCAACTCGGCTCGTCCGGCTTGGCGGCTTTCCAGAGTGCGAAGTCCATCGGGTTTTCCTTCTGCTCACCCGGCGCGATCCGCGCGCCGGCCAGCATCTCGTCCATGTTGCGCTTGGAGAGCTTCAGGTAATTGGCGAACCGATCGACCCGGTAATAGACATCCCCCCCCGAGGCGTAGGCCATCCCCTTGTCGACCAGGGTCTGGGTGATGGCGATGATTTCATCGATATACTCGGTGGCCTTCGGCTGGTGGGTCGGCCGCTCGAGGTTGAGCGCCGCCATGTCCTCGTCGAAAGCGCGGATGAATTCTTCCGCCAACGCCTTGCTGGTGATGCCCCGCTCGTTGGCCCGCTTGATGATCTTGTCGTCGACATCGGTGTAGTTGCGCACGTAGTTGACCTGGTAACCGGCAAACTTGAGGTAGCGGTAGATCACGTCGAAAACGATGTTGGCGCGGGCATGGCCGATGTGGCAGTAGTCATAGACGGTGACCCCGCAGACATACATCTTGACCTTGCCCGGCTCGAGCGGTTGAAACTCTTCCTTCTTGCCGCTGAGGGTATTGTAAAGGCGTAAGCTCATGGTTGACTCCAAAATTCAGTTAGCTGTTGACCTTGGCCCAGGTGTCGCGCAGGGTCACGGTGCGATTGAAGATCGGCGCACCGGGCCTTGAATCCTGCGCATCGGCGGTAAAATAACCGGTCCGTTCAAACTGACAGGTTTCGCCCGGCACGACTTCCAGCAATGACGGTTCGACAATCGCCTTCACCCTCTGCAGTGACTCCGGATTGATCGTGTCAAGATAGTTGCCGGCCTTGTCCGGGTTTTCAACCTTGAACAGGCGGTCGTAAAGCCGGACTTCGACCTCGGCCCCCCGGCTCGCCGAAACCCAGTGGATGGTCCCCTTGACCTTGCGGCCGTCGGCCGGGTTGGCGCCAAAGGTCTCCGGGTCACAGCTGCAGACCAGCTCGACGACCTCGCCGCCGGCATTCTTGATCACCTCGTCACAGCGGATCAGGCAGGCATTGCGCAGCCGCACTTCCTTGCCGGGGGCGAGGCGGAAAAACTTCTTCGGCGCCTCTTCCATGAAATCGTCCCGCTCGATGTAGATCTCGCGGGTCAGTTCGATGCTGCGGCTGCCGGCCTGCGGATCCTGCGGGTGGTTGGCGGCCGTGCAGACCAAGACCTCCTCCGGCAGGTTGCTGATCGTCACCTTGAGCGGCGCAAAAACCGCCAGGCGCCGCTGGGCACAGGCATTGAGCTCTTCGCGGACGCAATCTTCCAGCACCGAAAGATCGATGCGTGCATCGGAGCGACCGACGCCGATCCGTTCGCAAAAACCGCGCAGGGCCGCGGCCGGGTAGCCACGCCGGCGCATCCCGGAGATGGTCGGCATGCGCGGATCGTCCCAGCCGGACACATGTTGGTCCTGAACCAGCTGCAACAACTTGCGCTTGCTCATCACCGTGTAGCCGAGGTTGAGCCGGGCGAACTCGATCTGCTGCGGCGCAAAGATCTCCAGCTCGCGGATAAACCAGTCGTAGAGCGGCCGGTGATCTTCAAACTCGAGGGTGCAGATCGAATGGGTCACCTGTTCGATGGAATCTTCCTGGCCGTGGGCGAAGTCGTACATCGGGTAGATGCACCAGGCGTCGCCGGTCCGGTGATGGCGGGCGTGCAGGATCCGGTACATGGCCGGGTCGCGCAGGTTCATGTTCGGTGAGGCCATGTCGATCTTGGCGCGCAGGATATGCCGACCATCCGGAAACTCGCCATGTTTCATCTGCTCGAAGAGTTCGAGATTTTCCGCAACGCTCCGCTCCCGGAACGGGCTGTCGACCCCCGGCTCGGTCAGGGTGCCGCGGTTGAGGCGCATCTGTTCGGCGCTCTGGCTGTCGACATAGGCCTTGCCGGCCTTGATCAGCTTGAGCGCATACTGGTAGAGGGTCTCGAAGTAATCCGAGGCGAAATACAGATGCTCGCCCCAATCGAAACCGAGCCAGCGGACATCGGCCTTGATCGCCTCGACATACTCCTCCTCTTCCTTGACCGGGTTGGTGTCGTCGAAGCGCAGGTGACAGCGGCCGCCGAATTCAGCCGCCAGGCCGAAATTGAGACAGATGCTCTTGGCGTGACCGATATGCAGGTAACCGTTCGGTTCGGGGGGGAAACGCGTCACCACCTGGTCGCGGGCACCCGACTGCAGATCTTCGCTAATAATATTCCGGATAAAATGGCTGACTCCGGCTTCCTGTTCACTCATCTGGACAGCTCTACCTCTCGAGAGTTTGATGGTTCAACGATAGTCGACTTCGCTATCGTTGGGGTCATAATGTTTCATCAACACCACGGCATGGGCGGCAATGCCCTCTTCGCGCCCGGCAAATCCGAGCTCTTCGGTGGTGGTCGCCTTGACGTTCACCTGGCGAATGTCGATTTCACAAACGGCGGCAATATTTTCCACCATCTGACGAATGTAGGGTGCCAGCTTGGGGCGCTGGGCAAGGATCGTCGCATCGACATTACCGACCAGGTAGTGGCGGCGTCGGGCGATCATTAGGACCTCAGCGAGCAGTTTGCTGCTGTCGGCGCCCCGGTAGGCCGGGTCGCTGTCCGGAAAATGCCGGCCGATGTCCCCTTCGGCGACGGCACCGAGGATCGCGTCACAGATCGCGTGCAACAGGACATCGGCATCCGAATGCCCGAGCAGGCCGAGTGGGTGTGGCACGTCGACCCCGCCGAGAACCAGCTTCCGCTCCGGCACCAGCCGATGCACATCATAACCATGTCCGATTCTCAGCATCAAGTTCGCTCCTGTGAATGCGCCAGCAAGGCTTCGGCCAGCACCAGATCTTCCGGCGTGGTGATTTTGAGGTTCCGGTAATCCCCCTCGACCATGACCACCCGTCCGCCGGCCCATTCAACCAGAGAGGCGTCGTCGGTTCCGCGATAACCGCGGTGAAAGGCCTTGTCGTGGGCATCCCGGATAATCTCATAGCGAAAGGCCTGCGGTGTCTGGGCCTGCCAGAGGGTGGCCCGTGGCGGTGTCGCCGTGACAACCCGATCCTTGCTGACCTGCTTGACCGTATCCTTGACCGGAGCACCTACCACTGCGGCACCATGTTGCCGGGCCGCGGCAGCAACCAGGTCAATCAAGCCGGAGGTCAAGAGTGGCCGCACCCCGTCATGAATCAGCACCAGCTCTTGAGGATCGGCCTGACAGGCCAACAGGCCGTTGCGCACCGAATCCTGCCGCTCGGCACCACCACTGACAACGTTGCGAACCTTGGCAAAGTCGTAGCGCGTAACGATTTCACTGCGACAATACTCAACCTCGCTCGCTGGTGCAATAACCCAGATCTCGGCAACGGCCGGATGCTGCTCAAAGAGTCGGAGGGTATGGACCAGAACCGGCTGTCCGGCAAGCTCGAGATATTGCTTGTTGACGCCCGCCTGCATGCGGCGGCCGGCTCCGGCTGCCGGGACCAGGATTTTAAGATTCATGGTTTACAATTCAGGCCCGGCACTGGAAGCGCCTGGCGCAAAAAGAAAAACCGGGCTTCAACAGCCCGGCCTTGGTCCTGAATATTGCACGGCTCAGTTGAGAAAAATGTTCTCAACCCGCTCGGCAATCTTGTCTTCTGCCTTCCCTTCGGCCATGGCAATCTCGGTCACCAACAGCTTGCGGGCCAGTTCGAGAACTTTCTTCTCTCCATAGGAGAGCTCTTTGTCCTCTTTGATCTGGTACAGTTCTCGAAGCACTTCTGCAACCTCTAGCAAATCTCCGGACTTGATTTTGTCGTTGTACTCACGCTGGCGCCTGCTCCAGGACGGGATACTTCCGCCATTCTCAGGGCGATCACCCAGAACCTCGTAGACCGTGGCGACCTCTTTCTTATCCACCAGTGTGCGCATTCCGACATGGTCAGCATTGCCGATCGGGACCATGATAGTCATATCACTGTCGACAATTCTTAAAACGTAAAATTCACTTTTAATCCCGGAGAACTCTCTAGATTCAATGGCTTCGATGACCCCTACACCCTGGGACGGGTAGACGGCCTTGTCACCGATTTTAAACATGGACACCTCTCCTTCTCGCATTTCCCTAGGTTAGCATAGAATAGTCGGATGGTCAACAATAACTCCCTCAATAAACAATAACTTAGCTTCTCTTGGGTCACTCTGCTTCGGGCACGCCAGCCAGAACGTCCCGAGCGTCTGCGTCAGGATTAATCCCCGGCATGCCGTAACCCAGCAGCGCCGGGGCCATCGGAGCATATATATCAGCAGCTTGCACGGTTCATCCGACGTTGCGCCCCCTTGGTTGAACGGGGAGCGAATAGGGCAGCACTGCTAAAAAGGGGCGTCGCAGGAAAAAAACTATGTTAGGATTCACTCTGATTTGCTGATGGAGGCGCCATGCTGAAACCTGCACACGTCCTGCCTCTGCTTCTCGTCGTCCAGTTGCTGGCCATGAGACCGGGCTGGGGAAATGACCAGCGACAAGTGCTCAGCTTTGCCGAACAGCTTTATGCCGAGCACGACTATTACCGGGCCATCACCGAGTATAAGCGCTTTCTCCACCTCGCCCCGGATGCACCCGAGGCCCCCCGAGCCGCGCTACGGATTGGTGAGAGCCTGCTGGCCGGGGAGCGCTGGGAAGACGCGGAAAAGGCCCTGCAACGAGTTCTCAGCAGCTACCCGCACTCGGCTGCCGCCGAACGGGCAGGCCTGCTGCTGCCGGAGATCGCCTATCGGCAGCAGCGTTATTCGCTGGCCAGCGAGCAGTTCCGGCAGCTCGCTGAGACCGCAACTACCCCCCAGGCCAGAGCTCAGGCGCGCTACCGGCTGGCCTGGAGCGAAATCGAGCAGCGCAATTTCGCTGCGGCGATTGAAGAATTGAACCGGCTCGACTCCCCCCAGGCGGACCGTCTGGCGGCCGCCCTGGCCGGCCGCCAACCGATCGCCGGGAAATCGCCATTGCTGGCCGGAAGCCTCTCAGGCCTGCTGCCCGGCGCCGGTCAACTCTATACCGGCAACCCCCGTGATGCCGGGCTCGCCTTTGCCCTGAACGCGGCCTTCATCTGGGCCGCCGTGGAAGCCTTTGACCATGACAACGAGGCACTGGGCGGGATCCTCTGTTTCTTCGAGATCGGTTGGTACGGGGGCAATATCTACAACGCGGTCAACCACGCCCACCGGAGCAACCAGCGACGCTACGATACAGAGAAGCGCGACCTGCAGAACCGGCACGGGATACAGTTGAAACTTGGCCCGGAAACCGGATTGGTGGAATTGTATGGTCGCTTCTGACACCCGATTCAGCCGGATCGCCGTGGTCGGTGCCGGAGCGCTCGGTCTCTATTATGGCGCCATGCTGCAACGCGCCGGGCACGAGGTACGCTTCCTGCTACGGCGTGACCTCCAGGCGATCGGCAGGTCCGGCCTGCAGGTCCGCTCGATCGACGGTGACTTTCATCTCCCCCGGGTCGCCGGATACGCCACCAGCCACGCCATAGGCAGCGTCGACCTGGTGCTGGTCGGTCTGAAAACCTTCGCCAATCAAACCATGGTCGACCTGGTGGCGCCACTGGTCGACAGCACCACCGCGATCCTGACCCTGCAGAATGGACTTGGTAACGAGGAGCTCCTCGCGGACGCTTTTGGCGTTGATGCGGTCCTGGGCGGCATTGCTTTTCTCTGCGCCAATCGCGGCGAACCGGGAACCGTCCTGCATCTCGGCGAAGGCAGGATCCGTCTCGGCGAAGCCAAAGGCGAGCTTTCCGAACGCGCCGCGACACTGGCCCGACTCTTCAGCCTGGCCGGGGTGCCCTGCGAGGCGGTTGCCGATCTGCAGCGGGCCCGCTGGGAAAAGCTGGTCTGGAATATCCCGTTCAACGGTCTTTGTGCCCTGACCGGCAAGGATGTCACCGAGCTACTGGCACACCCGCCCTGTGCCAGACTGGTGGAAAAAATTATGCGTGAGGTGGTGACCGCCGCCAACTATCAGGACTTGAGCGAACCGCTGGATGGAGCGCACTTTATCCCAAAAATGCTCGCGATGACCGCGCAGATGGACCAC
>DATFMT010000215.1:0-38337 GCA_035266745.1 Geothermobacteraceae bacterium | reverse complement strand
GGCCACGTTCCGCCAGGGGCTCAAGATGGAACGGAATCCCCAGATCATTGACGAACTGAAAGTTCTCGGATTCCGCAAACCTCCGCCACTCCCCTCGCTGGCCCGGGAGAACCTGTTGAACCGGATGCTTGGCAAATGTCTAACCATGGCCAATATGCGATAAGATGAAAAGGCCGGGAGAAATCCCGGCCTTTGAGGTTCCCTTCCGGCAGCGTCGCAATGGCGTCACCGGTTTATTTCCTGCCTGTACTTTGCCGGCAACCGGGGCGAGTGCGGTTGCGCGACCGCGCCGAAACTCTCTACGGCCGCCGATAAGCGGAATCGGCTCCACAAGCAGAAGCTTCTGATCACTCTCGGTTCATTGCCGCAGATGCAAATGGCAAAAGGACAATTGCCAACTGCTGACCGCCCCGCTAGAATGGCGCCATGAAGCAGACCGGGGCACAGCAGACATGGCAACGCAACCCGCAAAAGCTGGCCGAATCGGCCCGGCGTCTGTGCGATTTTTCCCCGGTCAAGACCGACATCATCGCCGCCTTTTCCGGGCTGCGACCGCTGATCTACGAACAATCCGCCCAGGCCAGTAAGATCTCGCGCGAGCACCAGGTGTACCGGTCGGCGAGTGGTCTGCTGTCGATCGGCGGCGGCAAATATACCACCTACCGGTCACTGGCGGCGGAAGTCTCTGAGCTGGCCTGCCGGCTACTGGGGCACCAGGGCCCGCCGAGTCAAACGGCCAGGCAGCCCCTGCCCGGCGGCGATACCGGGAACTTTGCGAGGTTTAGCGCCCAACACAGCCCCGAACTGCAGGCCGACTGGGGCTGGTCCGCCAGCCAGACCCAGCAGCTACTCGGCAGATACGGTGTGCGAATTGGGCAATTTATCGAGTTTCTGCAGCAGCCGCAATCAAATACGTTGCTGTCAGACAACCCGGTTCTGCTCGAGGCTGAAGTCGGCTTTGCTGCCCGCTATGAATTTGCCCTACCCCGGAGGACATTCTGCGCCGGCGCACGCCGCTGGCCCTGGCCCCGGGCCGGGGGCTCGCGCAGTTGCAGAAAGTCGGCGAATTGTTGGCTACGGAACTCCAGGTCGACAAAAAACGGCTAAACTGTTGGTATCGCGATTATCAGGATCGCTACGCCGAAATTGAACGATAATTCCCAACCAAGGATTGTGTCTCATGTTGCTTACCGTCAAAAATTCACCCGCGCTCAAGCAAAAAACCGGCTGCCTGGTCGTAGCCGTCAACGAAGGAAAACTCGGTACGCCGCTGCTCAAGGAACTCGATGCCGCACTGGATGGACCGATCTCCCGGGCCAGCCGGGAAGGTGAATTCCGGGGCGCCAGCGGCCAAGCCCTGTTGCTGCATACCGGCAAACGCCTGCCGGCCCAACGGCTGCTGCTGGTGGGCATCGGCAAATCGAGGAAGAAGGCTCCGACCCGGCTGCGCCAGGCCGCGGGATCCGCGCTGGAGCAGGTCCGGGCGACCCATACTGCCAGCTTCGCCCTCGATCTCGCCAGTTTCTGCGCCAAGGGGCTCGATCTTGCTACCGCCCAGGCGGTTGCCGAAGGTCTGCTGCTCGGCAGTTACCGTTTCGACCGCTACCAGAGCGAGTCGGACGACGATCCCCCGGCCGACCCCAAGGGGGTGTTGCTGGTTCGCGGCAGCAAGGAATTGGCCCTGGCCGGCCAGGCCGCTGAGCGGGCCGGGCATGTTGTCGACGGAGTATCCCTGGCCCGTAACCTGGTCAACGAACCGGGCAACGTCAAGTCACCCGCCTACCTGGCCAACCAGGCGCGGGAGCTGGCGCAACAGGTCGGCATCAAGTGCGAGGTCCTCGAACGGGAGCAACTTGAAGCGCTTGGCTGCGGCGCCCTGCTCGGCGTCGCCCAAGGGAGCCAGCGAGAGCCGAAGCTGATCACCCTGGAATACTCCGGTGACCATGACGATGCCCAACCGATCGTGCTGGTCGGTAAGGGGGTGGTGTTCGACGCCGGGGGCATCTCGCTCAAACCGGCCGAGAAAATGGACGAGATGAAAATGGACATGGCCGGAGGCGCGGTCGTATTCGGGGTGCTCAAGGCCGCCGCGCTGCTCAAGTTGCCGCTCAATCTGGTCGGCATCGTCCCGGCGGTGGAAAACCTTCCCTCCGGCAGTGCCTATCGACCGGGCGATATTCTCACCTCCCTCTCAGGTAAAACCATCGAGGTCCTCAACACCGACGCCGAAGGGCGGCTGATCCTGGCCGACGCCCTGACCTTCGCCGCCAAGTATCAACCCCGCGTCGTCATTGATCTTGCGACCCTGACCGGTGCCTGCATCATCGCCCTGGGGCACTATGCTGCGGCGGTGCTTGGCAATCACGACGGCCTGATCCGCCAGCTGATCCAGGCCGGAAACAAGAGCGGTGAGCGCCTCTGGCAGCTGCCGCTCTGGTCGGACTATGCCAACCAGCTCAAGAGTCACGTGGCCGACCTGAAGAATATCGGCGGCCGGCCGGCCGGGACGATTACTGCCGCGGCGTTCCTGCAGAAGTTTGCCGACGACTACACCTGGGCCCACCTGGACATCGCCGGCACCGCCTGGGAGGAAAAAGGCCAGCCCTGCTGTCCTAAGGGGGGGACCGGCTTCGGGGTCAGACTGCTGCTGGAGTACCTGCAGACCAAATAAGATTTAATGCGTTGACAGCACAATATTTTGTGCTAATACTTCACCATATACACAATATAGTGGGTCAGGGACGTATTGCTGACATCCGGAGGGATCCATTGTTAAAGTATTGTGCATGGTGTGGGTCGTACCAGGGGCCGGCTGAAGGAGAGGGCTACCAAATCCGCCGCGACGTCTGTGAAATCGATACCGCGACGATCTGCCCCCCCTGCCACGACAAGGTGGTCGAAGCGCACTACCAACAGCATCCGGATTCGAACCGGATCTAACCCTTTGCCTAAACCGTCAGGGGACAGCCTCGCAGGGAGTGCTGTCCCCTTTTTATTGTAATTTTCTAACCAACCCTGTTGAAAAACTGCCATCCCACGATAGAGTACTCACGTTGAACGGAATGCCGGACCCTTGCATTCCAGGCCAGGCCATCCAGGTCATGAGATGGCCACCCTACAATAGTCCCCGCTGGGAGCTGATGACACCCGCAACAGGAGGAGAGCAGTGATGGCACACAAAGGTACCGTGAAGTGGTTCAACAACGCCAAGGGATTTGGATTTATCGAGCAGCAGGACGGACCGGATATTTTCGTGCATTTTTCCGCGATCCAGATGGATGGCTTTAAAACCCTCAATGAAGGGGATAGCGTCTGCTACGAACTGATCGAAGGGCCCAAAGGACTGCAGGCGCAGAACGTCACCATGGGCTGATGGGCTGCCGTCCGCCAGCGACGAACCCGGCCCCCTGGCCGGGTTTTTTTATGCCTGCCGCAGCGACAGGAGATGACGGCCTTTCAGTCGCTTTGCAAGGGGCTTTCCCCTTGACAATCGTAGCGAGCGATTGTTAACGTACCGTGTTTGGCTGGTTAGTCGCAGAATCAAGACTTTATCCGAGTTTATTGGATTTCCCACCACCATGAAAGTACTGATTTCAGATAATTTCTCCCGCGAAGGGCTGCAGCTGTTCGAGCAGGCGCAAGGGATTGAACTTTGCTACCTTCCCGGTGTCTCCGAGCGGGAACTCAAAGCAGCTATCGCCGACGCCGATGCGCTGGTTGTGCGTGGCGGTACCCAGGTCGATGCGGAGCTGCTCGCCACGGCAAAGCAGCTCAAGGTCGTCGGACGGGCCGGTATCGGAGTCGAGAACATGGATATGGAGGCGCTCAACCGCAAGGGGGTCGTGGTCATGAACACCCCATTCGGCAGCACCACCACCACCGCCGAACACACGATCGCCATGTTACTGGCCCTGGCACGCCAGATCCCCGCTGCCCACGCCTCGATCAAGGAGGGGTTGTGGGAAAAAGACCGTTTTCTCGGGGTTGAGATCTCGGGAAAAACCCTCGGTGTCATCGGCTGCGGCAAGATCGGCCGGCTGGTGATCGAACGGGCCCGGGCACTGAATATGAAAGTCCTGGCGTTTGATCCCTACCTGGTCCCCGAGGTCGTGCGACAGCTCGGTGGCGAACAGGTTGAGTTTGAAGAGCTGCTGAAGCAATCCGACTTTATCACCCTGCATACGCCGCTGAATGCCGAAACCGAACACCTGCTCAACGAAGAGACCCTGGCGCTTTTGAAGCCGAGTTGCCGGGTCATCAACTGCGCGACCGGCGGCCTGATCGACGAGGTGGCGCTGGCCAAGGCCATCAAGGCCGGGACCGTAGCCGGCGCCGCAATCGATGTTTTCGCCAAGGAGCCGCCGGCCGCCGACAACCCGCTGCTGGAGCTAGACCAGGTGGTATTCACCCCGCACCTGCGCGCCTCGACGCTGGATGCCCAGGTCAACGTCACGGTTCAGGTCGCCCGGCAAATTATCGACTTTTTGCTCAACGGCATCGTTGTCAATGCCCTGAATGTGCCAGCCGTCAACGCCGATATCCTCAAGGCGATCCGCCCAACTATCAACCTGGCGGAAAAACTCGGTGCATTCCTGGCCCAAACCGGACCGCGCGGGCTGCAGAAGGTGACGATTGAATATGCCGGCGTATCGATCGACCATCCGACCACTCCGATCACCATGGCGGTCCTCAAGGGGCTGCTGACGCCGATGGTCGGGTCGATTGTCAATTACGTCAATGCGCCGCATCTGGCCCGGGAACGGGGCCTGCACGTCGTTGAAACCAAGAGTTCGGAATCGGAAGGCTACTCGAACCTGATCCGCCTGACCCTGACCGGCACCGACGGTTCATGCTCGGTGGCAGGAGCCATGTTCGGCACCAGCGGCAGAATTATCCGCATTGACGACTTGTGCGTCGAGGCGATTCCGGAAGGACATATCCTGGTGCTGTACAATGACGACCGCCCGGGCGTGGTCGGCCATATCGGTCAGCTGCTTGGCGAAGCCGGTATCAATATTGCCCAGATGAACCTGTCGCGAGGCAAAGACCGGGTCCTGACCCTGATCAATGTCGACAGCCAGATCCCGGATTCCGTTCTGGCCAGGATTCGCGACCATGAATCAATCCTCTCGGCAACCCAGGTTCTGCTGTAATGACTTTCGGGACCGATAAACGGCCTGACAACAGGATCAAATCGAAGATGCTTAATCAATTCATCCCCACTCAGGAATCTTTGCTCCCCAAGGGCGTCAAGGATTTCTTGCCACTTAAGGCGGTCAAGATCGACTACCTCAACCGGACGCTGGCCGAAGTGTTTCAACACTGGGGTTTCCGGCCGGTGGTCACGCCGTCGCTGGAAAATCTCGACGTGCTCGAAAACGGGCTCGGCGCCGGGCTGCGCGAACGGACCTTCCGCTTTGACGATCGCCAGAGCGGCAAGCTGGTGGCGTTCCCACCCGACATAACCCCGCAGATCGCGCGAATTTTCGCGACCCGGATGCAGGACCTGCCGCTGCCGCTACGGCTCTGCTACTCCGGCCGGGTGCTACGGCATGCCGAGCAACAGGCCGGTAAGGACCGCGAGATCTTCCAGGCCGGGGTTGAGCTGATCGGACTGGAGAGCGCCGAGGCCGACGCCGAAATGATCACCATGGCGATCGAGTCTCTGCAGGCGATTGGCGCCCGGGAGTTTACCGTCGATATCGGCCAGGTCGAATTTTTCAACGGCATCATGGCCGAACTCGACCTGCCGGCTGCCGCCCTGCAGAATCTGCGCGAAGCGATTGTGCGCAAGGACAATTCGGAGTTGAAAAGCCTGCTCGAAGCGCTGCCGATCAGCGACCGCAGCAAGGAAGAGCTGCAGATCCTGCCGCGCCTGTTCGGGGGACGGGAGATTCTCGACAAGGCCGCCAACACGGTCCGCAACGCCCGCTCCCAGGCCGCGCTCGACAACCTGGACCAGGTCCTCGATGTCCTCGACGTTCACGATGTTGCCAACCACCTGACCCTTGACCTGGCCGAGATCCGCAGCCTCGATTACCACACCGGCATCACCTTCCAGGGCTTCCTACCCGGGTTGGGCCGCGCAGTCTGCTCCGGCGGCCGATACGACAACCTGACCGCCCGTTACGGCCGCCAGGCCCCGGCAACCGGATTTACTTTTAACCTGCTCAACCTGTTGTTCGCCCTCGACCGCGAACTCGAGAACCAGGTTGAAAACCGGGTCGACGTCCTGCTGTTCCAGGCCGGCGCCGACAAAAAACCGGCCCAGCGCATCGCCCGGGCGCTGCGTAACAAGGGGTATTCGGCAGCACGCGACATGCTACCACGCGATCTCGAGACCAGCCTGGCCTATGCCGGCAAAATGAAATTCACCTATCTGATGATCATCAGTGAAAATGACCAGCCGTTGCGTCTGATCCGGGTCGCAGACTCTCAGGAACGCACTCTGACCCTGGCGGACATTGTTGCCGATGAGTTCATCTTGAATCCAGCAGGAGACAAATAACAAATGTCAAACGTAGTCATCGTGGGCGCCCAGTGGGGCGATGAAGGCAAAGGCAAAGTTGTCGATATCTATACCGAGTACGCCGAAGATGTGGTCCGCTTTCAGGGCGGGAACAACGCCGGTCACACCCTGGTGGTCGGGGACGAAAAAACCGTCCTCCACCTGATCCCCTCCGGGATCCTGCATCCGGGCAAGCGCTGCATCATCGGCAACGGGGTCGTGCTCGATCCCAAGGTCTTCATCAAAGAGATCACCAACCTCAAGGCCAAGGGCTACCTGCAGGACGACAGCCAGCTGGTGATCGACGGCAACGTCCACATCATCATGCCCTATCACGTCGCAATCGACCTGGCCCGCGAGGAGAAGAAGGGCGACAAAAAGATCGGCACCACCGGCCGGGGCATCGGCCCGACCTACGAAGACAAGGTCGGCCGCCGTGGCATCCGTCTTTCCGACCTGGTCAAGCCGGAGCAGTTTGCCCGCAAGCTGCAGGAAGTGCTGCCGGAGAAGAACTTCTACCTGGAGAAGTTCTTTGGCAAGGCCCCGCTCAACGAAGCCGAGATCATCGAAGAATACACCGGTTACGCGGAGATCCTCGGTCGTTACCTCGGCTGCGCTTCGATCATCCTCGACCAGAGCATCAAAGCCGGCAAGGACCTGCTCTTCGAGGGAGCCCAGGGCGCTCTGCTCGATATCGACCACGGCACCTATCCGTTCGTCACCTCGTCCTCGACGGTCGCCGGCGGCGCCAGCATCGGCGCCGGCGTCGGCCCGCGCCACCTGCACCAGGTGATCGGCATCTCCAAGGCCTACATCACCCGTGTCGGCAGCGGCCCGTTTCCGACCGAACTGCTCGACGAGATGGGTGATGCGCTGCGCAAGGCCGGTCAGGAGTTCGGCGCCACCACCGGTCGGCCGCGGCGCTGCGGCTGGTTCGACGCTGTGGCGATGCGTGAAGCGGTGCGCACCAGTGGCATCACCGGCCTGGCGATCACCAAGCTCGACGTGCTGAGCGACCTGCCATCGATCAAGATCTGCACCGCTTACTCCTACAAAGGCGAGCTGCTGGATCATTTCCCGCGCGACCTGGACGTGCTAAAAGACTGTCACCCGGTCTACGAGGAGCTCGAAGGGTGGCAGAGCGACATCACCGGGGCCAGGACCCTTGAAGACCTGCCCAAGCAAGCCCGGGCCTACCTGGAGAAGCTGTGCAAAGTCTCCGAATGCCCGATGGTGCTGCTGTCGGTCGGACCGCGGCGCGACCAGACGATTCAGATCAGCAATCCGTTTGCCGGCTAAGGATTTTCCAAGCCTTGCAGCGGCTGTCGCAGGGTTCGACAGCCTCTGCAAAAAAATCCAAAAAAGGGTTGACTTAGTCCACCCGTTCAAGTATAAATTCCATCTCGTTTGCGAGCCGCTAGCTCAGTTGGTAGAGCATCTGACTTTTAATCAGATGGTCGAAGGTTCGAATCCTTCGCGGCTCACCATTATACAGGCAGTATTCGCGGGGTCATTTCCCGCTGGGTGCTTGAAGTTTTAAGTCCCTATCGTCTAGCCTGGCCCAGGACACCGGCCTTTCACGCCGGCGACGGGGGTTCGAATCCCCCTGGGGACGCCAAATGAGAGCGCCTCTTCTGAGAAATCAGAGGAGGCGTTTTCTTATTGGTTGGTTCTAGGTTGGCTTTGGACATGACTTTTTTGGAGGGGATAGTTTAAGCCTGGTTCTGACGCTCATTAATCGCTCGTTTTTTGCCGCGATGTAGCAATAGATAAATTTGTTTTCGTTTGGGGGAGTCCTTGAGATTAACATTCAACATTATCAATCTTTTTGTCATAGTTCTCATTGCATCTTCTGCTTTAATCGCTGGTTGCTCTAACATTTCTAAACCAATTCAGAGTACTCTCAGGCCTGCCGACATCTCTTGTCCCGGCAATCCCGATACCACTGACCCACAACAGATTCTTCCCGGTAGTGATTCAACAGAGGATCAGGGGCATAACCACAATGTCATTGGTAGCGCTCCAACAGGTGTGAACAGTGCGACTCATGTTCAAGGTGGTGTAACAGAAGTTGGCTCATCTCAGAAGGGCGACCATTCTAACCATAGTGATACTGATGTGTCTAACCCTGCCAGAGTTTTTTCTTTTGATCCATTCACCTGTGCGGGGGTCAGAGAATGTCAAAGGTCGCAATTATTGGATGGCGGCTTTGCAGGTGAAGACAATGATAGTGTTTTTGAAAAAATCAGAAGATTTGGAATTTCATCAATCAGAAGTGGTAAGGCAGATTCAGCGGTGGACTTACCGGTAGGTGAGTACTTTTTTTCGGAATGAGGGCTTTGGAGTAGATCTCTCATAGGCAGTTGTTCGTACTTGCTGTAGCCAATCATTTGCAATGCAAAGAACAAAGTTTTCTTCTTCGGCCCAGAACACCGGCCTTTCACGCCGGCGACGGGGGTTCGAAGCGGAGCGAACGCAACCAGTAGCTGAAAAGCGGTCAGGATGGCCGCGGCAGCGATTGGAGGGGAACCGACGCAGGATCCCGCGTGATGCGGGTGACGCAGTGGACGAATCCCCCTTGGTTGCAGAGCAACCACAAGGGCTGAGTTACAACCGGGCCATCTCAATTGCTCTTGGGGGCGCCATTTTGGCGGAAGCCCTTCTGCGAAAGCGGAAGGGCTTTTCTCTTTGGCTCCTGGGAAATTCGAAGCGGAGCGGGCGCTGCCCGTGACTGAAAAGCGGCCAGGGATGACCGCGGCAGTGAATGGAGGATACCGACCGGGATAAATTTATTATCGAGGTATGCACCTAACTCCACCACCTGACGTGAATTCTTGTTGCAGAATATTGGTTTTTTTTTGATCGTCGATTCGCTGACTCCGGGCAATGACGTTCTATACAAGACAGCAAATTGTGTCGCAATAGTTAGGACTTCTAAGAACTTCGCATTATCGCCAATCAAAACCCCTTAAAGCAAGACAGGAAAACATTTAAGATAATTCCATTTTTGAAAATATTACGAGCCTTATAAATTAGAGATTAGTCCCTTACCCCCAATCTCTGCATTGGGGGACTCTCATTTTCTACTTCTCACTTACAGGACTACTAGGACGTTAGCTGGTTCTGCCTTTTTGATTTCTCAACCTGAATGACAACGTTGGGGACGTCTAAAACTAGTACCGGCACAATATGAAAGACTTTAGACGCTTGAAGACAAAAAATGTCCCAGGGAGCGGTTAAATAACCAGACAGCATTTATAAACTGACGCAACTCTCCACGTTTAAATTCGTTCCGTGACTGCTCATATCTACAGATTTTCCCAAGGCTTTCACACGAATCTTGTTTGACAGAAGAAAAAAATTCCAAACGATTTTAGTGCCTTCAGGCGAAATACTGAAATTCGGAACTCTTTCTAACGTTGATTGGTATAAACACTGCCTTTTATTCTTTCAACGCTGACGGGTACCAGGAAGACTGGTAGCTGAAGCTCACTTCGGTTAATCGACACAGCGGCACATAATTTTGGTTTTACCGACTGGTTTATAAGGAACGTCATTCAGTAGCGCGCTTAACATACATTCGGATCGAATTGTCTACGGTCATCAGCTGGCTTCTGTCCTGGACTTAAACATTCGAGGCCTTTTTTGTATAGCGAGGCAAACAGGTGCGGGTCCTAGAGACCATTTTCAAATATAAGAACGTTCCATGAGTTAATCTCGCAATCATTCAGTTGAAAATCCTGGCGGCCTCTTCATTCAATGCTGAGATCTCCAGCAAATTTGTTTCCACCAAAAAAAAGAAAGGGAGAGTAAGATGAAAAGAATTCGATTGTTGCCATATGTTTTATTTATCATTGTGGCATTTGGAATGTGGGCGTCAGATACTCACGCCTATTCAAGGTACAACGATGGCTGTCAGAACTGTCACGGGGCGTTTACCGGCGGCACGTCGACCAAGGGGTCAACCTTTCCAGCGGGCGACAAGCACTCTATGCACCGAAGTTCCAGTGCCATGGCCACGGCGTGCAACCTGTGCCACACCTCAAGCGACAACAGAAATCCGTATATCGGTTTCTCCGACGGCACTGCGGATAACCCAGGACTCGGTTGTGTCGGCTGCCACGGACGGGTCGAAGACGAAGGCCATGATTCTATCTCTGCCGGCCGCGGTGCTGGACTGCGTCAACACCACACTAATGCAGGAGTATCCAGCTGCTCGCTCTGCCATAGCGACGCCAACCCCGCAAACTACACACCGGTCGGTGAACATGTTTTTCCTCCCTACTACGGGACGAACGACACCAACGCCGATGAGCCCTGCAACCCTGTCAGGCAAGCGGGGATAAATGAAAACTGGACCGCAGGGGATTTTATTGGCTTGGACAATGACGGCGACGGCCTCTACGATACGGCCGATCCAGACTGTCCAGTTAACCAACCGCCGGTCTCAGACCCGAATGGACCATACAGCGGCACAGCCGGTATTCCGGTCCAATTTGACGGCTCAGGGTCCAATGACACTGACGGAACGATAGTCGCGTACGAATGGGACTACGGTGACGGCAGCACTGGGGCGGGTGTGAACCCATCCCATGTCTATGGATCCGCAGGAACCTATACGGTAGCCCTGACCGTCACTGATAACGACGGTGGAAGCGATACTGCAACATCGACGGCCACGATTGCGGAAGTTCCCCAACCGCAACCGCCGGTCGCAGACCCGAATGGTCCGTACACCGGCACTGTCGGTGCTCCCGTCCAGTTTGACGGCTCAGGATCGAATGACCCTGACGGATCGATTGTTGCCTATGATTGGGATTTTGGTGATGGCAACACAGCGACGGGTGTGAATCCAGTCAATTTCTATGGTTCCGCAGGGACCTATACGGTTTCCCTGACAGTTACCGATACCGATGGTTTGACCGATACTGCGACTACGACGGCTACGATTGCGGATGTTCCTCAACCGTTACCGCCGGTCGCTGATCCGAATGGTCCGTACGTCGGCACTGCTGGTACTCCCGTCCAGTTTGACGGCTCCGGATCGAATGACCCTGACGGATCGATTGTTGCCTATGAATGGGATTTCGGTGATGGTGGCACCGGGGCGGGTGTGAACCCATCCCATGTCTATGGATCCGCAGGAAACTATACGGTTGCCCTGACCGTTACCGATACCGACGGGCTGAGCGATACCGCTACGTCGACGGCCACGATTGCGGATGTTCCCCAACCGCAACCGCCGATCGCAGATCCGAATGGACCGTACACCGGCACAGTCGGTGCTCCCGTCCAGTTTGACGGCTCCGGATCGAATGACCCTGACGGTACGATTGTCTCCTACCTGTGGGATTTCAGTGATGGCACCACTGAAACTGGAGTGAGCCCGACCCATACCTATTCATCGGCAGGAACCTACACGGTTTCCCTGACAGTCACCGATAACAACGGATTGATCGATACCGCGACAACGACTGCCACGATCGAGCCGCAGATAGAGGCCGACGTATATGTCGATAAGCTTCAAGCGCCCAAAAGTGTGAAACTGGGAACGCAAACTGCCACGAAAGGTCTTACAGCGGTTGCTGAAGCTGATACAAAGGCACAGGAAGCGACTGTTGCACTATCGTGGGAGGTGCCTGCGGATCTGGTGAACATAAGTGTATCGCCAACCAGCATTACGAGTTCTGTAACGCCAGGCAAAGGTGGTGATCGTTTCGGTTTCAATGCTGACATCTCATGCATCCAACCCGGTTCAGGGACGATAACATGGACCGCAACAATTGATGCGACTGAGAATAGAGTGATGACTAACGATGCAGTCACAGCTACCACGGATGTAACCTGCAGGTAATACACTGTCAGAAAGCTGGAAAAAAGAGGGAGGGTCTTTGACCCTCCCTCTTTTTTAACCTATGGATCTCTCCCGGATAACTCAACGAGGCTACGCTGATAAGCGTTAATCACCAAATAAAACACGATCATTCGGCCAGAATTATATTCCTCTATTTGCGACATCCCATAGATCATATTTTGACCATACAGTGCGGCCCCACCTGAAATTCAGGCAGGGCCGCTTATATGTTGTTGTCTTATTTTACGACCCTAGTTCGCCCAAGGATTTAAGAACGTTCATGCCCATATCCTCCAGCACATCCATGGAACTCTGTTCTTAAGAATGGATTGCTAATTGACCGTTTCTGGCCCCGGAATAACCTTTTTCTATTTTGACAACTTTCCGCCCAACTGAAGTTCGAATGTGCACTTCACAGCAACTTGCGCTATGCTGGCAACCATGCTGAAACCCCACCCGAAAAATTTCTTCACCCTGCTGGCCACCCTGCTGCTGCTCGCCTGCTGCGACTCCACCCCAAAGATCCGCCCGCTCGCTCCCGGCGCGACGGTACTGGCCTTCGGCGACAGCCTGACCCACGGCAACGGGGCGAGTGAGAGCCAGAGCTATCCGGCGGTCCTGGAGGGGCTGCTCGGAGTGGAAGTGGTCAACGCCGGGGTTCCCGGCGAAGTGTCAGCCGCCGGGCGCAAGCGGTTGCCCGGGGTAGTGGAGCAGGTGCAGCCGCAGCTGGTGATCCTGATTCATGGCGGCAACGACTTTCTGCGTAGGCTTGATAGCAACCAGACGCGGGAGAACCTGCGAGCGATGATCGAGACCTGCCGTCAGCAGGGTACTGACGTGGTGCTGGCCGGGGTGCCGCAGTTCGGCCTGTTTCTCACGCCGCCCACCTTCTACGCAAAACTCGCAGAAGAGTACCGCCTCCCCTATCTGGATGACACCCTCAGCGACATCCTCAAGGACAACTCGCTGAAGAGCGATCCCATCCACCCCAACGCGGTCGGTTACCGGCAGCTCGCCGAAGCGCTCGCCGAGCTGATCCGCGCCGCCGAGCGGCGCTAACCGGCTTTTGTGTCGAGCCACTCCATCCCCAGAAGCGCCTGTTTCCGCTCGGTTCCCCAGCGATAGCCGCCCAGCTCGCCACTCTGGCGCAAAACCCGATGACAGGGGATCAGGTAACCGATCGGGTTTTGCCCGACCGCCGAGCCGACGGCGCGACTGGCACCGGGGCAATTGAGCTGTGCGGCGAGATAACCGTAGGAGACGACCCTGCCTTCCGGAATCCGCAGCAGGGCCTGCCAGACTTTGAGCTGGAAATTGGTGCCACGCAGCAGCAGCTTCAGCTCCCGGCTGCCGGCAGCCTCGCGCCGGGCGAAAATCTTCTCGACAACAGCCCCGGTGGCCAGCGGATCTTCGCACAGGGCGGCTTCCGGCCAGGCATGACATAAGCGTTCCAGCAACTGCGCCTGGTCGGCGGCATCAACAAACTCGAACAGGCAGATGCCCCGCTCCGTCACCCCGATCAGGCAGCGGCCAAAGGGGGTTTGGTGAAACCCGTAGCGGATCGTCAGGCCGGCACCGCCCGACTTGAACTCGCCCGGAGTGACCGCTTCAGTCGCAATCAGCAGATCATGCAGCCGCCCCGGACTGCTCAGGCCCACGGCAAAACTCGCTTCGAGGGCGGGGAGGGAATCGCGCAGCAACTGCTTGGCATGTGAGGCGGTCAGAAACTGCAGGAAGCGTTTCGGGCTGACCCCTGCCCAGCGCTGAAACAGCCGCTGAAAATGATACGGGCTCAGGCCGACATGCTCGGCAACCCGGTCAAGCGACGGCTGGGCGAGCGCATTGATTTCGATAAACCGGATCGCTTGGGCGATGAGCTGGTAGGTGTCTGACATCGTTTCATCTCCTGCTGTTCTCTGCCTTGAGGCTAGCAGGCCCATGCGGGTTCGCCAACCCGTTTCTTGCGCTTTTTCACAACGATGATTTTTTTCTTGCAGTTACCCCGCGCTTGGGATAAAAACTCTCCACGCGGGGCCATTTCCCGCTGGGTGCTTGAAGTATTAAGTCCCTATCGTCTAGCCTGGCCCAGGACACCGCCCTTTCACGGCGGCGACGGGGGTTCGAATCCCCCTGGGGACGCCAAAAGAAATAAAGCCTCTTCGCACAAGCGAAGGGGCTTTTTTCTTTGTCGCCAGGGGGATTCGAAGCGCAGCGAGCGCTGACTTAATGTCAGATAAGCGGCGAGTGCCCCGCTTGCCCGGATGGCCCAAGTTATTTCGAGGATTTTGGTCTGCCGGCAAGGCGCGGCGACGCAGGCCTGGCATATCGCCAAGCCGAGGAGCCGCAACACAGACGGCGGTTCAAAAGACCGAAAGAAACGGGCAGAGACAGGCGGGCGTGGCACTCTTAAGGATGGCCGCGCCAGCGTGCGGAGGGGAGCCAAAGCAGGAACCCACGTGACGTGGGTGACGAATTAGGCGAATCCCCCCTGGTTGCCCAGCAACCATAATGATTTTCAAGAATTGAATTTTTTTGTCTCCAAGGAGATGCGAAGCGCAGTAAACGCACGCCGGCCCCTCCAGGTTCCGGACTCGGAGGGGCCGTGGCAGACTTGCCTGTTGCCACGCTCAAGCGCTGTAATTCGGGCCGACCACCACCAGCGACTGGGGCAATTGGGACTGGACCAGCTCCATGGTGCTGCCGAACAGTGACCTGATCGGGCCATGGGCATAGGCGCCAAGCACCACCAGGGCATCGTGCGGGATTCCGTAAAGATGCTCCACCAGGGAATTCCCCGGGTGGATTTGCCAGTCACTCCCCACAACCTGTTCCAGCAACCCCTGCTCACGCAAGGTCTGCTCCAGCGCGCTGCGCTCACCGACACTGATGATCTGCAACGGCAGCTGGCAGCGCTCTTGGAAACGCAGGGCCAGCTTCACCGCCTCGGCGGCGGCGGGCGAACCGCCGTAGAGGACGGTGATGCTGGTCCACGGCTTGTAGACGACGCTCGGAATCATGACCGGAAACGGAGCATGCAGCAAAATCCTGCGGACCTTGGGGCCGATGTGTCCCAACCCGATCCGGCTGGACTGGTCGCTCATGGAGCGGGGACAGGTCATCAACGAAAAGCCGGTCGGCAAATCGGGAAGATCGGTCGCCGTGTAGCTTTTCGCTTTGATAAAACGGCGCTTCCCCACCCCCTTCGTCAGCTCTTCAGCCCTCTGCCGGGCCGTTTCAGGGTAACTCAGATAAGAGGCATCGAGATCGACCTGGACGACTACCGAGTCAAAATAGAACAGAAAGCGTTTCTCCTTGGGGAGGTAAAGATCGAGCGGCAGCCTGAGCTGCCGGCACAGGTAAACCGAAAGCAGCAGAGTTTCACGTCCCATCGGCGTATTGCGAAAAACGTGCAGGAGTGGCTTATCCATGTTTCCCCCTGGTTAAGTCGTTTGAGGTTAGGCTTCCGGATTGATTTCCCGGGTCACGGTCGGCACAAATGCACCGGGAGCCGCAACCACCGGAAGACCGAGCGTCTCGCGGGATCGATTCAGCGCCGCGTCGATGTTGGCAAAGACATTCTCCTGACCTAACCGGTCAAGAAAACCGGAACGCTCCATGACCAGCAACGGCTGGGCATGGACTCCGGACAACAGCAACAGGGTACCACGTTTAAGCGCTTTTGTATGAACGTTCTCCAGCGCCTGCAGGGCCGTGGCATCCAGGGTCAGGGCATGGCGCATCCGCAGGATCAAGACTCGCGGCGGGACACTGACTGTGTCCAGGGCATTTTTGAACTTGTCGGCGGCACCGAAGAAAAACGGGCCGTTGATCTCGAACACCTCAACCCCGACCGGGACATCCCGTTGACTCAGGCTGAGTGGATCATCGCTGGTTTCATCTTCACCATCCTGCAGCTCCCGGGTGATAAAACCGACCTGGGTGGCGTCGGCCATCCGCTGCATGAACAGAAACGCGGCCAGCACCATGCCGACCTGGATTGCGACGGTCAGATCGACCAGCACTGTCAAGCCAAAGGTCGACAATAACACCAGCACATCACCACGCGGGGCACGCAACAGCTTGGCGAACAGATGCGCCTCGCTCATGTTCCAGGCGACCACCACCAGGATTCCAGCCAGGGTCGGCATCGGGATCAGCGCCGCCCACTTGCCAAAAAACAGCAGAATCAGCAGCAGGGTCAGCGCGTGGACCATGCCGGCGATCGGGGTGCGACCGCCGTTCTTGATGTTGGTCGCGGTGCGCGCAATCGCCCCGGTGGCCGGGATGCCACCGAACAGCGGGCAGACCAGGTTGGCCACCCCCTGGCCGATCAGCTCCATGTTGGAACGATGGCGACTCTCGATCATGCCGTCGGCGACCACCGCCGATAGCAGCGACTCGATCCCGGCCAAAAGGGCGATGGTCAGCGCCGGGGAGAACAGCTGCCGAAGATGAGCCCAGTCGGGGAGCGCCGGCAGGTGCGGCAGCGGCAGACTGTTCGGCACACTGCCGAAGCGGCTGCCGATGGTCGCCACCGGCAGGTCGAACAGACTCACCAGCAAGGTGGTGAGCAGGATGGCCACCAGCGACCCCGGCACCCGGCGGGTCACCCTGGGCCAGAGCTGAATGACGAGGATGGTCGTCAGGCCAATGGCGGCCGCTGCCGGGGAGATACTGCCGAGGTGTTCGCCGTAGGCGGCAAGCTTCTCGATAAACTCCGAGGGGACCGTCTCCAGCTGCAGGCCGAACAGGTCGCGCAACTGGCCGGAAAAGATCAGCAGGGCGATGCCGCTGGTAAAGCCGACCGTCACCGGGTAGGGGATGAACTTGATCACCGCTCCGAGCCGCGCCAGCCCCATCAGCACCAGCAGCGCACCGGCCATCAGGGTGGCGATCACCAGGCCGTCGTAGCCGTAGCGCTGGACGATGTCGTAGACGATGACGATAAAGGCGCCGGTCGGCCCGCCGATCTGCACCTTGCTGCCGGAGAGCGCCGAGATCAGAAAGCCGGCCACCACCGCGGTGTAGATCCCCTGTTCCGGCTTGACCCCCGAGGCGATGGCGAAGGCGATCGCCAGCGGCAGGGCGACGATACCGACGATGACGCCGGCCAGCAGGTCATTGCTGAATTGTTGGCGGGAATAGCCTTCCCGCAGGGTACTGAAGAGCTTGGGAACCAGTCGATTCTGGGACACGCGCAATCTCCCTCAATGCAGAGTTCACGGATGTCCGTCGGCAGCGAGGGCGGTACGTCCAGGTGTCGGCGGAATACGCCGGGCAGGGCCTTGCAGGTCTTGTCCAACAGCGGGTGATCATACGCCTGCAAGAAAATAATTCAACCTTAAAAAGTGGTTTTACGCCACGAAAGCGGCGCAAAGCAAAACTTTTCACTGTTGTTTGAGCATATCGAACCAATATTTACCTGCAGACTCCGTTTGACAGTTACAGAATGCCGTTCTAGAATAGCCCACCCAACGACAGAGAACTGCGGAACAGTTCTTCGCCTCTTGAATCCCTCGATATTCAAAGGAGTTATCTGCCGGTGCCACTACCGATTGCACAACTAGCGGTTGTTCTCGCGCTCTGTTCCGCACTGCTCCCGCTACTCGTTTACCGTTTCCCTCGTCTCTACAAAAGCCTGGCGTTTACCCTGCTTGGCCTCGCCGGCATTTCGGCCGTAGTGGCCGGCGGAATGGCCTTGGTCCTGCGACAAACTTCGCAGATCATCTTGCCGATCGGCCTCCCCTGGTTGCAGAGCCACTTTGCGCTTGATCCCCTGGCCGGGTTTTTTCTCGCCATTGTCGGTCTGATTACCAGCGTCGTCGCCTGTTACGGCCCGGCTTATTGCCGGGAGTACGAAGCGGAGGGCCAGCCGCTGGCACTAATTACGATCTTCAGTGGGCTGTTTGTCACCGGCATGTTCCTGCTGACGTTAGCTGCCGATGCCTTTTCCTTCATGGTCAGCTGGGAACTGATGTCGGTCTCCAGCTACTTTCTGGTGGCTTATCAACACCATCGCGCTGAAAACCGCAGCGCCGCCTTCATCTACCTGTTGATGGCCCAGGTCGGCGGACTCTGCATTTTACTCGGTTTTGGCATCCTCTCGGGATTTGGCGGTGGCTTTGCCTTCTCCGATATGGCCAGCGCTCAACTGTCGCCCGGGTGGGAGACCATCGCCTTTCTACTCGCTTTTGTCGGCTTCGGTATAAAAGCGGGCCTAGTGCCTCTGCATGTCTGGCTGCCCCAGGCGCACCCGGTGGCACCCTCGCATATTTCGGCGCTGATGTCGGGGGTGATGCTCAAGGTCGCCGTCTACGGCTTTATCCGCTTCAGTTTTTCACTCCTTGGCAATTTTCATTGGCAATGGGGGGTGCTGGTCCTGGTTGTCGGAGCGGCTTCAGCCCTGCTCGGGGTCCTCTATGCGCTGATGCAGCATGATTTAAAGCGTCTGCTGGCCTACCACAGCGTTGAAAATATCGGCATCATCTACATCGGTCTCGGCCTTGCCATTATTTTCGCCGGGACCGGCCACCCGAGCCTTGCCGCCCTGGGCCTGGTCGCCGCACTTTATCACTGCCTGAATCACGCACTCTTCAAGAGCCTGCTTTTTCTCGGCGCCGGTGCGGTTCTGCAGCACAGCAAACAGCACGACATGGAGAAGATGGGCGGATTGATCCATCGCATGCCCTTCACCGCCAGCTGTTTTCTGATCGGCTGTATCAGTATTTCGGCGCTGCCGCCTTTTAATGGCTTCGTCTCGGAGTGGCTGACCTTTCAGGCGGCCCTGCAGGGTCCGGCGTTGGAAAGTGGCGTGCTCGGCTCGCTGATTCCGGTCGCGGCGGCAGTCCTGGCACTGACCGGGGCGTTGGCTGCGGCCTGTTTCGTCAAGGTCTTCGGCGTGGTGTTTCTCGGCCTGCCGCGGAGCGAACCGGCAAAGACCGCGAGTGAAGCCTCCTACGGGATGCGCTTTGCCCAGGCGATTCTGGCGCTCTGTTGCCTCGGTTTCGGCGTCATGCCGACTTGGACGGTCGGCGTGTTGAGCAACATAGCAGAGCTGCTGTTGCACCAGGACTTAGCCGAAGCGACTGCCGGCGGCGCTCTCTGGTTGACACCAATCTCACCGGCAGCGGCCTCTTACGGAGCGCCAATGGTGCTGCTCGGCCTGGCACTGGCCTGGCTGATCAGCTGGCTCTGGTTTCATCCACAGCGCCGTCGTACTCCAACGCGCATCGCGCCCCCCTGGGATTGTGGCTTCGGCCCCTTAAATGCGCGGATGCAATACACCGCTACCGCCTTCAGCATGCCGATTCGACGCATTTTCAGCCCGGTCTGGCCACATAAAGAAGCAGTGCTCCCCGCCACGGGTCAGAGCCCGGAACGTTATCAGCTTGAAGTCGGCGACTGGGCCTGGCAAAAAATCTATCTTCCGATCGGGCAACTTCTGCTGGCGGCGGCCAAACGGGCCTCACTGATTCAGGGGGGGAACATCCGCATCTATCTCTCCTACTCCTTCTTCACCCTGCTCCTTATCCTCTGGATCCTGGTATGAACGGCTGGTTGCTGGCACTCTTGCAAACCGGGCTGATGATCGCCGCCGCGCCCTTGCTGAGCGGCTGGGTGAAATGGTGCAAGTGCAAATTCCAGAATCGCCAGGGTGCGGCGCCCTGGCAGACTTACCGCGATCTGGGCAAGCTGTTCCGCAAAGAGATCGTGGTCGCGGCGAACGCCTCGACCATCTTCCGGATTGCGCCCTATATCGTCTTCAGCGTCACTGCTCTGGCCTGTTCGGTGATCCCGCTGGTCGCTCCCAACCTGCCGACCTCGGCGCTGGCTGATGCCATTGTGCTGGTCGGTTTTTTTGCCCTCGGTCGATTCTTTCTCGCCCTGGCCGGGATGGATATCGGCACCGCCTTCGGCGGCATGGGTTCTTCGCGCGAGATGACCATCTCCTCGCTGGCTGAACCGGCGATGTTACTTGCGATCTTCACTCTGGCGATGAGCGTTTCGAGCACCAACCTCTCGACCATGATCAGCGCCCTGCTGCAGCGTCCGTTTCAACTCTATCCATCCTTTATTTTCGCCGCCATGGGACTGGTGCTGGTGGCCGTGGCCGAAACCGGGAGGATCCCGGTCGACAACCCGGCGACCCATCTCGAACTGACCATGGTCCACGAAGCGATGATCCTCGAATACTGCGGTCGCCATCTGGCCCTGATGGAGTGGGCGGCGATGATCAAACTGCTGCTCTATGGCGTCTTGCTGGTGAATCTGTTCGTCCCCTGGGGGATGGCGACCAGTTTGACGCCGCCAGACCTCCTGGTTGCGGCGCTGCTGTTACTGATCAAACTGATGTTGCTCGGCTTTGTGCTGGCCGCAGCCGAAAGCGGCCTGGCCAAGATGCGCCTGTTCCGGGTGCCACAGCTGTTGGGGCTGGCCTTCATTCTCTCGCTGCTCGGCATGTTAAGCCATGTGATCCTGGAGGTGCGCTGAGATGAGCTTCCCGCTGCTGACCTTCAGTGAACAGCTGATCCTGACCCTGGCCGCGCTGATCCTCTTCAGTTCCTTTCTGCTGCTGGCCCAGACGCGGATGATCGGTCTGATTCACACCTTCGCCTGGCAGGGCGTGCTGTTGTTTGCCGCCACGGTGCTGATGGCGAGCAGCTCGGGACACCATCATTTGTTCATTTCAGCGGCCCTGACCCTGGGCTTGAAGGTCTTCTTCATTCCCTGGCAGTTGCGCCGCCTGGTGGTCCGGCTCGATATCCGCCGCAGCGTCGAGACCGTCGGCGGGAGCTCGCTGGTCATGATCGCCGCCGGCGCCCTGACTCTCTTCAGCTACTACGTCGTGCTGCCGATTCGCGAGCTCTCACTGCTTGCGACCCGCAACACGATCGCCATTTCATTAGCGGTCGTGCTGATCGGCATGTTGATGATCATCACCAGGCGCAAGGCGGTCGCCCAGGTCATCGGCTTCATGTCGATGGAAAACGGGCTTTTCTTCGCCGCGGTCGTCTCTACCTACGGAATGCCGATGGTCGTTGAACTGGGGGTCGCCTTCGACGTGCTGGTGGCGGCGGTCCTGTTCGGCATCTTCTTCTTCCAGATCCGTTCGGGAATTGGTTCCCTCGACGTTGATCACCTCAACCGTTTGACCGAGGTCGACAAATGAGTGCCCTTTACCTGACCTTGTTGCTGCCGCTGATCGGCACTCTGCTCTTCGGCGTGATCGGCCACTGGCGAAGCGCCGGCACCCTCAATCTGCTGATCTGTATCGCCGGCTTCGTCTGCTCGCTGCAACTGGCGCTCAACATTTTCAACCAGGGGCCGATGCTCAGCCCCGGCAAGCTGTTCTATATCGACGCCTTCAACGTCTACCTGATTCTGCTCAACGCCTTTGTCGGCATGACCACCGCGGTTTTTTCGCGCCCCTATATGGCTCACGAACGGGAAATCGGCCGGGTCGACGACGGCCGCATGCGGCTCTACCATTCGATGTATCAGGGCTTCCTGCTGACCATGCTGGTCGCCCTCTCGACCAACAATCTCGGGATTCTGTGGGTCTCGATCGAAGGTGCAACCCTGGCCACCGTGCTGCTGGTGTCGCTCTATCGCACCCCCGAGTCGATCGAAGCCGGCTGGAAATACTTCATCCTCTGCGGGGTCGGCATCGCCCAGGCGCTGTTCGGCACGGTCCTGGTCTATTTTGCCGCCGAACGAATTCTGCCTGGCAGTGACGACAGCCTGCTGTGGAGTGTGCTCTACCAGCATGCGACCCAACTTGAACCGGCGGTGCTGTTGCTGGCCTTCGGATTTCTACTGGTCGGCTACGGCACCAAGGTCGGCCTGGTGCCTCTGCATAACTGGCTACCCGATGCCCACTCCGAGGGGCCGACACCGATGTCGGCCATTCTTTCGGGCCTGCTGCTCAACATTGCGCTTTATGCGCTGGTCCGCTTCAAGATGATCATCGATCCGGCGTTGGAGAATGATCTGGCGGGCAGGATGATGATGGGCTTCGGCCTGCTCACCTTCACCCTCGCGGGACTGTTGCTCCACCGCCAGCGTGATATCAAACGGATGTTTTCCTACTCATCGATCGAACACATGGGGCTGATGACCTTTGCCTTCGGCATCGGCGGACCGCTGGCCACTTTCGGCGCGCTGTTGCACATGATTGTTCATTCTTTGACCAAGTCCTCGATCTTTGTCACCGTCGGCCACATCGCCCATGTCGCCGGCACTCAAAGCATTGATGGCATCCGCGGCCTGATAAAAACCCAGCCGATGGTCGGCTGGTGCTTTTTGCTCGGCACGGTGGCCATTGCCGGCTTCCCGCCGTTCGGCGTCTTTACCAGCGAATTCCTGCTCTTCAGCGCGACGATCAAGAGCTGGCCCTGGCTGGTGATTCCCCTGCTCAGCGGCCTGGCGGTCGCCTTTTCGGGGCTGTTCCGGCATGTGCAACCGATGGTTTTCGGCGAACAACCTGCAGGACAAGACGCAATCGACGCCAACATGTGGCCGGTGGTCCTCCATCTGCTGCTGGTGCTGCTGCTCGGCATCGCCATCCCCGACGTCCTTTCCCGCTGGCTCGACCAGGCGACCATCATGGTCGTCGGCAGGGGGCTGTTATGAGTCAGCGGCAACCCGCACGGGTCACCTCCGGCAAGAGCAGGGAGCTGGGACAGGCCTTGCAGGCTCTGCAGCTTGAAGTCGCCGAACAACCTGCGCTCAATCCAAGCTGCTGCCGTCTGCGAGTCAATGCGGCGGACTGGGGCAAGGTCGCCGAAATCGCGGCGAAGAAATCGCTGCGCTTTTCGGCCAGTTGGGGGGACCATTGCCCACCACGGATCCTGATTTTCAGTCTGTTTTCCGGCTGCGACGGGCAGGTGCTGGTTGAAACCGCTCTGGATGAGAATCATCCGCAGCTCAACGCGCAGACCCCCTTTTTCCCCGCTGCGGATCGTCCGGAACGCCACATTCAGGATCTGCTCGGGGTCCATTTCAGCGACCACCCGGATCAGCGCCGCTGGACCCGCCACCGGGGCTGGGCTGCGGATGAATATCCGTTGCGCAACGATTTTCCCCGCGCCGGTCATCCTGCGGCTGAAACCCCGGCCGATTCCACCTACCCCTTCCCGCCAATCGCGGGGAGCGGAGTCTACGAAATTCCGGTCGGTCCGGTTCATGCCGGGATCATCGAACCGGGACATTTCCGCTTTCAGGCGGTCGGCGAAACGATTCTGCGCCTCGAAGAGAGGCTCGGCTATGTTCACAAAGGAATCGAAAAAATTGCGGTGGGTCGCGATCTGCAGGGTTTGATCCGCCTCGCTGCGCGAGTCTCCGGCGATAGCAGCGTCGCCCACAGTTGGGCCGCCTGCCAGGCCGCGGAACAGGCACTCGGCACCCGACTCCCGGCGCGTGCCCTCGCCCTGCGGGCCATCGCCTGCGAACGGGAACGAATTGCCAACCATCTTGGCGACATCGGCGCCATCTGTAACGACGTCGGTTTCGCCTTCGCCCAGACCCAGCTGACCCGGCTGCGTGAACTCTGGCAGCGCGATAACGCGCATTTTTTCGGCCACCGCCTGCTGTTCGATTATCTGATCGCCGGTGGGGTGAACAGTGACCTGGGTGCAGAGCAGGTCGAGGCCCTGCTGACCGCCGGGGAGCGCCTGCGCAGCGAAGTCGCAGAACTGCTGCCGATGCTGCTCGAATACCCCTCGCTGCAGGATCGCCTGCGCAACACCGGAGTGCTGCCCCCGGAGACCGCCAGCAGGCTCGGAGTTTTGGGTTATGTCGGCCGCGCCAGCAATCTGCAGGATGATTTGCGCCGCGATGCGCCCTACCCCCCTTACGACCAGCTTGAGGTTGAGGTTCCAGCCTATCTCGAAGGGGACATTGCACGACGGGTCAGGGTGCGTGGGGATGAAATCCTGATTTCCATCGATCTGCTCGCCAAGTTATTCCGCCAGCTGCCAAAGACAGCTATTGCGGTTCCCTGTCACGCGACCGGTCAGCAGGTGCAGGGGCTGGGGTTGATTGAGGGCTGGCGAGGTGAAACCCTGGCCTATCTGCGCCTCGATGCACAGGGGCGGGTTTTACGCTACTTCCCGCGAGATCCCAGCTGGCTCAACTGGCTGGCGCTCGAACAGATGACTGACGGTACGATTGTCCCCGATTTTCCGGCCTGCAACAAATCGGTCAATGGCTCCTATAGCGGACATGACTTGTAACGGGTCGAACCGGCAACCTTGAGGAGCAGCGACGATGTATCATCTCTATAAAAAAACTCTCAAAACTGGCAAGCTGACCGAACCCGTGTCCGTCGGTGCTGAGGTTGCCGAACTCGGGACCGCCTGCCAGCGTGAGATCGCGCGCCAGTTCGGCGGCTCGCTGGCTATCCGGATGGTTGACGCCGGGTCCTGTAACGGCTGTGAGCTCGAAATGCACGCTGTCAATAACGGTTTCTACGATATCGAACGCTTCGGAATCCACTTCGTCGCCTCGCCACGGCATGCCGATCTGCTCCTGGTCACCGGCCCGGTGACTCGCCACATGCAGGAGGCGCTGCAGCGTACCTACAATGCAACGCCAGCCCCCAAACTGGTCATTGCCATGGGTGACTGCGCGAAACATGGCGGGGAGTTCGGCGAGTCCTATGCCAGTTGTGCCGGTGTCGCACAGGTTTTGCCCGTCGACGCGGTGATCCCCGGCTGCCCGCCAACCCCGCTGCAACTGTTGCAGGGAATACTACAACTCTTGCACAAGCACTGATTTCTTCCGCGGGATCAGTGCGCCTGCCCCCCACCCCCACCAGGCCTGATAACAGCTCATAAAACCTGGGGCTGGTGGTCGAACCTGGAAGAGGTCAAATTGACAACGCAATATTGCAAAAAGTTGCAGTATTGGGTCGTAAACCCACAACTCAGGAAATTCAGTATCTCCCCTAGCCCCTCCGCCCCCTTCATGCTCTCCTCCCCAGAAAGCTCGGCGACGCCCGTCGCCCAACAATCCATCTCCTGCAGCAACGAGCACCTATGACTGAAAAACATGTCGAAATCTTTTCCGACGGCGCTTGCTCCGACAACCCCGGACGCCATCGTCCACGACCGCCGGGGCCACGGCCCGCGCAAGCGGCACTAGCGGAATCGGATATACTTCTTTGAAACCGTGCTGAAGAGGTGAAATGAGGGTATTTCCACTGTCGTTCCTGCTGCTCCTGCTCCCGGTTGCCGCTGCCCACGCCGGAGAAGCGGATGTGCTGCGTGCCGAAGCGACAAGAAATGGTGACGGTAGCTACCGGTTCCAGGTCACCGTGTCGCACCGGGACAAAGGTTGGCAGCATTACGCCGATAAATGGGAGATCGTCGATGCGACCGGGGCCGTGCTGGCGACGCGCGTCCTGCTACACCCGCATACCGAGGAGCAACCCTTTACCCGCAGCCTCTCGGGGGTGCAGATCCCCGCGAAGACGGGCCAGGTCACGGTGCGCGCCCATGACTCCGTCCACGGCTACGGCGGCACGACCGTCACCGTCGAGTTGCCCAGGTAGGCACCGGGCGGGCTACCATTTCTCGCCGTAGGGGCGCAGATCCATCTCAAAGGTCCAGGCGCGCTCCGGCTGCGTCGCCAGATAATAGACCGCCTCGGCAATCTGTTCGGAGCTCAGGAAGAAATCGAGCGGCTTGTCCGGCATCCGCTCCATGGTTCGTTCCAGGTCTACCATACCGTCCAGGACGACATAGCCGACGTGGATCTTCTCCGGGCCGAGCTGCTTGGCCAGCGACTGGGTCAGGCTCCGCTGAGCTGCCTTGGCCGAGGCGAAGGCCGTCGTCTCCAACCCCCCTCTCACCGAGGCGGTCGCACCGGAAACCACGATGGCGCCGCCCCCCAGCCGACGCATCTGCGGCAGCACCGCCTTGACTGCAAGGAACAGGCCGCGGGTGTTGACCTCCCACGAGGACTGGAATGCCTCGACGGAGACGTCATCGAGCCTGCCCCAGGTCCCCGAACCGGCATTGTAGGCGACCACTGAGACCGGCCCCAGCTTTTGCTCGATCTCGGCAAACACCCACCCTGCCGCCTGCGGGTCGGTGACATCGTAAACGAATGCCGCCGCAGCGGGCAGTTCGGCTGCCAGCACCTCGAGCTTGTCCCGACTGCGGGCGCAAAGGGCCACCGCGTAGCCTTGCGCAGCAAACTTCCTGGCAATCGCGGCGCCGTTGCCGGGGCCGACGCCGACAACCGCGCAAACGGGTTTATTCATGGCCTTCTCCTTGCGGGAACGCCAGGACTGGCAGATCCCTCGGTCAGGTTCAGTAGACTCCCGGGTAGACCAGCTCGATCCACTTGTCCCCCTTGAACAGCCCGTCCCCCCACTCCGCCTCGAGGTCGTCCAGCGGCTTGGCGGCCACCGCCTGCGCGGCGGTTTTCCCCTCGACCTTCAGGGCTTTCAGCCGCTGGTAGGCGGTCCAGAGCATCTGCCGGTAGCTGGCGAGCTGGGCCTTGTCGCCCAAGGGGCCGTGGCCCGGGATGATCTTGGTCTGGTCATCCGCCAGCGCGAGGATCGTGTCCGCCGCCTCGATCATCCCCCGGAGCGAACCGCCGTGATCGACGTCGATGAAGGGATAGAAGCCGTTGAAGAAGACGTCGCCGGCGTGGATAACGTTAGCCTTCTGGAAGCGAATGAAACAGTCGCCGTCGGTGTGGGCGTTGGGGACGTGGACAGCGTGAACGGTGTCACCGTTCAGATGAAAGGTGAGGTTTTCGGCGAAGGTCACCACCGGCAGGGCCGGCTTGGCGGCCGGCGGGCTCTTCGACTGAAAAGCGGCGAGGTAACTGCCGGCGAGCAGCGTCTCACGGACGTTGTCCTGCGCGAAGATCAGCGCCCCCTGCCGACCCAGGTTCTCGTTGCCGCCGGTATGGTCGCCATGGTAGTGGGTGTTGATGAGGAACTTCGGGATATCGCCGCCGGCGGCCTTGATCGCCGCGACGATCTTGTCGGTCAGCGGCGCATACTCGTCGTCGATCATAAAGGTGCCGTCCGGGCCGATGAACAGCCCGATGTTGCCCCCCTGCCCGGCAAGCATGAAGATCTGTTCGGTGACCGGAACGGTGTTGATCGTCACCTCATCGGCGGCCACCGCGCCGCCAGTGAGGAGCAGCAGCGCTAAAACCGATGTGGACAAGGACCTGAGACTCAGTGAAATCATGATTCATTCTCCTCTACGCCCCCCTAGTGCTAAACACAACGGTTAAGAAACCCGTAAATGGCCTGCATTTCCATTTAGCATCATGCCGAGAGCGGGAGTCAACCAACCGCCTGGCCAAGGGGACTTGCCTGGCTGACAATGCCCGAAGCGCGGAGGCAAGGTCAGCTTGGCTCCCGACCCTGGCGCAGATCCTCCCATCTAGATCTGGCACCCCTCCCGCTTCCATGCTATCCTCCCCGAAACACCGACCACCTACCAACCCCAACCGCAGCGAGCACCCATGAGCGAAAAACGCATCGAAATCTTCTCCGACGGCGCCTGTTCCGGCAACCCCGGTCCCGGCGGCTGGGGAACCCTGTTGCGCTACAACGGCAGCGAAAAAGAACTCTCCGGTTTCGAACTGGAAACCACCAACAACCGGATGGAACTGATCGGCGCAATTGCCGGTCTCGAATCGTTGACCCGCCCCTGCAAGGTGGTCCTGACCACCGACTCGCAATATGTCAAAAAAGGGATCACCGAGTGGATTCAGAACTGGGTCAAGAAGGGTTGGAAAAATTCCCAGCGAAAAGATGTCGCCAACCGTGATCTGTGGGAACGCCTGCTGCTACTGACTGAGAAACATGAAGTCGAGTGGCACTGGGTCAGGGGCCACGCCGGCCACCCGGAGAATGAACGTTGTGACGCCCTGGCCAGGGCCGCCATCGAGACCGCGCTGAACTGCTAGTCGGTACGCCACGGTTATGGACAGGTGGGCGTTTTGTGTTATCCTTGGTCATGACTTTGTGCCCGGTTTTTGCACCTGGCAAACCGGCGACAACAACCTGATAAAACTTAAGTAAAGTCATTCACTTACCAATGCCGATCCTCAACCTAGCCAGCCAGCTGCCGGTCCCGACCGGCGGAGAAAGCCCGCCGAGTGCCGAAGGGTTGCTGTCGCTCGTCCTCTACGGGGTGATCGCCCTGATCTTGATCGGCACGCTGATGGTGGTCAGCTGGCTGCTCGGCCACAAGTCCCGTGGCGGGCTCAAAGAGGAACCCTACGAATCCGGCATCGCGCCGACCGGGGAAGCCAAACTTCGCGAACCGGTGCCTTTTTACCTGGTGGCGATCTTCTTCATCGTCTTTGATGTCGAGGCGATTTTCATCGTCTCCTGGGCGGTCGCCTGGGATTTGATCGGCTGGGCCGGTTTCTGGCAAATCACCTTTTTCATCGTCGTGCTGTTTCTCGGCCTAGTCTATCTCTGGAAGATGGGCGGCCTCGACTGGGGCCCCCGGCCGAGGACGGTCCAGCGTCGCGGACAGGAACTATGACTGAAGAAATCCCCGACAATGTCATCCTGACGACGCTCGACGACGTCATCAACTGGGCGCGCAGCAACAGCATGTGGCCGATGTTCTTCGGTCTCTCCTGCTGTTTCGTCGAGATGACCACCAGCCTCACCCCGCGCTTCGACCTGGCCCGCTTCGGCGCCGAGGTGCTGCGTGGCACCCCTCGCGAAGCCGACCTGATGGTGATCTCCGGCACCCCGTTCAAGAAGATGGGGCCGTCGATCCTGCGCCTCTACGAACAGATGACCAACCCGAAATGGGTTATTTCAATGGGGAGCTGCGCCAACTCCGGCGGCATGTACGATGTCTACAGCGTCATCCAGGGGGTCAACCAGATCGTCCCGGTCGACGTCTATGTCCCCGGCTGCCCGCCGCGCCCGGAAGCCTTCATCCAGGGGATCATGCTGCTGCAGGAGAAAATCCGCAACGAGGAGAAGCCGGCCCGCAAGGTGCTCGGCATGCAGGGGGGTCACGAGGGGACCACCCGGGAAATCCTGATCGACGGCGTCAGCAAGAGCCGCGACCCGCGCGGCCCCGGCTACGGCAACAGCAGCATCCGCGGCACCAGCATGCAGCAGCCGACCTTCTGGCAGAGCCGCTCGAACGCGATGTGGCGACCGGCTCAACCACAGATCGAGTTTCCCGCCTCGACGGGGAACCTGCGCCAGACGCTTGCGGCGCGCTTCGGCGAGCGGGTCCGCGAGGAGGATGCCGCCGACATGCCGACCCTGGTGAGCGCGGCGGAAGACGCTCCGGAACTGCTGCGCTTTCTCAAGCAGGAAGCCCCGGTCAAGTACCGGCGGCTCGAAGACCTGACCGCCGTCGATGAGACCGCCCGGGTCAGCAAGTCAGGCCACGATTACACCCTCACCTACCACCTGACCAATTTCGACGATCCCGGCTACCTGAGGGTCAAGGTACCGTTGACCGGTGACCACCCGGAAGCGCCGTCGATCACCGACCTCTGGCCCTCTGCCAACTGGTACGAACGGGAAGTCTACGACATGTTCGGGCTGCGCTTCACCGGCCACCACGACCTGCGCCGGATCCTGATGCCCGATTCGTGGCAAGGGCACCCGCTGCGCAAGGAGCACGTCTTCCGTGCCAGTGAGATGGCGGCCTACACCGCCGAAACAGCCGCTACCATGATTCCCCGCGAAGGGGGTGACTTCTTCAAGGGGCGCAAGATCAAACCCGGTGAGGAGCCGATGGTGCTCAACATCGGCCCGCACCACCCGGGCACCCACGGCGTGCTGCGCCTGATCCTGCTGCTCGACGGCGAGGAGATCGAGGACGTCGATCTCGACATCGGTTACCACCATCGCGGCGCCGAAAAGATGGCCGAGCGTCAGCACTGGAACCAGTTCATCCCCTACACCGACCGCATCGACTACCTCTCCGGGGTGCAGAATAACCTCGCCTACCTGCTGCCGCTGGAGACCTTGCTCGGGCTCGAGGTACCGCAGCGCGCCCAGGCGATCCGGGTCATGCTCTGCGAGCTGTTCCGGCTCGCCAACCACCTGGTCTGGCTCGGCACCTTCGCCCACGACGTCGGCGCCATGACCCCGGTTTTCTATGCCCTGGAATCGCGCGAGAAGATCTTCGACATCGTCGAGATGGTCACCGGCGGCCGCATGCACCCCTCCTGGTTCCGGATCGGCGGTGTTCCGCAGGACCTGCCGAAGGGCTGGGAATCTGTTGTTCACACCTTTACCAAGGATTTCGACAAGCGCCTCGACGAACTGGAAACCCTGCTCAACGACGGTCCGATCTTCCGCGCCCGCACCGAGGGGGTCGGCGCAGTGACAACCGACGAAGCAATCGATTGGGGCATGAGCGGCCCGAACCTGCGCGCCACCGGCCTGGAGTGGGACCTGCGCCGCAAGATGCCCTATTCCGGCTACGAGAAATATGACTTCGATGTGGCGACCGCAACCGGAGGCGACTCCTTTGCCCGCTACCAGGTGCGCATGCGCGAGATGCGCGAAAGCCTGAAGATCATCAAGCAGGCCGCCGCCGAGATGCCGGGCGGGCGCTGGATCGGCGAGGATTACCGCTACGTCTATCCGAAGCGAAAGGATGGCCTGCAGGACATCGAGAGCCTGATCCACCATTTCTGCAACGTCACCCGCGGCATGACCCCGCCGCGCGGCGAATGTTACCGGGCGATCGAATCGAGCAAGGGGGAGTGCGGCTACTACCTGGTCTCTGACGGCAACAACGTCCCCTACCGGGCACGGATTCGCACCCCGAGTTTCCCGCACCTGCAGATGACCGGGCTGATGAGCCGTGGCTGGTTGATCGCCGATTTGATCACGATTTTGGGATCGATCGATTTCGTGCTGGCGGATCTGGATAGATAAATGGAACTTATGAACAAACTCCTCCCCCAAGACCAGCTCGAAGCGTTCCGCGCCAAGGCAGCGGCGATCAAGCACCCGCGTGAATTGATCGTCGATCTGCTGCGGGCGATTCAGGATCATCACGGCTGGGTACCGGATGCCGGGGTCGAACTGGCCGGCAGCATCCTCGGCCTCTCTGTCCTGCAGATCGAAGAGATCGCCACCTTCTATGACAAGATCTACCGTCAGCCGGTGGGACGCAAGGTGATCCATGTCTGCGATTCGATCTGCTGCTGGAGCCGCGACGGCGAGCACGTCTACGACTACCTGCAACAAAAACTCGGCATTGCTCCGGGCCAAACGACCGCCGATGGAGTGTTTACCCTGCTGCCGACCTGCTGTCTCGGCGCCTGCGGCGACGCCCCGGCAATGATGATTGGACTGACCACCTACGGCCGGCTGACGCCGGAGCTGGTGGATGCGATCCTGAACAAGGAAAAAGCCTGACGCCATGGCCGACTACCCGCAAATCCTCTTCAAGAACCGCCGCCCTGGCGAGACCGTCTTTTTCGACGAGTTCCGCAAAAACGGCGGCTACCGGGGTTTGGAAAGGGCGCTCAAGTCCATGACCCCGGCCGAGGTACGCGAGACGGTCAAGGCCTCGGGACTGCGCGGCCGGGGCGGTGCCGGCTTTTCGACCGGGCTGAAGTGGTCGTTCTTCCCCGCCGATCAGCCGGGGACAAAGTATCTGGTGGTCAACGGCGACGAGATGGAGCCGGGAACCTACAAGGACAAGCAGCTGCTGCTGGCCGACCCGCATCAGGTCCTCGAAGGGGTCATCGTCTCGGCCTACGCCCTGCAGGTTCCGGAAGCCTATATCTTCATCCGCTACGCCTACGAGGAGTGCTCACGCAACCTGGAGCGGGCCATCGAAGAGGCCAAGCAGGCCGGCTATCTCGGCCCGGACATCCTCGGTAGCGGCTACGGCCTGCAGGTCCACGTCCACCGCAGCGCCGGCCGCTACATCCTCGGCGAGGAGACTTCCCAGCTCAACGGCATCGAGGGGGTGCGGGCCAATCCGCGCAGCAAGCCGCCCTTCCCGGCGGTCAAGGGGCTGTTCGGCAAACCGACCACGGTCAATAATATCGAGACGGTGGCCAACGTGCCGCACATCCTCACCGGCGGTAGTGAATGGTTCAAGGATCTGGCCGTTAATCCGGAGGGGTCCGGGACCAAGTTGTTCGGCCTCTCCGGTCACCTCGAGCGTACCGAATGTTTCGAGCTGCCGGTCGGCATCCCCCTGCGTGAAGTGCTTGAGATCGGCGGCGGCATGCGCGGCGGCAAGGGTTTCAAGGCCTGCCTGCCCGGCGGGGCCTCGACCCCCTATCTGACCGCCGCGCACCTCGACGTGGCGCTCGATTTCGATCCGCTGGCCGCGGTCGGCAGCCGCTTCGGCACCGCCGGCGTGACCGCTTTTGACAGCGACACCTGCATGGTCGGCGCGACCCTCAACCTGATGAAATTCTTCGCCCGCGAATCCTGCGGCTGGTGCACCCCCTGTCGCGACGGCTTGGTGATGGTGCGCTGGCTGCTCGAGGAGATCGAGGCCGGGCGCGGCAGCCGGGAGCTGATCGCCATGCTCAGGGATCAGCATAAGAATATCGCCGGCCGTTCCTTCTGCGCCCTCGCCGAAGGGGCGATGGGACCGTTGGAAGGGTTATTGAACCATTTCGAGGACGAACTGGAAGATCATGTGAAAAAGGGGTACTGTCCCTTCAAAGGATAACCAGCATTTAACGATTGGGCTATATAAACCGGGAGTAACTACGGCACAGCCAGAGGTTTCAGATGCAAGGTGCCCAAGGACCAGATTGTGAGGCGTACAGCGTACGTCGAACGATCTGGTCCGCAGGGGAACCCAGCAGATGAGTCTCCGGCGAAGCCGCCGACAAAACCATGCCGACGTTGACTATTGACAACCAAAAAGTGACCGTTCCCGATGGCAGCAACGTGCTCGAAGCCGCCAAGCGGATCGGCATCGTCATCCCGCACTTCTGTTACCACGAAGCGCTCGGGGCGGTCGGAGCCTGTCGGCTCTGTGCGATGAAGTTCAGCGAGGGACCGGTCAAGGGAATCCAGATGTCGTGCATGGTCCCGGCCCAGGACGGTATGGTTGTCTCGACCGTTGACCAGGACGCCCAGGAACTCCGTGCTCATGTCATCGAGTGGCTGATGATGAACCATCCCCACGACTGTCCGGTCTGCGACGAAGGGGGCGAATGCCAGCTGCAGGACATGACCATCGCCGGCGGTCACGGCATCAGGCGCTACCGTGGCCCGAAGCGGACCTGGATCAACCAGGAACTTGGCCCCTTCGTCGAGCAGGAGATGAACCGCTGCATTCAGTGCTACCGCTGTGTCCGCACCTACCAAGACTACTGCGGCGGCACTGATTTTGGCGTCATGGGGTCGCGCAACCGGCTCTTCTTCGGTCGTTTCAGGGACGGCCGGCTGGAGTCCCCTTTTGCCGGCAACATTATCGACGCCTGCCCGACCGGGGTCTTCACCAGCAAACCGTTTCGCTTCAAAACCCGTTACTGGGATCTCGAGGAAGCACCATCGATCTGCCCGCACTGCTCGCTCGGCTGTGCGGTGGTCCCCGGGGGCCGTTACCGCGAAGCGCAACGGGTGCGCGGCGGCATCAACCGCAAGACCAACGGTTTTTTCATCTGCGACCGCGGCCGCTTTGCCATCGACCACCTCAATCACCCGGACCGGCCGCGAGAGCCGCGCTGGAAGGGCGAGCGTACCAGTTGGGACGATATCCTCGAACGCAGCCGCATCTGCCTGCAACAGGTCGCCACCCAGTACGGTCCGGAAAGCATCGCTTTTCTCGGCTCACCGCGCGCATCCCTGGAGGCCAACTGGTTGTTGTCCAGACTCGCCGGCAGCATCGGCAGTTCACGGCTGGTTTATGACTGCCAGGCCCGGCGCGACCGCACCGCACGCAGCCTCGCGGCACAACTCGGTCAGCGGGCCCGCAGCCTGGAAGATATCCGTCAATCCGATTGCCTGGTGCTGCTTGGCAGTGATCCGCTCGGCGAAGCCCCGGTTTTGGCCTTGGCGCTCCGCCAGGCTGCCCGCAAGGGAGCCCTGGTCGCCGTCATCGATCCGCGCCCGGTAAAACTTCCCTGCGATGCGGTCCACCTGCCGCTGCATCCCGGCCGCTTGTCACAGGTCATGGAATTTCTCGGCAGCGGCATGCCCGCCGCATCTTTCAGCCGTCAGCAGCTGACGATCCTCGAGGGGATTCGCGAACGGCTGCAGCGGGCCGCCAAACCGATTCTGATCGGTGGCGCCGATCTGCTCGGCCCGGCTGGAGTGACGCAACTGTTCCAGACCGCCACCTCCCTGCCGACCAACGAGCAGGAGTGCGGAATCTTCGTTCCCCTGGCGGGACCGAACAGTTTTTCCGGCGCCCTGTTGGCAAAAGACAACGACGACTTCAACAGCCTGCTCGACGACGTCCTCGCCGGCAAGGTCAAGGCGCTGGTCTGTCTCGAAAACGACCCGGTCACCGATCATCCGGAACGCATTGCCACGGCCCTCGGTGCGCTTGAATTCCTGCTGGTGATGGATCATATTCCGAACCGGGCCGCCAAACAGGCCGATGCCTTCCTGCCAACCACCGGCTGGGCCGAAGCGGCTGGCAGCTACGTCAACAACGAAGGGCGGATGCTGGCAGTCGCGGCGGCCTTCGAACCGGGGCTGCCGATCCGGGAGACCGGTGGCGGCAATTATCCCCCACGCCAGTTTGAATCCGTCACACCGGGCAGCCTGCCGCAGGCCGCCTGGCAACTGCTGGCCGAACTGCAGGAGCTGGACCTCAACCTGCACACCATCCATGTCGAGCTGGAAGCTGCCGACCCCCGCTTCACCGGTCTGTCGCTGCTGGCCCCGGAGCATGAAGGGGTCAGGGTGAGAGGCAGCGGCCAGCTCCCGCCCGCTACGGAAGCAGGGTTTAAAAGTTCGGGTGACACCGCCGACTTGACCCTGCTGGTCGTTGACGGCCTGTACGGCAGCGAACGGCTCTCCTCATTCTCCGCCACCCTGCAAGCCGTGACCGAAGCGCCGCAGCTCCTGGTCCATCCGGATTTGGCCTGCCGACTGCAGTTGTCCGACGGCGAAACCGTGACCCTGCGGACCGAGTTGGATAATGTCAGGCTGACATTGAAAGTTGACCCCCATATGGTTGACGGACTGGCGATCACCACGCGTCTTTACGGTACCCCGCTGGAACAGTTCGCCTCCGGCAGCCAGGTGCCGTGCCGGATCGACAAGGGAGGGGAGACATGAGCGAGTTCCTGATCACCCTCGCCCTGATCCTGGTCAAGATCAGCTTTGTCTTTTTCATCCTGCTGACTGGCGCCGCCTATATGGTGCTCGCCGAGCGCAAGCTGCTCGGCCGCATGCAATTGCGTTACGGCCCGAACCGGGTCGGCCCCTTCGGTCTGCTGCAGCCGCTGGCCGACGCCGTCAAACTGGTCACCAAGGAGGACTTTATCCCGTCGCAGGCCGACAAGACGCTGTTTTTCGTCGCCCCGGGAATTGCCGCAGTGACGGCCCTGCTGACCTTTGCCGTGGTCCCCTTCGGACCGCCGGTCACCCTGTTCGGCCGCGAAGTGCCGCTGGTGATCTGCGACCTCAATATCGGCGTGCTCTACTTTCTCGGCCTTTCGTCGCTGGCGGTTTACGGCGTCACGCTCGGCGGCTGGGCCTCCAACTCCAAATACGCCCTGCTCGGTGGCATCCGCGCCCTGGCCCAGCTGATCAGTTATGAGTTGTCGATGGGGCTCTCCATCGTGCCGGTGGTGCTGATGGCGCGCTCCTTCTCGTTGACCGATATCGTCAACGCCCAGGCCGCTATCCCGTTTGCGCTGAAGAACCCGCTCGCCTTTATCATTTTCCTGATCAGCGTGCTGGCCGAATCCAAGCGGGTGCCGTTCGATATGCCGGAAGCCGAGAACGAGATCGTCGCCGGCTTCCACACCGAGTATTCGGGGATGCGCTTCGGCCTGTTCTTCGTCGGTGAGTACATCAACGTCATCATCCTCTCGAGCATGGTGACGATCTTCTTCCTCGGCGGCTGGCACGGTCCGCTGCTGCCGCCGATCGTCTGGTTTTTCGCCAAGGTGATGCTGATCGCCTTCTGCTTTATCTGGACCCGCGGCACCCTGCCGAGACTCCGCTACGACCAGCTGATGCACTTTGGCTGGAAAATCCTGGTCCCGCTGGCGCTGGCCAACGTCATCGTCACCGGAGCGATCTTGCTCTGGTTGAATGGATAGCCTATGAACCTCTGGCGCGATATCAAAGGCACCTTCAAGCCCTACTGGATCACCCTGCGCAACATGTTCCGCAGACCGGTGACCATCCAGTACCCGGAACAGAAGCGCACCCCCTATTCGCGCTACCGGGCGCGCATCGTGCTGACCCGTGACCCGGATGGCGGCGAGCGCTGCGTCGCCTGTTACCTGTGCAGCGCCGCCTGCCCGGTCGACTGCATCTCGATGCAGGCCGAAGAGCTAGAAAACGGCCGGCGCCAGGCCGCCTGGTTCCGCATCAACTTCACCCGCTGTATCTTCTGCGGGCTCTGCGCCGAAGCCTGCCCGACCCTGGCGATCCAGATGTCGCCCGACTACGAGATCTGTAACCGCGATCCGATGAGCCTGGTCTTCGAGAAAGAGGACCTGCTGATCAAGGATGGCGGCAAGGACAACAGCTATAACTTTTACCAGCACGCCGGCATCGGTGTCGTCAATCCGCGCGGCGGCAACGATGACGAGACACCACCGGCGGACGTAAAAGATCTGTTACCGTAACAACGGCAAGGACCTGATGGCAGCGATAATTTTCTACATTCTTTCGGCCGTGGCACTGATTGCGACGCTGCTCTGCATCACCCGGCGCAACCCGGTGCATGCGGTGGTCTACCTGGTGCATGCTTTTTTTGCCCTGGCGCTGATCTTCTACCTGCTCGGAGCACCGCTGGTCGCCGCCTGGGAGGTGATCATCTATGCCGGGGCGATCATGGTGCTGTTTTTGTTCATCATCATGATGCTCGAACTGGCGCCCAACGAAGCGGAAAGCAAAGGGACTGGGTGGCAACGTTGGCTGCCGGTGGTCCTTCTGGCACTGGCCCTGGTCTCCTGCACGCTGCTGATCATGGGCGTGGAAACGGTCGGTCGGGAGGGCGTACCGGCCTACTACGCTTCGCCGCGCGATTTCGGCTACGCGCTGTTCAAGGAATATGCACTCGCGGTCGAGGTGGTCTCTTTCCAGCTGCTGTTTGCCGCGGTTGGCGCTTTTTACGTCGGCAAGAAAGAATGGCGCAAAGGAGGTCGCACATGATCGTTCCTCTCGAGCACCTGCTGATCGTCGCCGGCATTATGTTCGTCATGGGGCTGGCCTGTACCCTGGCCCGCCGCAACCTGATCATGATCCTGATCGGGGTCGAGGTGATGATCAACGCGGTCGGCCTGACCCTGGTCGGCGGCTCAGCCTTCTGGCAGCAGATCGACGGCCAGTTGGTGGTGGTGCTGCTGATGGCATTGACCTCGGCCGAGGTCTCGATTTCACTAGCAATGGTCGTTTATCTGCAACGCCGCAAGGGGACCATCGAAGCGGACCAATACAACGAGATGAAGGGCTGATGAACGCGAAACTGCTGTTTCTGATTCTGCTGCTGCCGCTGTTCGGCGGTGCCATCAATGCCATGTTCGGCAGCTACCTGCCGCGCCGCCTGCGTGGTGCGCTGGCGGTCGTGGCGGTTGCGGCGGCCTTTCTCTGCACCCTGTCATTCTGGTCACTTTCGGATGGAGAAGGAACCCGCGTCACCCTCTTCACCTGGCTGGAGAGCGGCCCGCTCAAGGTCGATTTCAGCATCCTCTTCGATCACCTCTCGGCACCGATGGCCTTGATGGTCACCGGGGTTTCGACCCTGATCCATCTCTATGCGGTCGGCTACATGGAAAAAGAGGGGGACACCGCGCGTTTTTTCGCCCTGCTCAACCTGTTCGTCTTTGCCAT
>DATFMT010000214.1:0-10299 GCA_035266745.1 Geothermobacteraceae bacterium | reverse complement strand
GCGAATGGTTCAACCCGAGCCATCCCAGGGTCAAAAGTGGCGAGATCGTCCCGGCCAGTGTGGCTCCACAGCTGGCGCTGACGATGATGATCGCCGAGCCGCTGCTGATCGTCCGGCCGCTGCTGCAGGTCGGCAACCAGCGGCTGGCCGGCTTCGAGGTGCAGCAGGTGCACAACTGGATCGGCCTCGAGCTGGCGGCGATCGGGCCGCGCAACCCGCAGCACTGCCCCTGCGTAACAATGGGGTGAAGGGCTAGGTCTGGCCGGCCTCTAGGTATTGGACTTCCCCGCCGGCTGGCAGTGCTTAAAATGTTGGATGGGTGCAGACTCTGAATGGGACTGCTAAGATTGATTTATGACAGCGTCGGGATATAGTTCTCCAATGAGAAGATTGGAGGCCCGATGGAACGGTTTGGGGTAAAGCTTTAAAAAGAGTCGTTCTGGCCGGGCACCAGCGGGGAACGACTTTTGTCTTTGGGTGGTTCTAAACATTTTTCAGCTATCCAGGTCTGCCCCTTGTCTTTGGTAATGGTTCCGGAGGGGGGTAAGTAGCTCCGGAGTTGTCTCGGGGGGAACTAAAGATGAGACTGGATGTCTACACCCTGATCATTTGTAACGGCCTGATTGGCCTGCTTCTGGGGGTCTTTTATCTGCTCTACAGCCTTCGCCAGAAAACTTGCCCGGGCTTTCGCTGCTGGCAGGCCGCTTATTTTCTGCTCGCTGCGGGCTATCTGGCGCTGTTGGTGCGTGGGCTGCTGCCGGCCTGGCCCAGCATTATTTTGGTCAACGGATGTTTTATCGCGGTCGGGTTACTGCGGCTGGCCGGTTCACTACGCTTCCTGCGCGGCAGCGCCCTTTCTCCGTTGGCTTATCTGGCGATCCCGACGCTGGTCCTGCTCGACAGCTATTTCCACCTGGTCGATGACAACCTGAGAATGAGGGCGTTGCTGCTCTCCCTCTTCATTTTTCCCTGCTTTGTCCTAGCCGGTTGGTTTTTTTTGCTGCACCGACAAACTTCGAACCGAGGCCTCTTTGTGACCTGTGGACTGGTTCATATGACCTATGCCGGCCTGCTGCTGTGGCGCGGCATCTTTCTGTATCTGAAACCCTCACTCGACCTCAAGGAGCTGATGAGTGGTCTCATGATAAACGACCCGTATTTCATGGCGGCGTTTTTGCTGGAGGCAACCCTTGGAATCTGTTATCTGCTGCTCAACAGCCACTGGCTTGAAAGTGCCCTGGTGGCCTCCAAGGTAAAACTTAAGGAGTCGTTGACCTTGTTGGAGACCGCCCATTCCGAACTGAAAGTCCTGCGGGGGATCCTGCCGATCTGTGCATCCTGCAAGAAGATCCGCGATGAATCGGGAACCTGGACCCAGGTGGAAGCCTATATCCATGCCCATTCCGAGGCAGATTTCACCCACGGCATGTGTCCTGACTGCAGGCAGGAATTTTACCCGGGCATGCCCGATGAGTGAAGGTCATTCTCTGCCCGGTTAGATCGAGCGAACACCTGCCAACCACGGGCTTTGCGGGTAAACTATTCCCATGGCCCCGCGTTTTCCATTCCGCAATCTCGAGCCGGCCTTCTGCTCCGGGCTGTTCGACGACCCGCTGCTGCTGATCCGCCAGCGCCCGCTGGGCAGCAACCTGCTGTTCGACTGCGGCCAGTTGACCCACCTCGCCAAGCGCACCCTGACCGCCATCGAGGCGATCTTCGTCAGCCACACCCACATGGATCACTGGATGGGGATCGACACTCTGACCCGGCACATCTACGTGGCACCGAAGACCGTCCAGCTTTACGGCCCGGCCGGGATCGCCGCCAAGCTCGAGTCCAAACTGGCCGGCTACGACTGGAACCTCTGCGAGGCGGACTGGGGGAGCTACCGGGTGCACGAGATTCTCGAGGAGCGGATCGAGTCGCACCTGCTCTCCGGCCCGGAGGGCTTTCGCCGCAGCCTGCTGGAGAATCGTCCACGCGGCGACCGGGTGATTTTCGAGAACCGGCTGCTCAAGGTCGAGGCGGAGCTCTGCGATCACCTGGTCCCTTCGCTAATCTTTCGCATCAGCGAACGGCCGGGCTTCTCCGTCGCCGGGGCCTTCTTGCAGCGGCGTGGGCTCGTCAAGGGGCCGTGGATCCGCCAGCTCAAGCGACGCTACTTCCGCCAGGAGCAGCTCGACGAGCCGCTGCCGGTCCTGCGCCAGGGAGCGGCGGGCCCCGAGGAGTCCGAGGTCAGCGATGTCCGAGCCTTCTGTGCCGAGCTGTTCGAAGAGCAGCAACCGGCGTCACTTGGCTACATCAGCGATGTCGGCTTCACCGAGGCCAACCTGTCCCGGATCGGCGGGCTGCTGCAGGGGGTGACACTGCTGCTCTGCGAGACGACCTTTCTGCGCGACGACCGGGACAAGGCCCGCAGCACCCGGCACCTCTGCAGCGACGATGTCAACCGATTGCTGGAGCTGCTGCGTCCCCCCTGGTTTCTGCCGATGCACCTCTCCAAGAGTTACAACCGTTGTAGCGAGCGGCTCTACCAGGAGCTGGAACCGCCGCCCGGCACCACGCTGCTGCGGATCCCCGACATGGTCACGCCCAGGCCGTTGCTGCAGATGGAGTTCCCCTGGCGCGAGTACGAGCAGGATCTGGGGGAGGAGGAATGACGCGCGCAGCTTTCGAGCAGCTGGTCGATGCGATCCTTTTGACCTTGCCGGCGGAGTACGCCGGGCGGTTGCACAACCTGGTCTTTATCGTCGAGGACTGGGCCGATGCCGAGCTGCTGGCCGAGCTCGGCTTTGACGATCCCGCCGAACTGCTCGGATTCTTCAGCGGCACCCCGCTCAGCGAGCGGAGCTTTGACCAGATCGCTCACGGGCCCGAGCTGATCACGCTCTACCAGGGGGCCATAGAAAAAGAGACGGCGGCAAGCGGGCTGCCGCTCGGCCAGGTGGTGCGCGAAACCCTCTGGCATGAGATTGCGCACTATTTCGGCTTCAGCGAGGAGGAGATGGACCGGATTGAAGATTTTTGGGCGGGGGAGGGGTGATATGTCAAAGGCTACCCTCTTTGTTCTGACGCGGATGCCCTGATTCGAAAACGGGCCACTTGCCAAGGTTGCTGGAGATGCAGCGGCCTTTTCTCTTTTCCCAAGACTAGCTTAATGGAGAAAGCGAATTTATGGGAATTTGCCTGTCAACGCCTACTGACAATGGCCCATTTACTTTTGTCCACCGGTGCGCTGCTACCTGAAAATCCCGTTTCGGGTATATTTGAATTATGACGCAGAAAAAGGAGATTGATGCCATGTTGAAAAGTCGCTTACTGAAAATGAGTGCCATCCTGCTCGGTATCGGGATGTTGCTGACCTGTGGACTTTCCGGTATCAAATCGGCCCGTGCCGCAACTGAGAAGGAAATCGACGTCAGCGTCGAGGTAACCCTGGAGCGTTTTTTCAAGGAGGTCAAAGGCGCCAGGGAGTTCGCCGGATCCGCCAAGGGTATGCTCATCCTGCCCGGCGTCGTCAAGGCGGGCTTCGTCTTCGGGGGCGAATACGGCGAGGGAGCGCTGCAGATCGGCGGCAAGACCGTCGATTATTACAATATCATCGCTGGATCTTTCGGGCTGCAGATCGGGGCGCAATCCAAAGACATCATCATTGCCTTCATGACCGATGAGGCTTTGAAAAACTTTCGTGCCAGCGACGGTTGGGAAGCCGGGGTCGACGGCAACGTGGCGCTGCTGAGCGTCGGGGCCGGAGAACGCATCGACACCAATACCCTCAAGGACCCCATCGTCGGTTTCGTTTTCGGGGTCAAGGGGCTGATGGCCGACGTTTCGGTCAAGGGCTCGAAATTCAACAAGCTGGACAAGGATAAGTAGGTGAGTAATGAGTCAGGCTTGACTTATTGACTTTCTTGGTCGTCCCGACAAAACAAAATCACCACTCATGTCGTGTTTCGATATCCAATGCGACTTGCGAACTACGCTCCAGCCTGATTTGAACGGGTGATTCGTAGTTGATATCCCCTTGTTCTTTATTACCTATGTCCTCTAACTTCCCTGAAACAGAACAACTCCTTCAGTTCAAGGTATGTATTCCCTGCGGGGATTGACTGGGACTGAGCGTTTTACGGCAGGTCGAAGCCTGGAGGGATTTGGAGTCCGCAGGTGCGAAAAAAAACCGCAGGCGGTTATGTGCATCAATGAAGGCAGGGGTTCTCGGTCTGAAGGACTTTTTCAATCCACGCCTTGATGGTTTTCAGGGCAACCGGTTTCTCGAAGTAATGGCATCCGAGGCTGTCAAGCTTCTCCCGTTCGCATTCTGAGAGATATCCCGACATCAGGGCGGTCTGCGTGAGGACGCCTTTGCAGCCTCTCTTCACCCGCCTTTCGATGAACTCGATTCCGGTCATGTTCGGCATGTGCTGATCAACCAGGATGATGTCACCGCAGGCCTGTTCCTGAACACACATATGGTTTTGAGCCAAGGCTTCGCATACTGTCGGGTCTTCGGCGGTAACAACCTCGAAACCGAAATTTTCAAGATACATGACGATCGAATCCCGGATGCAGGGTTCGTCATCAACGATGATGATACGATACGCAATCATATCGAATCCTTGGGGGAGGATAAGATGCATTATTGCAGGAAAAGCTGGGATTGCAATCTTGAATGGCCACCGGGGCAGGCTCGACACATGAGGGTATCGGTATTCGCCTCGGCCACCTCAAGGTTCCCTCTATTCGAGCAGGAGTCTCCTCGCCCCGCATTTCGGGCAGCGATCCCATTTAAAATCTTCCTGATTTCCCACGAATTTACATGCTGGGCAGCGAATGACAGTGAGGGCGGCAGAGCAGTGAGGACAGTTTTTTGCCGTCTTTTCGATGGGGTTTTTGCAATACCCACAGAAGTAAATATCAGTCATCTTGTTCGCAGATTTCCCTTCTTGAAAATTGAACCACCCAGAGCCGACAAAAAGACTGCTCAGGGATCGGGGCCAACGGCAGAGTAGATTTGACCGCATTGTTCAGATAGTTTGCGGCCCGTTCCAAACCCCGCGTTAGCCCCTGACGAGCACCAACCTAACCCATATCCGGTTTTCGGTCAAAAGTTTCCTGGCGTCCTTCGGCTTCCGGCCACTCTCTACAGGCTGGCGCCGTCGAAACGCTGCACCGGCAGGGCGTCGATGTCGATGCCTTCGAGGCAACGCACGTTGATGGCCGCCATCTCGTTCCCCTTGGGATCGGTTCCCTCGCCGAAGGGTGCGATGCCGCAGGTCGGGCAGAAGTGGTGCTGGATGCGCTGGGTGTTGAAGGTGTAGGTTGCCAGTTTGTTCCGCTCGCTGAGCAGCTTGAACTGGGTGCGCGGCACGAACCACAGCTTTGCCCCCTTGCGCCGGCAGATCGAGCAGTTGCACTCCATCACCTGCTCCAGTTCGCCGGTCGCTTGGAAGCGGATGCCGCCGCAATGGCAGCTGCCTTGATAGGTCGTGCTCATCGGGTTGCACCTTTCTGTTTGGATTTCCGCTTGTGCGATCTGGCGCGCGGATTGTAATCGAGGCAGAGCTGCAGCCAGCTCAGCAGGTCCTCGTCGGCATCGATCCCTTCCGGATCGACGAAGATGAAGCCTTTCATCAGCCGGCCGGTGAAATCCATCTCCCGCGCGCCTGGACGGGTCAACGCCTGCTGATAAAGCTCCGGGTCGATGCGTGCCATCAGCGTCTCAGCGACGACCCCGGCGCACATCTTGTCGTTGATCATGAAGCAGAGCCCGCCCATCATCTGCTTCTCTTCGCTGTGAACCTGTTGCTCGGCCAGAATCTGCCGTACGCGGTCGGCCAGGTGTTCATCGTAAGCCATGACAAGCTCCTCTGATACAATTCTCATAATGCCATTCGAACGCATCAGGTGCAATCCTCCGCGGTCGCCGGCCCGGGCGACGGATAATTTCCAGACCGTTCGGGCGCGTACCAGACAAACGGCTCGCTTGACATCCTCTCTTAAGTCTGTGATTGTTTGTAGAGAATCGTTCTCCTGTATTCCACCCATGGAGCCTGGTGTTTATGCTGAGCCCGCAACAACGTCTCGACGACATCATCGGCAAACTGCGACAGCGCGCCTGCCGCATCACCCCGCAGCGGGTCGCGATCCTCAAGATTTTTCTGAGCAGTGACGAACACCCGAGCGTCGAGCGGGTCTACGAGCAGGTCCGGGCCGACTTTCCGACCACCAGCCTGGCGACGGTTTACAAGACCGTCGCCCTGTTGAAGGAGATCGGCGAAATCCTCGAGATCAACTTTGCCGATGACCGCAACCGTTACGATGGTCTCAAGCCCTATCCCCATCCTCACCTGATCTGTACGCGCTGCAAGAGGATCATAGATCCGGAAGTCACTCTGCTGGAGCAGTTAAAGTCCGAGGTCGCGCAGAGTTCAGGCTACCTGGTTTTGTCGCACCAGCTGGAATTTTTCGGGATCTGTCCGACCTGCCAGCAGAAATAACCCCTTTTTTTGACTTGCTAACGATAATGATTATTATTAAATATTGACAACTCAATAAGGCGTGATAATGGTTTAATGACTTCTGTTGCATTCAAATTCACCCGGAGAAATGAGGAGACAGGCTTATGAGTGACGAGAGCAGATGCCCGGTCACGGGCAAAATGAGCAAGCAGGTCGCCGGGAGTGGCACCTCGAACCGGGACTGGTGGCCGAACCGGTTGAACCTTCATCTCCTTCACCAGCATTCCCCCTTCTCCAATCCGCTGGGCGAGGCATTCGACTACGCTAAGGAGTTCAAGAGCCTGAACCTTGCGGCCGTGAAGCAGGATCTCTTTGCGTTGATGACCAACTCACAGGATTGGTGGCCGGCCGACTACGGTCACTACGGGGGGCTCTTCATCCGCATGGCGTGGCACAGCGCCGGCACCTACCGCACCGGGGACGGCCGCGGCGGAGCGGGGTCCGGCAACCAGCGCTTTGCGCCCATCAACAGCTGGCCGGACAACGCCAACCTCGACAAGGCGCGCCGCCTGCTCTGGCCGATCAAGCAGAAGTACGGCAGGAAGATCTCCTGGGCCGACCTGATGATTCTCGCCGGGAACTGCGCTCTGGAGTCGATGGGCTTCAAGACCTTCGGCTTTGGCGGCGGCCGCGAAGACATCTGGGAACCGGAAGAGGATATCTATTGGGGAACCGAGACCGTGTGGCTGGACGACCAGCGCTACTCCGGCGACCGGGACCTGGAGAAGCCGCTCGCCGCCGTGCAGATGGGCCTGATCTACGTGAACCCGGAAGGGCCGGATGGCGAACCGAATGTGATCGCTTCCGGCCGCGACATTCGCGAGACCTTTGGCCGCATGGCGATGAACGACGAGGAGACCGTCGCGCTCGTCGCCGGCGGGCACACCTTCGGCAAATGTCACGGCGCCGCCCCCGATTCACATCTGGGTCCCGAGCCTGAAGGTGCCGGCCTCGAAGAGCAGGGTCTCGGCTGGAAGAGCAGTTTCGGCAGCGGCAAAGGCGGCGATGCGATCACCAGCGGCATTGAAGGGGCCTGGAATTCGACCCCGACCCAATGGGACATGGGCTATTTCGACACCCTGTTCGCCTACGACTGGAATCTGGTCAAAAGCCCTGCCGGTGCGCACCAGTGGATACCGACCGATCCGGCCGCAGCGGACACGGTTCCGGATGCCCAGGATCCGTCCAAACGGCACGCGCCGATGATGACCACTGCGGACCTCGCGATGCGGATGGATCCGATCTATGGGCCGATCGCGAAACGGTTCCACGAGAATCCGGATGAGTTCGCGGATGCCTTCGCCCGCGCCTGGTTCAAACTGACCCACCGCGACATGGGTCCGCTGGTGCGCTATCTCGGCCCGGAGGTTCCCGCAGAAGAGCTCATCTGGCAAGACCCGGTGCCCGCGGTCGATCATGAGCTGATCGATGCACAGGACAGCGCCGCCCTCAAGGGCAAGATCCTCGCTGCGGGGCTCTCCGTCCCGCAACTGGTCTCGACCGCCTGGGCGTCGGCAGCCACCTTCCGCGGCTCCGACAAGCGCGGCGGTGCGAACGGGGCGCGCATCCGTCTCGCCCCGCAGAAGGATTGGGAAGTGAATCAGCCTGAGCAGTTGGCCTCAGTGCTGCAGACCCTTGAAGAAATCCAGAAGGAGTTCAACAGCGCGCAGTCAGGCGGGAAGCTGGTTGCCCTCGCCGACTTGATTGTCCTGGGCGGCTGCGCGGGCGTCGAGCAGGCGGCCCAGAAGGCCGGTTTCGAGGTGAGCGTGCCCTTCACGCCGGGACGCACGGATGCCTCGCAGGAGCAGACCGACGTGGGGTCATTCGCCGCCCTCGAACCGGTCGCAGACGGGTTCCGCAACTACCTCAAAACCACCTACAGCGTCTCGGCAGAGGAGCTGCTGGTTGATCGGGCGCAGCTGCTGACCCTGACCGCTCCCGAGATGACGGTGCTGATTGGTGGCCTGCGTGTTATGAATGCCAACTTCGGACAGTCCCAGCGTGGCGTCTTCACCAAACGGCCAGAGACTCTGAGCAACGATTTCTTCGTCAATCTGCTCGACATGGGCATGACGTGGAAGGCGGTCTCGCAAGCCGGTGACCTGTTCGAGGGTCATGATCGTGCGACGGGCGAACTCAAGTGGACCGGCACCCGGGTCGATCTGATCTTCGGTTCAAATTCCGAACTCCGCGCCCTGGCCGAAGTCTACGGAAGTGCAGACTCACAAGAGAAGTTTATTCAAGACTTCGTGGCGGCCTGGAGCAAGGTCATGAATCTGGACCGTTTCGACCTCGGCTGATCCTGGCAAAAAAGTCTGCGGATGGTATGTCGAGGCAGTTGACAGCATTCAAAAGGGCGGCCAATGAGGCCGCCCTTTTGAATGGATGTGGAGGGGGCCAGGTCTTTCCGTGTCTCCTTCGCCGTCACTGTTAAGAGGGCCGTGATCCAGAGCACAAAAAGACCGGCCCAAGGGGACGACCTTGCTTGTCACCAAAAAAATCGGCACCCATTCTGGGTGCCGACCTTCAAAGCTACCTGCGGAACCACGCCCCTGTTGCTTTAACCGTCTATTTCGCTAGTGAACCTTCCGTGCTGTCTTCTTCGACCCCGCTCCCTCGATGAGTACCTTGCGGCCACCGATAGCTTTTTTATCGATGGGGAAGGTGATTTCGAGGATGCCGTTGTCGAACGATGCGTGAATATCGTCGATGTTGGCGCCGTCCGGCAGGTCGAACCTGCGAACGAATGAGCCGTACCGCGTTTCACGCAGATAATAATTCTCTTGCTTGGTTTCCTTATCCAGCTTTCGCTCCCCTTTCAGGGTCAGAGCGTTGCCGTCGATGCTGAGGTCGATGTCCTCTTTGGAGACGCCGGGCAGTTCCGCCTTGATGTGATAGGTGCTCCCCTTGACGAAAGTATCGACCAGGGGCGTCATCATCCGGCCGCCTTCTCCTTCGGTCTCTTTCTCGTGCATGAAGGAGCCAAACGTCCGCCGGAACAGTTCATCCATCTCCCGGTGCAGCGAACTCAGGTCCCTCATCGGGTCCCAACGGATCGGTAACATGGCTTGTCTCACCTCCTCGCCTGGTGGCAAACAGGGTGTCTTCCGCAAGTGGCAACCCATTAATGTACACTCATATTTTCCCAGTTCAGGTGAGATATGTCAAGGGGGTGACGGTTCCAAGTGCTTGTTACATAGAGGATTTTGGCCGGGGGCGGTCAGTCGTGGTTTTGGTCTCGGCGAGGCGGGAGTTGGGGGACGAGGGCGGCGTCCTGTTGTACAGCCGTGTGTGGGTGTAAGATAAAGAAAAGTAACGGTTTTCCAAGTTCGCGACGAAAGGAGACCACTCATGTTCGGAAAATTGTTGTCGACCCGAGATGATGTCGCTCCGCTGGTGATGCGGGTCATGCTGGGCATCGTCTTTTTCCCGCATGGGGCGCAAAAGGTGTTCGGCTGGTTCGGCGGATACGGCCTATCCGGAACACTCCATTTTTTCACCGAGACCATGGGTGTGCCACTGCTCTTTGCCCTGCTGGTCATCGCGGCCGAGTTCCTCGGCGCACTCGGCCTGATCGTCGGGTTTCTGACGCGAATTGCAGCGCTCGGTGTGGCCAGTGTCATGACCGGAGCCATCTTCATGGTCCATCTCCCCAACGGATTCTTCATGAACTGGTCCGGACAACAGGCGGGGGAGGGGTTTGAATTTCATCTGCTGGCGATCGCGCTGGCGCTCGCCCTGCTGATCACCGGCGGCGGCAAGGCGTCGGTGGATGGCTACC
>DATFMT010000213.1:0-7980 GCA_035266745.1 Geothermobacteraceae bacterium | reverse complement strand
CGAGCGAAGTTGCCCGTCAACTGCGGCTGCGTGACCTCGGTGGCCTAGTGGTCATCGACTTTATCGACATGCGCGATCGCAAGCACATCCGTGAGGTGGAAAAGCGCCTCAAGGAGGCCCTTAAACCTGACAAGGCCCGGGTCACCGTCGGGCGAATCAGTCAGTTCGGCCTCCTGGAAATGAGTCGCCAGCGTATCAAAGCGGCCCTCGCCGAAGGGTCCTATCTCTCCTGCCCCAACTGTCAGGGGAGCGGACGGGTCCGCAGCATCGAAGCGCAGGCGGTTGCCTTTTTGCGCAAGCTCCACGCCGCGGTTGCCCGTGGTCAACTGGAAAAAATCGAAGGCGAAGTACCCATAGCGGTCAGCCATTACCTGCTCAACAACAAGCGCGAGGAGTTAGTCGATCTGGAACGCCGCTATCAGACCAGCATCAGCATTCTCGGCCGCAAGTCGTTTGTCGCCGACCAGACCGAACTGACCCTGACCAAGCGGGAAAAGGACGGCCGGAAAACCCACGACGCCACTGAGCCGGTTACCGCAGCAACGGCACTTGCCGACCATCGCGATGAAGCACAGCTGTCCGGCAACGGCGAAGCTGCGGCCGAACAGCCGGCGAAAAAATCCCGTAATCGGCGCCGGGGTCGCAAAGCGGCCAAGAGCGAGCAAGCCGTCGAGACCTCGACCATAAACGAATCAGCAGCGGAGTCGGTACCGGAACCCGTACCTGAGGTTACGCCATCGGAGTTTAGCACGGAGCTTGGAACCGAGCCCCAGCCGACCGCCGAAACGACTGAGGAGACTGCGGAAAAACGCCCTGCCCGGAGGCGGCGTGGACGACGCAGCAAAAAACCGGCAGCGATCGAAGCGACTGGCAGCGAAGTCCTGGAGACGGAAGCAGAACCGACAGGTTCAATCGAAGCCGCCCCGGCAGCTCCGGAACAAAAAGCCCCGGCTGTTGACAGCGACGCCCCGGCCGAAGCGAAGCCGGTGCGCAATCGTCGCTCCAGACGGACCAAGAAACCGGCCGATTCAGCTGGCACAGCAGCCGAAACGGCATCGGACACCCCTGACCGGGTTCCGGAGCCGACCGCCCCCCTGGTCGAGGTGCAAGTCGCAAACCCGCCAAGTGGAACCGCCGTCGCTACTGCTGAAACAACAGAAGCCCCCCGCAAACGCCGGCCGCGCCGGACCAGCAAGCCGGCCGCCGTGGCTGCGGAAACCGCCGGGGCCGCAGCGCAACCAGACAAGGTCTCAATCCCGGATTCCCCTCCCGCACAAAACGAGGGGACACAAAAACCTGTCTCCAAGACAGAGGCAGACTCTCCGGCGGCAGACAAGCCACGTCGCGCCCGCAGGACCCGTAACCCTGCCGCGAGTAAAACAGCAGACGAGCAAGCCGAATCAAAGGCGGAAAAGGTTCCGGAACCGGCAGCAGCAGAACCTGAGGCAGCCGAGGTCAAAGCGAAAAAACCGGCCGCCAGGCGACGCAAGCCGGCCACAAAAAAACCGGCACCGGCCGCAGAGCCGACCAGTGACGCTCCGGCCGAAGAGAAACCCAAGCCAAAACGCCGCAGCCGAAAACCGACGACTAAAGCCGGCGAAGAGACCTTACAACCGAACGAAGCTCAGGATTGAGATACTAAACGGGGTGGCCCGAGAGCCACCCCGTTCTTTGTTCGTCCAACAGATATTCCACTGAACATTTACTTCACGAATCCCATTGGCCCGTTGCGAGTCGGAGTCCACACGTCTAACGGGGAAAAACGGCAAAAGAGTCAATCGGATCTGGACCGTAGAAAAACCACCAGTGCGCCGGCGCCGCCATGTTCTCGGGGGGCCCGGCCCCACTCGACGACGGCATGATGAGATTTGGCCTGCAGGTAGGCTTCGAGGACGTTGCGCAACACCGGACCGTCACTCGAGTGCGCCCCCTTGCCGGTGACTATCAACACAGCCTGCAACTGGTGAAAGGCGGCATTGTCGAGAAAATGTCCGGCCCGCTCCAGGGCTTCACTGCGGGACAGGCCATGCAGATCGAGCCGGGCTTCGATTTTGATCCGGCCGCGTTGCAGCTGCTTCATCCGGCGGAGCTGGCCGGTTGCTGCAGGGGGTTCCGGCCAATGATCGGTAAACTGTGTCTCAAGGCCCCCCAGCGATTCGAGGAACAGGGCACGGTCATCCGAAGGGTCTCCTTCCGCCGGCGCCACCGCATCCGCGGCTTCTACAGCAGCAGGATCACCAGCTCCCGCAAGCGGTTTGACCCCGAGTTGCGCCATCTGGGTCTGAAAATCTTCGTCGGGTACCGCAGGGCCGGGATCAGCGTCCCTCGCCGTCTGGGCAGAGGGCTCGGCCGGCGGAGAAACAGACACCCCCTTCAAATCCTTGAAGGGGGTGCTGCAAAACTCTTTGTCTGGCTTTTTCCTGGCCATCGGTTGTTCAACGGCGCACTATTTTGCGCCGTCCCTGGATCGCCTTGGTCTGGTGCTTGATCATGGCGCCGGGCTTCTCCAGGTGAAATTGCAGCCACATGTCGCCGTAACCTTTCATCTTCATCTTTTTGCCATCTTTGAGCAGGGCAATATTCTCCCGCATAATTTCAGTATTGTTAGCTTTTTTCAGACCTTTTTCAAGGACCTCGATCGCTTTGTTCCGTTCGCCAATCTTATCGAGACAGAAGGCGTAGACACAGTAGAGCATATCCTCTTTGCGATTGCCGGCGATGGCCTTTTCAAAGGTCTTGTTCATCAGACTGTTCTGGGTCCGGCGCATGTAGCAGATGCCCAGCATTGCCATGGCGATCCAGTGACGGACAAAACCTTGCTTCAAGTGCTCAAACGCTGCCGAGAAGTCCCGTTTCATGTAGAGTACCGAGCCGATCTGCGAATGGACCTGTTCCTTGACATAGAGCTGCCAAGAGGCGTACTTGAGCGCACCTTCAAGGGTCTTGACCGCCTTTTCGGTCCGCCCGGCCTGAAGATCCCGCTGCGCTGTCTCCATGACCGAATTGACTTTTTTCATAACATGACGCATGAGCAGAAAAAAGACGATGGTAAACACGACCATTCCGGCCAGAACTGACAACCAGACATTGACGCCGGCAGCAAACTGCAAAATCAGGGAGGTGGCGAAACACAGGGCAACACCAATCAACAGGGAAAACATGGCGACTATATTCCTTTCAGATGACTTTATTCCAGGCAATCCGACCGGCGGTCAGACGTTCTTTTCGTTCACAGCTGCAGAGTGCTCCATACCATGCTCTGTACAGACCGTAGAGAAAGGCTTGCGAGTCTAACAAGCCGTTAGTCAAATGTCAAAAAATATGCTGTTCAGGCTGTCGGTCAAGCGGAGACCCGGCTCTGTTCCCCAGTCATACGTATCACGTCACCGCATCGGGGCTGGCAGGATTGGGAAATAGCGCACTTTTCAATTCCGTCCCGTTAGCTGGCGGGAATGTGCAGAGTCAACTTGTCACCAGGGTGGAGGATGTGGTCGGAGTCCAGTTTATTCCAGTTGCGAATCCGCGAGGTCGGCACATCGTACTTGCGGCCGATATCCCAGAGCGTGTCCCCGGACTTAACCAGATAAATGACCTTTTTCAATGGGCCCTTCGATCGCCTGGTTGGAGTTTTTGCCTGGCCACTGGTGGAAACCACCAGTTTTTGACCTGGCCGCAATAGGTTGCTCCAGCCAAGCCGGTTCCAGACTCGCAGCTGTTTTTCACTCACCCCGAACTTCTGCGATATTTTCCAGAGGCTGTCACCACTGCGAACCGTGTAAAACTTACGCCGGGTCCGAATATAGTCATCTTCCAGTTCCTGCAACGGCCGGGTCGTATAACCTTTTTTCAGGGGCAGGATCAGATCGGTGCCAACCTGCAGGACCCGTGGGTCACGAATACTGTTCAGCGCCATGATATCTGCGACTCGGATCCGGTGGCGTTTGGCCAGTTTGAGCAGAGTATCGCCGGGACGAATACGATGGCGCAGGTAACTGACCCGCTCGGCGGGATCCATGACCGAGTAGCGCTTGACAAACTTCTCGCGGCTACCGGCCGGAATCCGGATCTCATAGCCCTTGACCCCAGGCGGCGTGCACCAGCGCTTCAATTCGGGGTTCAGGGTCTTGATCAGGTCATAATCGGCGTCGCAGAGCCGCGCAACAACCTCCAGGTCGGTTTCCGAAGGGAGGGCGACTACCTCAAACTCGTAGGGAGCGAGGTAGTCCAGATCATTAAAACCGTACTTTTCCGGCTGCTTGGCGATCATCAGCACCGCCAGCAGCTTGGGGATATAATTTTTCGTCTCCTGCTGCAGAAACGAACCACGGGACAGAGTCCAGAAATCCCGGCTGTGGTACTTGCTGATCGCCCGGCTGATTTTGCCGCCACCGGCATTATAGGCCGCCACCGCCAAATACCAGTCACCGTCGAAGCGCTTATAGAGATCGGCAAGAAATCCGGCCGCGGCGTGAGTCGACTTTTCAAAGTCACGTCTCTCGTCATACCACCAGTCGATGGTCAAGCCATAACCCTGCCCGGTCTTTTCAATGAATTGCCATGGACCGACGGCATGCGCCCAGCTGTAGGCCCGCTCGTTGAACCCAGACTCGACCATGGCTAGGTAGGCCAAATCGCGCGGCAGGCCATGCTCGGTAAACACCTCGCGCATCATCGGCAGGAAGCGTCCGGAGCGTTGCAGCCAGCGGCTAAAAACCTGCTTGCCGGGGCCGGTATAAAAATCGATGAAGTAGCGAACCTTGTCATTCTCGACGACCGGAAAGTCAAACAGGGGGGTATTCGCGACGACCGTGACCCCTTCGTTGGTTGGCGGCGATTGGTCGATGCCGGCCAGCATCAGGTTGTCGGCCAGGGTTTCCAGATCGACATCAGCAGGATCTTCCGCCAATACGTCCGCCTGATCGGAACCAAGATCGATTCTGAGCAGAGAGATATTTTCGCCGGCAGCCTCGAGCGAGGAAATGTCACAGGGTTGGGACGCAACGACCGTGGACTCCGGTGTTGCGGCAGGGAAAATGTTGCGCAAAGCAGCCGGCTGGTTGGTGCAGCCAGCCGTCAACAACAGCGACAGCAACAGGGTGAAACGTCGGTAGATATCCATTCGGCCTCCAAACCGGCCTAAGGCTAAGCGAAAAAAGCTTATATGTCAAGGGGTTCCGTTTCGCCAAGCCAAAAGAGCCGCTCCAGTTCGTCGAGCAGCGGCTGAAAGGTTTTCCGCTGCAGGGCGCTTAAGGATAATGCTGAAAAGCGCCGACAGAGTGCCGCGACCTCGGCCTCGGGCAACTGGTCGATCTTGTTAAAGACCAGCAGCCGCCTGGTGTGCTGCAACGACAGCTCCTCCAGCACCTTCTCTACGGCCTGGATGTGCGCCTCGAACTGGGGGTTGGAAAGGTCGACCAGGTGCAGGATCAGGTCGGCATCTTCCATCTCCTCAAGGGTGGCACGAAACGCCCCAAACAGACTCTCAGGAAGATCGCGAATAAAACCGACCGTATCGGTGATGATCACCTCGTGCTCATTGGGAAACCGCAGCCGGCGGCTCGAGGTATCGAGAGTGGCAAACAGCAGGTCTTCGGTAAAGACTTCGCTCTGGGTCAGTGCATTGAGCAGCGTCGATTTGCCGGCGTTGGTATAACCGACAATCGAAATCACCGGAACCTCGCCACGGATCCGTTTCTGCCGCCGCTGACGACGCCCCTTGGAGAGATTCTTCAGCTGTTTTTCCAGGCGGCTGATCCGGTCGCGAATTCGCCGCCGGTCAGTTTCGAGCTTGGTCTCACCCGGTCCACGCCCGCCAATACCGCCCATCAGGCGAGACATGGCGGTGCCGCGCCCGGTCAGACGCGGCAGAATGTACTTCAACTGGGCCAGTTCGACCTGCACCTTGCCATCCAGGGTGTGGGCCCGCCGGGCGAAAATATCGAGGATCAGCTGTGAGCGGTCGATAACTTTCAGGTCGGTCAGTGCACCGATGGCGCGGACCTGTCCCGGGGTCAGGTCCTGATCAAAGATCAACAGGGTCGCCCGCCGCTGCAGGGCCCGGATGACCACCTCCTTGAGCTTCCCTTCCCCCATCAGGTAACGCGGATGAATCTTGTGCGCCCGCTGGATCACCTGGTCCAGCACGGCGACATCGGCCGTCCGGGCCAGCTCGGTCAACTCGTCGAGTCCGCGCTCGATCTCCAGGCGCGGTGCGGTGCTGACCGAAATCAGGATCCCCCGCTCTTCGCCCTCCTCCAGGGCGACGACCGCCTCCATCTGGCGCTCGAACTCGCGATCCAGGGCACGGATAAATGCCGAGAAGTCGAGATCAAACTGGTAAAAGGAGTCGGCCCTGAGCAACTCGACCTGGCGCTCCTCGGGATTGGGCGGCAGCAGGTGGGCGGCCTCGATCGCTCCTGGCAATCCGTCTGTCCCGACACCGATCGTGGCGATCAGGTCAAGCCGCAACAGCGACAGGTCATTGATGTCATCCTGGGAGAGCGGTTCCTGCTTGAGGTGGGTATGGATGCAGCGCAGCCCGCGCAGGCCACTGCGTCCGAGTCCGTATCCGGTCAGATCCGGGATCATGATCTCGCGGTCGTCGCCCAAAAGAACGTGCTGGATGACTCCCTGGCGATCGATCAGCACTCCGAGCTGGCGACGCAGTTCCTGCGACTGCTCGACGAGGAACCGCGCCAACTCGCCTGTGATGACCTGCTCAGGAGGAATTTTACGGCGATAGATGCGCTCCAACGCCTTGATCTGGCTGGCGCGCAAGCCGCTGGTTTGTCCGGCAATGAAATTTTTGGCCATAGGGGGACAGTCTAACGGGAGTTGTCAATGAAAGTAAAACGGAATGCTGTCGCAGTAGATCATTTCACAAAAAAGGGGCCCAAACGGGCCCCTTTCGGATCGCAATCTGTCCAAACGACTAGGCGCCCTGGATATTGTAACCACTATCGACATAGTGGATCTCGCCGGTCACCCCGGAGGCAAGGTCTGACAGCAGGTACATACTCGCCTTACCGACCTCTTCCTGCGAGACACAGCGCCGCAGCGGCGCCCGCTCGTCCATTAACTTGAGTTTTTCACGGAAGTTGGCAATTCCGGAGGCGGCCAGGGTCTTGATCGGGCCAGCCGAGATGCCATTGACCCGAATCCCCTGCTCGCCGAGTTCGGCGGCCAGGTAACGGACCGAGGCCTCCAGAGCCGCCTTGGCGACGCCCATGACGTTGTAGTTGGGAATCACCCGCGCCGCACCAAGGTAGGTCATGGTCAGGATGCTGCCACCGTTTTTCATCAGTGGCATGGCGCAACGGGTCATGTTGACCAGCGAGTAGGCACTGATATCCAGCGCCAGGGCAAAACCTTCACGGCTGGTCTGGCTGAAGCCATGCTTGAGATCTTCACGGTTGGCGAAAGCAATGGCGTGGACGGCAAAGTCGATGCTGCCCCATTCTTTGCCGAGGGTGTCAAAGACGGCTTCCATCTCGCCATCGACGGCGACATCGCAGGGCAGAATAATTTTCGCCCCGAGACTTTCGGCCAGCGGTCGCACCCGCTTTTCCATTGCATCGTTCAGATAGGTAAAGGCGATTTCGGCCCCTTCGGCATGCAGCTGCTGAGCAATACCCCAGGCAATACTCAAATCATTGGCGACCCCAAGAATAACGCCGCGCTTACCCTCCATCAGACCCATCTTTTTCCTCCTTCAATAATAACGCTCATCGATAGGGCGTTTTAGCAGATAGCGGGCGAGAAAGCAAGTCCTCGCTTTATTCGCCACCGGTCACCGCTGCCGGTTTTGAACGGATCAGGTTGATTAGTTCAGCAGCGGGCTTTACCCCTGTAATCACACTGCCATCCGGCAAGACCATGGACGGAGTACCCAGCAAACCGAGTTCCGCAGCCAGAGCCTTGGTCGCGTCGACAGTCGGGGTCGGACAGAGGTTGGCAGTTAGCTGCTGCACCCGATTGGTA
>DATFMT010000212.1:0-6544 GCA_035266745.1 Geothermobacteraceae bacterium | reverse complement strand
GCCTGGCCTTGCCGGTGCGCTGGCGCCGCTGGCGGTGCTCCTCGCGCATCTTCTGCAGCGCCCGGACCCGGCCTTCGTTGCGGGTGCGGCGCGCCTTGATCCCCTTGCGGATCCAGACCTCTTCCTCGGCGAGTTTCTTGTCGAAGCGTTTCCATTGCACCGTTTCGGCATGCAGGACCTCGTCCTTGCGTTGCAGGAAGGTGTCGTAGTCGCAGGCGAAATCATACAGGTTGCCGCGATCCAGTTCGACGATCCGGGTCGCCAGCCGGCGCAGAAAGGCCCGGTCATGGGTGACGAAGACCAGGGTCAGTTTTTCCCGCAGCAAAAGCTCTTCGAGCCAGGTGATCGAGGCGATATCGAGATGGTTGGTCGGCTCATCCAGCAGCAGGATGTCCGGCTGGCCGGCCAGCGCCCGGGCCAGCAGCACCCGGCGCATGATACCGCCGGAGAGGGAGACGAGCGACGCCTCGGCGTCGAGCTTCAGGGTCGAGATCGCCAGTTCAACCTGCTGCTGGCGGTCCCAGCGCTCCCCGTCGCTGAGCCCCGCCGCGACGCAGTCGTAGACGCTTCCCTGCAGGTTGCTCGGGACCTCCTGGGGCAGGGTGGCGACCCGCAACCCCTGTTGACGCTGGATAGTGCCGGCGTCCGGTTGCAGCTCACCGGCAATCAGCTTGAGCAGGGTCGATTTGCCGGTGCCGTTGCGGCCGAGCAGGCAGATGCGCTCGCCCTTGTCGATCTGCAGCGTGGTATCGTCGAGCAGCGGGGCGGCACCGAAGGCGAGTTGTAGGTTGCGCAGACTGATCAGGGCCATGAGGATTTCTTCCGGGAAAATAGAGGAGGATTATGGCAGATCGGCTTGGAGATGAAAAGGGCTCAGTTGATAGACTCCGGTCAGCTGCAGTTCGTTTTGATCTGGGTGAGCAGTTCGCGGGCCGGCGGGTAATCGGGATCGATTTTCAGCGCCTGCCGGCAGTCTTCGAGTGCCTGCTCGTGCCGGTGCAGGTCGTGGCAGACCTGGGCCCGGCCTAGCCAGGCCTCGATCCGCGCCGGGTCGATCTGCAGCGCCAGACTGAAATCTTCTAAAGCCTGCTCTGGTTGGTTCAGCAAGCGCTGACAGAGGCCGCGGTTGACGTAACCCCGGCAGTATTCCGGGTCGAAGCTGATCGCCTTGCTGAAATCATGCAGGCTTTTGCGATATTCACCCAGGGCAAACCAGGCCATACCGCGGTGATTGTAGACCAGCGAGCGGATCGGCCGTTTCAACCGCATACCGAGCAGCTGGTTGTAGAGTTCGATCGCCTGCCGGTAGTCCTGGTTGCTGTGGGCGTCGAGGGCCGAAAGCATGGTTTTTTCCAGGCGGCTGGCGCGTAACGGCGCTGTGGAAGGCTTGCCGGGAGCCGGACTTGCTGCCGGCGCTGCCGGAAGCGGCATGCTGATGATGTCATTGAGGTTGAGGTTGCTGACCAGGCTGGCGCGGCGCCGGTCGCCGAGCTGGCGCAGCTCTTTCTGGTAATCGCGGATCTCCTGGAAGATCAGGTCGGACAGGGTCAGGGTTGCATTCAGCGAGGCGAGCTTGCGGCGAATCGACTCGTTCGGCAGGGCGATGTCGGATTTGTAGACCAGCTCGTGTTCGACTTCGGCCCAGGCGTCCTGCAGGATGGTGCGCAGCTGGATCTCGCAGGTCGGGCTGACCCCGGGCGGCAGCTCGCCCGGACCCTGCAACTTCACCAGCAGATGAACCGAATCGTAGCCGAATTCGCGAAACGAGTGCTGCCCTCCCTTGCGTTCCATTTCCACGATCTCGAACCTGTCGCTCAGTAGCTGTTCAACTTTATCGATGTCTTCCAGAAACGGGCAGACAATCCGCAGACCGAACAGGTCGGTGATGCCGATATTGGAATTTTTGCGGCGGGCCTGCTGGCGGCGCAGCTTGGTGAAGAGGGCGTCGAATTTCTTGACCCGATACTTGATGGTCGGCGAAAAGCCTTCCAGCTCGAGCTGGTTGCGAACGGTCTGATAGAGGGCGGCTAAGGCCTCCTGGTAACGGGGCAGGTTGGCTTCAAACAGGCTTTTCAGCTGGCTGCGTTCAGCTGGCTGCTGATGGCTGGCACGCTGCTTAGGCACGGGACCCTCCGAGACAGAACATCGACATGGTGACAGGAAAAGTATGCCAGAAAGCGGTTGTCAGGCAACCCGGCTCCTGTTAACGTCCTCCCTGCGTCCTTGCATGAGAGGCTATCAGAAACAGTACCGGAGCTTTGTTGTGGCAGGCTCCGTTTGCTCATTAACCCTTTTCAACCGTGATCACGCAGCTGATGAGTGATGCTCAGTTGGCCGAGTCGAGGATGCGGATCTCGCCGGTCTCCATGTCGTAGACCCAGCCATGAATCGCCAGCCTCCCTTTGAGCATGGCTTTCTGCACAAACGGGTACTCCTGAAGGTGCTCGAGCTGCAGGCGGACATTTTCCTCGACATAGAGTTTCATGCGGGCGTCGTGGTCGAGTTGAAGCTCGGCATCGACCAGCCGCTGGTCGACCCGCTCCTTGGCCTTGCGGGCGTTGATCAGCCAGACCGGGATGTACTGGTCGTTGCGACTGACGTGGTTCAGTGCCTCGATCCCGCCGCAGCCGTAGTGGCCGCAGATGACGATGTCGGGAATCTTGAGATGATTGATGGAAAACTCGAGGACCGCTGACAGGTTCCAGTCGTTGGTGGCAACGATATTGGCGACGTTGCGGTGGGTGAAAACCTCTCCCGGCGGGGCCTGGGTGATACTGTTGACCGGAACCCTTGAGTCGGAGCAACCGATCCAGAGTACGGTCGGGTTCTGCCCCTTGGCGATCCGGGCAAAAAAATCCTTGTCCCTGGCAAAGACCTCACGGACGTAGCGCTTGTTTCCTTTGCAAGGTTGAAATCATTTCAGCCTCCTCTGCGAAACAGCTTTAAGCGGTCATTATGTACGCGGCTGTACGATTCAGGCAAGGAGGAATCGCTGGCCGGGTCGCTGACGGCCAGCTTGTGTTTTTGCTTCGGGTGGTAAAATAAACAAAGAGCTGCGGCAAACGGAGGACACAGATGAGCCGATTCGGACGCCGGCCGGGTCCGGCAAAACCGAGCAAGTCCCAGGCTGAGATCGACCAGCTGGTGCGTCAGCTCAAGGGCGAGCGGCAGAAGGATGGCAACTACCGGGAACGCTCACTGGCCCTGCACGGCTGGATCTGCGCCAAATGCGGGCGTGAATTCGAGCGGCACAACTTGCAGCTATTGACCGTGCACCACAAGGATGGCAATCATCACAACAATCCTCCCGACGGCAGTAATTGGGAAAATCTCTGCAGTTACTGTCATGACGACGAGCATAGTCGCTCGTTGTTGGGGGATTATCTCGCCGGGGACGGGGACGTATGAAGCGAGCTTCAACAATTCTTGCAGCGTTCTATTGACAGGCCATTCTGTCGCGATACAGTCTCTGCCGAAAATCTTTCAACCACAGCCGAAACGGACGTTACCATGACTCACGACAAGGCCGAAGAATCCGACCAGCTACGCATTCGCGAGATGACCATCGACGATTTTTCCGCCGTCTTCCATATGGGCGAAAAACTGTTTACCTCCGATTACTCCCCGGCCATGTATCGCACCTGGGATGAGTACGAAATTACCACCCTGTTCAACTCCGATGGCGATCTGTGCCTGGTCGCGGAACTCGATGATGAGCTGCTCGGTTTTGCCCTCGGGACCACGGTGGAAAAGTCCAACTCGGCTTGGAAGTACGGCTACCTGGTCTGGATTGGCGTGCGCCCGGGCCTGCAGCAGGGCGGGGTCGGCAAGAAGCTGTTCCGCGAGATCAGGCGGCGGATGGTCGACCAGGGGGTGCGGATGATGATCATCGATACCGACGCCGATAACGAGGCCGGCATCCGGTTTTTTAAAAAGCAGGGTTTCAACAATATCCAGCAGCATGTCTACATGACCCTCAACTTGAGCCGCAAGCCGCGCCGGAAAAAAGGCAGGAAAGAATGAGCGAAAAATGTCTGGAACAAGTCTGGCATGCCATCGATCCGGAGCGGCTGCAGAAACTCCTGCTCGAGCTGATCGATATCTATTCCCCCTCGGGCAAGGAGGAGGATGTCCAGCTCTACATCGAGGCACTGCTGGGAGCTGCCGGGATCAATGTGGAACGCCAGGAGGTCGAAGAGGGGCGCTTCAACCTTCTCTCGCAATTCGGCACCGAGCCACCGGACTTTTTCCTGGTCGGGCATGTCGATACGGTCGCCGCCTGGGACCTCGAAGAGTTCGGGGCAGTCGAAGAGTGGGGGGTGGTGCGTGGCCTGGGCAGCGCCGACATGAAGGGGGGCTGCGCGGCGATGATCGAGGCCTGGCTTGCCCTGGCGACGCTGCCGGAGGACCAGCGCCCCAATGTCGGCCTGTTGCTGGTGGTCGGCGAGGAGGAAAACGGCGACGGCAGCGCCAGGTTTCTCGAATCCTTCCAACCGCAGTGGGTGGTAATCGGCGAGCCGACGGCGTTGGCCCCCTGCTTCAGCCACTACGGCTACCTGGAGGCCTACCTGGTGACCCAGGGGCGGCGCAGCCATTCGTCGCTCCCGGAGCTGGGTCACAACGCAGTCGAGTCGATGCTGCGGGTGCTGTTGCATCTCGGCAAGGATCCGTTGTTCGATCGAAACAGCAACCAGATTTTCTACTCGATCCGCGAGATGAGTTCGTCACGGGCCGGCTTTGTCGTGCCGGATCGCTGTGAAACGTTGATCGATCTGCATCTCGCCCCGGAAATCGATCCGGCTCAAATCAGCGCTGCGATCCAGAGCCGCCTGGCCGGTGCCGATGCGTTTGTCCCCGATCTGGATCTCGAGGTCAGTTTCGATTTTTCGGCCGCCGGCTACGAGCTGGGCGCCGACAACTGGCTCGTCGCCGCACTCGACGAAATCTATCCCCGGCTGAACCTGCCGCTGCAGCAGCTGCCGTTCCGTTCCCATTCCGACGGCAACCTGTTTTATCAGGCCGGGGTGCGGCCGTTGATCCTCGGTCCCGGTTCGCTGGAGACTGCCCACACCTCCGAAGAGCTGACCTCGTTGGCCGAGGTCGAGTCGGCGGCCCGGATTTACGCCGCGCTGGCCCTGCGGTTCGGCAACCAAACAACCGCTCACTCCAAACAAAAAGGATAATTCCATGCGGGTCGAAGCAGATGTCAAGATGGGTTTCAAGGATGTGCTGATCCGGCCGAAGCGCTCGACGCTTAGCAGCCGGGCCGAGGTTCGACTGGAACGAACCTACACCTTCATGCACAGTAAAAAGCTCTGGCAGGGGATCCCGGTGATCGCCGCCAATATGGACACGGTCGGGACCTTCGAGGTCGCGAAGGTGCTCGCCGAACAGGGGCTGTTGACGGCGCTACACAAGCATTACTCTCTCGAACAGTGGGACGCTTTTCTCGAAGGGCAGGACGCCGGGATCTACCAGCGGATCATGGTCAGTACCGGCACCTCGGCAAGCGACTTCGAGCGGCTCGGCATGGTGCTCAAGGCGCATCCGCAGCTCGAGTTCATCTGTATCGATGTCGCCAACGGTTACGCCGAGGCGTTCGTCGAGTTTGTCGGCCGGGTCCGCCAGGCTCATCCGGACAAAACCATCGTTGCTGGCAACGTGGTGACCGGCGAGATGGTCGAGGAGCTGCTCCTCTCCGGGGCCGACCTAGTCAAGGTCGGTATCGGTCCCGGTTCGGTCTGCACCACCCGGTTGAAAACCGGGGTCGGCTACCCGCAGCTCTCGGCGGTGATCGAGTGTGCCGATGCCGCGCATGGCCTGGGGGGCCGGATTATTTCCGACGGGGGGTGCGTCTGTCCCGGGGATGTCGCCAAGGCGTTCGGCGCCGGCGCCGACTTCGTCATGCTTGGCGGGATGTTTGCCGGTCACGACGAAAGCGGTGGCGAAATCGTCCAGCGCGACGGGCAGACCTACAAGCTGTTTTACGGCATGAGCTCATCGCTGGCGATGGAAAAGCATGCCGGCGGAGTGGCCGAATATCGCTCCTCCGAGGGCAAGACCGTCGAGGTCCCTTACCGGGGTCCAATCATCGAGACGGTACGGGATGTCCTCGGCGGAGTTCGCTCAGCCTGTACCTACGTCGGTGCCGGAGCGCTCAAGGAGCTGACCAAGCGCACCACGTTCATCCGGGTCCTCGAACAGGAAAACCAAACCTTCGACTGAAATCCCGCAAGCCCACCTTTGAGCAGCGATCCGGCAATAAAAAAACCGAGGCGGCTTGGCCGCCTCGGTCAGACAATGTTCATCAAGGCCAAAGTTTACCTGGTGTGGACCTGGATATCGAGTTTCCGCAGCAGGCCGAGACTGGTACTCTCGACCTTGTATTGATGGCCGGCGGCCCAGCCCGGCTCGAAAACGAGCTTGGTCGGTCTCCCGGTTTGTCCGGGGGGATAGTCGCTGACCAGGAGTGCGCCGTCCAGGTAGCTGACCTGCACCTTGACGGTGCCGCGCAGGTACTTCAGGTTGATGCTTCGGACCTCCC
>DATFMT010000211.1:0-5931 GCA_035266745.1 Geothermobacteraceae bacterium | reverse complement strand
TTCGCCGATTTCGAGCTGGGGAAGCGTGCCGAGCTCATCCGGCGCTATCCCGCCCGGCAGAAACTGATCGAACGGCTCACCCGCAGTTGATACGAGAGTTTGCCGGGAGAAAGACGCCGCTGACACTGACTGAAAAAGCCCGGTTGATCGCATCACCGGGCTTTTGATTGTTTCAGGATGTCCAGTTATTGGCTGATCGGCACCAGCCCGGCATGATATTTTTCTGGCAGATTTTCCAGCATCACGATATTCAGGGATGTCGTGTTGGTGTCGGTCGCGGAAACCTGCTGCAGCGTCCCGGTGACTGATTCGTCAAGTTTCCACATCGCACCGGTGGCTGGATCAACGATCAGCCAGCCGACCAAGCCGCCGAATACGATGTTCCCCAGCACATACCATCCATCGACGTTTCGTGTCAGCTGCACGGTGTGCGTATTGAAGCCTTCCTTGCTGAAGGTGATCGTGTAATCCTCGCCGCCGTAAAATCTGCACTTGTCGCACTTGGTCGGCAGGGTGACTGTCATTGGCGTAACGCCGGTTTGCAGGTTTTCCCGGTGTTGGCTGGCAATCACGACGTGCGCACCTTCCGGAGAACTTTTGATCGTGACCGGATATTTTGAATCACTAACGATACTGGCGCAACCTTGGGTTAAGACCAGCGAGACGGTTACAACGAGACAGAGCAGTAGTTTGTGCTTTAGCATGATCCCCTCCGTTTGTTTGGGTTTAAAAGAGATTTCACATTAAAATAATTGCATATCTGTTGTACAGTAATATTTACTAATTTTTACGGAAACAACGATCAGTCTTATTGAGTCCGGCCCATGAAATGTGCCCATACAGGGTTGAAGGTGCGGGCGGATGCGGCCGTTTGCTCTCCTGACCATCCCTTGCAGTGCGGCGCCGTTTACAGCGACGCCGATTTTCCCCTTTGTCCCGCAACCGTGCCTGGGGTAGAGTGACAGGGTCGTCTGAAGTATCACTCAGGAGAGGGAGGATGTCATGCACCGCAAACGGATTGCCTCAGTTGTGCTGCTGCTCGCCGTCATCGCCGGCTGTGCCGGACTGGAGCACTTACAGACACCGGATATCGAACGGGGGCGTAGCCTGGTCAAGAGTATGGGCTGCAATGACTGCCATACCCCCGGTTATCAGGAGCGCGGCCCGGAGATCCCGGAACAGGACTGGCTGACGGGGGGAACGCTCGGTTTTTTCGGCCCCGAGGGGACGTCCTATCCGGTCAACCTGCGGCTGCTGTGCGACCGCATCTCCGAGGATGACTGGCTGGTTCTCGCCCGGCAGATGCGCAAGGACGCCCCGATGGGCGCCATCCTGCTGCCCAGGACGCCGGAGGCGGACCTGCGGGCCATCTACCATTTCGTCAAGCATCTCGGCCCGAAAGGCGACCCGGCACCGGCCAGCCTGCCGGCCGGGGTGACGCCGCCGACCCCTTACATCGAATTTCCCTACCTGCACTAGGATCCCGGCGGGTCGCGTCGCAGCTGCCCGCCGATCGCAACGCCTGCACTCGGTGCGGTCAGCTCGGCGGAGCTGGCACGCGCGGGACTAGAACCCTTCTTCCTGGAAGTTGTCGGGGATCCGCACGACCAGCACCGGGATCGTCGCCGAATGCAGAACCTTGAGGGTCGTGGACCCCAGCATGGCATCGGATAACACCGAATGGCGATGCGACCCCATGACGATCAGGTCGACCTGGCGTTTTTTTGCTTCTTCAAGGATCGCCTGCTTGGGCGGCAGCTTGGCGATGGTGATACTGGCGACCCGTTCGAGCCCCTGGGGATCACTGCCGGTCTCTTTGGCGCAGAGGCGCTCGAGCCGCTCGTGGATCCGCTTGTCGATTTCGACAATGGCGCGCTCATAGACGTCTCCGGTCGTCCCCTCAACCATGTAAAGATCAGCAACATGCTGTGCGCCAGGGGTCATCGGTTCGTGGCCGTGAATGATATGGATCTTGGCGTCGTACTTCTGGGCCAGGCTCAGGGCATAGCGAAATACGTGCGGGGTGCCGCTCCCCAGACCGGTGGTGTAGAGGATGTTGTTAATCTTCGGAATCATCGCTGTCTCCTTGTTGAATGTGGATTATGCCAACCAGACGGTCCTGGCTGCACTTATAACTATGCCGCAGAATCGGTGAAAGAAAAGCGCGGACCCTTAGTTGGGCGATGCGTGGGCTTGAGCAGGCGGTCGGCAGGCGGGGCGGGACGATGGGGGCGCGGTCAGACCGAAGCTAAAAAACAACGATGACGAAAGTTCCGAGGGTGTCACCGGGTTACATTGCTGTACCGGTTGTTCGAGCGTTTGTCGACTTGAGAATTGCTTCTGGTCGAGTGACGATTTTTCAGGTCGCCCGCTCTACTATGCTCTCATGGTGCTTTCGTCACCGTTTGAACTTAAAACTATCGCGGAACCTGTCCCTGTCAAGCAACTTTTTTCGATTATGAATCAATAGCTTACAAGTGTTTGAAATCACTTGGACGGGGCCGGACATATTTTCGACCAGCCGTTGATCAGGCGACCTCGTTGTTCTCAAGGCGGTCTCGGGCGCATGTCTACCCGCTTGGCCTGTGTTAGAATGTCAGAAAATGATGCAACCTGAGCCAGGGAGGGAACGATGCGGATACGATTCAGGCGGACATGGCTACTGGTGTTGAGCGGCTTACTGTTGCTGGCCGGGTGCGGCGGAAGCGATCATGTGGTGGTGCAGGTGCAGGAACCGGGCCTGGTCGGTATCGACGACAACCCGGTGGTGGCGGTCACCGCTCCGGAGCTGCGCGTCGAGTATGCGCTGCCCGGGTTGCCGGGGACGTCCTTCGTGGTGTCCATCTTCAGCGACCAGCCGTCGGACGGTGATATCGCCTACGATCCCTTTCTGAACGCCTACACCATTACCGAGGGCCCCGACCGCCTGCTGTTCGGTGTCGACAGCCTCGACCCGAACCGGCCTGAATACCGGGCCTTTCTCGACTTCCCCCTCGACGGCTCGATCGGTGATCCGGCCATCCCCCTTGACGCGATCATCATCTCGGCCGAGCTGGCGATCTCCGTCAACTTCGTCGATTTCGCTGCGACCGTGCCGGTGCTGCTCGATCTGGTGCAGTATCCGCTGGGCGCCCTGGGGGCTGCCGATTACGCCTCCATTCCCCTAGCCGTGCAGCGCTTCAATCTTTTCGACTTCGATGCCGGCACCGACGTCTTTGTCGACGTCACCGCCCTGATGGAGGAGGCCCAGGTACGGGCCCTCGCCGACCTGCAGCTCCGGCTGCTGGTGGCGCCCTAGCTCAACGCCGTAGCGCTCCAGCCATGTGCGGACGGTTTGTTCAGGATCTTGATTCCGGAATGCTGGCGGCGATTTACAACCTGGTGTCGGCGTCCGAGCTGCCGCCGCGTTACAACATCGCCCCGAGCCAACCGGTCGCTGCGGTTCGCCAGCAGCAGACCGGTGCGCGAGAACTGACCTGGCTGCAATGGGGATTGATCCCGCGCTGGGCGAAGGATCCGGCCATCGGCCGCAAGCTGAGCAACGCCCGCAGCGAAACTGCCCACGAGAAGCCCTCGTTCCGCCAGGCCCTGAAACACCGCCGCTGCCTGATTCCCGCCGGCGGCTTTTACGAGTGGCAACGCCAGGGGTTGGAGAAACAACCCTTCTACATCCGCCGCCGCGACGGCGAGCCACTCTCACTGGCCGGTCTGTGGGAGCGCTGGGCCGCTCCGACGGGAGAGATCCTGGAGACCTGCAGCATCCTCACCACCCGTGCCAACGGGCTGCTGCAACAGCTGCACGAACGGATGCCGGTCGTGCTGCAGCGCGAGCAGTTCGGGCTCTGGCTCAATCGGGCGGTCAGCGACTGCGGGCTGCTGAGTGAGTTGCTGCAACCCTGTGCGGCCGAGCTGCTGGAGAGCTACCCGGTGACCCGGGAGGTCAACCGGCCGGCCTTTGACCGGCCGGAGTGCATCCGGCCGCTGACGGCCTAACGCTCATGCCCTGGACAGGCACGTGTCCCGCTGCGAAAGCTCCGACTTGGCCTGACTGGCGACATCTGTTACTATGCAGACTCTTTGGCCATCGTCCGACCATCTCCCTCTGTTCCGAAAGGTATCCATATGACCCCGCTCGACCAGGCCTTGAAAACCCTGCACGAAGACCCCGACAGCCTCGAAAATCGCCACCATTTTTACAGCCTGTTTCTGCAGACCGACTTCTTTGTGCCGACCTACGACCAGGAAAACGGCGGGATGCTCAAGGGGACAGGGGCGCCGGAGAATCCGCAGCAGGCGCTGCCGCTGATCATGGAATCGGAGGGCGCCGACTTCATGATGCTGTTCGATTCGGCCGAGCGGGTCACCGCCTGGGCCGCTGAGGATGTCAAGTGCCTGACCGTCCCCGGTTACGTGGTGATCGCCATGGCAACCGAAGGGCTGCACCTGGCGATGAATGTCGGAACCGATCTCTCCAAGCAGTTCATCCCCGAGGAGATCACCTGGCTCAAGCAGGTGGTCGAGCAGAGTACCGGTTCGGCGGCTAAATAGACCGCCGCCGGGCCATCCGCTGTTTGTGCTTGCCTGGATGCCGGGTCACCGCAACCGGGGTGGCCCTGATTTTATCCGCCACCCCTCCCAGCTCAGCGTGACGACCCCTTGCTAGATCTGTCGCGCAATTGCTCGCGCCGGCCATCAGGCTGGCGTGGCCGTGCCGTCGCTGGCATGCTGTCTCCCGTTCGAACCGGGCCATTTAGGCGTGGCGAAGAAGCGGGCGTTAGCGAGCGGACCGCCGGGGTCGTCGGGCTCAGTGCACTCGATGAATGTGCGCCCTGAGATGATGTTCCTTTCCCGAAAGGACTTTCCAACCTCCCACCGCTAGGGTAGACTTTTCCTGTAGTTATCATGATCGGAACGGGAGGTTGAGAGATGACCGGTCTGTTGCTCAGGTGGCTGATCCTGACCGCGGCGATCCTGATCGCCGCCTATCTTTTCAACGGTATCCAGGTCGCCGGCTTCGGTTCGGCGCTGTTCGCCGCTCTGGTTCTGGGGATCCTCAATGCCTTCTTCCGACCGATCCTGTTGATTCTGACCCTGCCGATCAATGTCCTGACCCTCGGCCTATTCACCTTCGTCATCAACGCCCTGCTGCTGATGATGACCTCGGGGGTGATCGGCGGTCTGCAGGTCACCAGCTTCGGCGCGGCGCTGTTCGGCTCACTGATCATCAGTCTGGTGAGCTGGCTGCTCAGCTCGTTTATCAATGGCCAAGGGCGGGTCGAATCGATTGATATCGAATTGACCCGCAGGCATGGCGGCCGTTGGGAGTAACCGTGCCAGTCACCGCTTCCTGCCGAGCTGTCTCGTGAGTGTCAAAATCGGTCTGATCAGTGATGTTCATGCCACCCCGGAGCCGCTGCGCGAGGCGCTCGAACTGTTTCAGCGTGAACAGGTCGCCACGATCCTCTGTGCCGGGGATGTCGCCGGATACAGCAGCGAGCTGGACGCGACCGCTCAGCAGCTGATCGAGAGCAGCTGCCAGACCGTGGCCGGCAATCATGACCTCTGGCATCTGCGCCGCAGAAATCCCGAGAGGGACAGCGAAGTCGATGCCTGGCTGCGTGGTCTGCCGTTGACCATGGCGCTGACAATGGAAGGACAGCGCATCGCCATGGTCCACGCCAGCCCGCCCGATTCGACACTGGAAGGTATCCGGCTGCTCGATGAGGAGGGGCGGTTGCTGGACTCCGCACGGACCCGCTGGGGTGAGCTGCTGCGGGGCTGCCGCTGCGATGTGCTGATCGTCGGTCATACCCACCAGGTGTTCGCGGAGCGGCTCGGCCAGGTGCTGGTGATCAATCCCGGCAGCACCCGCTTCAACCATAGCTGCGCGACGCTGCAACTCCCCGAGCTGACGGTCACCTTCCACGCGCT
>DATFMT010000210.1:0-6370 GCA_035266745.1 Geothermobacteraceae bacterium | reverse complement strand
GGGGCGATGGACACGAAGCACACGAAACTGGGAACCGATAGGGGCTGTCACACTAAATCCAGCGCCCAAGAGGCTTTCTGCAGAGGAACTCAATAAGGCAGCATAAGCAAATGATGCGACAACTATCTTGACACCCACCGGAACCTAATGCGGGACAAAATTTAAGAATGCCAATCGGCTGATCGCTGACTGTGCGGCTTCATGGTTGGCAATGGTTAAAAAGGGGTCCATCGACGGTTGCTATGAGATGGGATCTTTCTCCCCTTGTTTGAGACCTAAAAATGCCAACAAAGCAAGAGCGGCAAACAAGGCCCCACCCCAGAAAGTCGCCGAAGCCCCGAACTCCTGCCATAACCAACCGGCAATCAGACTTGCCAATAAAAGTGCCACGCCACTGGCCAAACCAAACACGCCGAAAGCTGTACCTCTTAATTCAGGGGTTATGGAATCAGCAACGAGCGTCGAAATAAGTCCCTGGGTCAGCCCCATATGGATACCCCACAATGCGGTTCCAGCCAAAACCATCCAAAGACCACCGGCAAGGGCCAATAACAGCTCCGATCCGATCAGGACAATGAGACCAAGCGCCATCAAACCCTGTCGACCGATGCGGTCAGACAAGTGTCCGACAGGGTAAGCCGTCAGACTGTAAGCGATGTTCATCACTACCAGGACCAGGGGGATGAGACTAAGACGAAGTCCGACATTTTCGGCACGCAGCAAGAGGAAAGCCTCACTAAAGCGCGCCAGAGTGAAAACGATCCCCACCAGGACGACCAACCAATAGCGCTGTCCGAGCAATGCCAGGGATTGGCGGCTGAGAGGCGACCTAAAGGGCTTCCTCGCTGTCGAGACAGGTTCCTTCACTCCGAGCCAGAGCACAACCAGCGCCAGGATGCCAGGAACAAACGCCACCCAGAAAATCAAGCGAAATTGACCGCCCGACAGGAACATGAGGCCAATCGCTAGCAGTGGCCCGAGAAAGGCACCGACACTGTCGAGGGACTGCCGCAATCCATAAGCGGCACCGCGCCGTTCCGGAGGGGTCACGTCGGCGACCAGGGCATCCCGCGGCGCCCCCCGGATGCCTTTGCCGACCCGATCTACAAACCGCGCGGTAAAGACAAGGCCGACACATGGTGCCAATGCGAACAGCGGCTTGCTTAAGGCCCCGAGGCCATAGCCCAGCAGCGCCAGAATCTTGCGCTTGCCGAGCCAGTCGCTTAGCGACCCTGAGAAGACCCTGGTCAGCATCGCTGTTGCTTCGGCCACCCCCTCAATCAATCCGACAGTCTGCACCCCGGCCCCGAGGACGCTGACCAGAAAAACCGGCAACAGGCTGTGGATGATTTCTGACGAGATGTCCATGAGCAGACTGACAAAACCAAGCGCCCAGACAGTCGGGGGGATATTTCGAGTTTGTCCCGAAGGGTTGAGGGACGGCGCCGGGGACATGGAATTAATGCTCCGGCCTGAGTATCGGACTCTCCGCCAATAGAAGGGTTTGTCCATCCCAGCGCTGAGGTGGTAACTTCACTTTTGCTGGGCGAGATACCGAACGAACGATCACTTCGGGGGGGAGGAAATGACGAAGCTGCTGCATAGCTACTGAATATTCACGCGTCCCCCTGGGGATGGTGAATAAGTCTGCCATGGAGCTGGCAACCTCTCGGTCTACGGTGCCGACCCAAAGCAGCTGGTTGCTGTCAGACAATTTGAAATCCGTTGGCCAGAGCCGCAGGACCAATCTTGCGTCCTGCTGAGTTAAGGACAACAGGAGCCGCTCCTGCCTGCCGTCCTCCAGAAGTGGTAGTACGGGAAGTTGTTGGAGAGCTGCCTGCGGGGTCAGAATGTTCAGATATTGCTTGAGATTGAGACCCGGAGACGCTGTCCATCCCTGATTGATGAGCAGGGCTGACAACGACCCCGGATCGCCCGCCCACTGAAGGTTGAGAGGTCCCTCATCTTCCCCGGACAGGTCAATTCGCCTGTCAGGCAATTCCTGCCAGCCCAGGTCTTGCCAACTTGCGGCCGCTAACTCCTGGACCGGTTTTCGGACCTGATAGCGAACCAGATCCTGTGCATGCCTGCCATGGATATGCCAGACTCCGGCCAGAACAATGGCCAGCAGCACGCCGCCGAGCAGGAGAATTTTGGGTAGTGTGTCGTCCGAACCGCGCAGATAGACGATTCCGAGTAACGTGACCCAGGCCCAACCGAGAGACAGTCCACCAAGGACATCAGAAAGCCAGTGGGCGCCAAGGTAGAGCCGCGAGAAGGCAATACACATAGAGATGCCAATGGCAGCGCTAAACGGTAACCAGCTCCAGCGCGGGTTACAGCTGCGGACCAGCAGGATCGCCAGGAAACCATAAAGGACCACACTCATGGTGGTGTGCCCGCTTGGAAACCCCCAACTGGAGATACCCTGGTAAATTTCAATCGGTCGCGGACGGTGCATTGTCCACTTGAAGAACTGTACCAGCGCGGCTCCACTGCCAAGTGCAAGCAGCCAATAGACAACAGCACGAAACTTCCGCAGCAGAACGAGTAACATGAAGACTGTGACCGCAATGGGCAGATTCACCAGACTGTCACCCAACTCGGTCACTGCTACCATGAGCCAATCACCCCAGGGTGTTCTTAGCGACTGCAGAAACCGGTAAATCGCCTGATCAGCCTGAACCAGCGGGTCCATATTCACCAGGTCCTCAAGCACCCCGAGAAAGACCCATCCGGCCAGGAACAGGGCCAGGCCAAGCAACGGCAGCAGTCGTTCACCTTTGGGGCCTAACCGCCCGAGCCAGATGAAGACATGGTGGCCAAGCGAGAAGATCAGCCAGAGCAATAACACCATCAGGAGCAACAACAGGCTGAGCCTGGTGCTGACGGCTCCGACAAGGGTCAGCGAACCGCCGAGCAGCACGCCGGGGATGAGATACGCAAAGGCCCAGCCGACTGCAGAGAGAATATTGACCAGCAGAAAACGTCCGACCGGCATATCCAGCATTCCGGCGATTACTGGTATGATGGGTCGGACGGGGCCGACAAACCGCCCAAACAGAACGCTCTTGCCGCCGTGTTTTTGGAAAAATTCTTCGCCGCGGACCAGCAGTTGTGGATGATTGCGGAACGGCCAGTAGGCTTTCAAACCCTGCTGGTAGTACCGTCCAAGCCAATAGCTGATGCCGTCTCCGACGACGGCTCCAAGCATGGCAGCAATCAGCGTTATTTTTATAGAGAGGGCTCCACTTCCGGCGAGTGCCCCGATACCGATCATGATAACAGTGCCCGGAATCAGCAGGCCGACCAGGGCCAAGGACTCAGACAAAGCCACCACAAAGACCCCCAGATAGGCCACGACCGGGTGGAGTGTCACCCAGTGAAGAGCAGTATCCCAGAAATGTGTCCAGTCCATAATTGTTCTCTGAGCAGAATGTTTTTCACCATCTGTGAATCCAAACAAAGCATCCCGACGCCAGTCTCACAGGTTGTCAGACCGTGGCTCTCCCTGCTTGCCTTACCAAGCATATTGAGAAAAGCTTATCATTTATACGTGGCGGGTTTCGGTTTTTCTCTGGCGAGAAATTTGCCTTGGGCACTATTCGTTTGAGGTTGGGGAGCGGCTGTGACTCGCTGTTATTCCGGCATAATCTCGATCAGCGTGATCTCCGACGATCTCAAGCCGGGTTCTTTTCCAGCCATGGATGCGCCCCGCGTCAACCACGAGGACTAGGTCGTCAAAGTTCAAAGCGCCTCCGCCAATCTTTGTTCGGCCAGTCGGGCTTCTTCGTCAAGGCGTACATCATCCCAATTCAGTTCTTTAGCCATGATCTGCAAAACTTTAGGCAGTGCGCTCCGGGCGGCGGCAGTGTCCAGCAGAGCCAGGGGCATGCGCCGAGCCAGTACATCGATGACCCGTTCAGCCATTTCATAACGTACGGCATAAGTAACTTCCGCTTCGATCACCGGGTGATTTTCGACCAGCCGTTCACCATGCCCTGGTTTTGCGAGTTGTGCGACCTGGTCAGCCAGGTCGCCATAATTGCGGTTCAGATAGGCGGCCACATCTGCGGCCAAGCCAAATTTTTCAATCAGGCGGAGATCACCTGTTTCGGCGTAGTCGGCGCCACCGAGGATCGGCAGCTGTTCGGTCCGGCAGGTCGGATGCGGGGCCGACAAGTTGAACTGCTTGAGCGCATGATTCACCGTGTCCTCAGCCATGAGCCGGTAGGTCGTCCACTTGCCGCCGGCAATGGTCAACAGGCCGTCCGGGCTCACCTCGATGACATGGTCACGGGCCAGGCGGGCCGTGTCAGCTGCCTTGGGGTCGGAGACCAGCGGGCGCAGGCCGGACCAGACCGCCTTGATGTCGCTCCGTTCGACATGCAGGTTGAAATAGCGGGCCACATGGCGCAGCAAGTAGGAAATTTCACTGTCGAGGGGACGGGGATGTTCGGTGATCTCGGCCGGCTCGTCGGTGGTGCCGACCAAGGCATGCTCCTCCCAGGGCAGCACGAACAAGACCCGCCCGTCCTCGGTCTCCGGAATCATCAAGCCGGTGTTTGGAGGCGCGAAGCGTCTATCTAGCACGATATGAATGCCGGTGCTGGCTGAGAGGATCTTCGACACCGCGGGATTGTCCAACTGGCGGATCTGGTCGGCGAAGGGTCCGGTAGCATTGATGACCCCCCTGGCCCGCACCGGCCAGGTCTCCCCGCTCAGGGAATCGGTCAACTGCGCGCCGACAATTTTCCCGTCCTGTTTGAGCAGCCCCGATACCGCGACATGGTTGGCAATGACCGCGCCCTGTGCCGCCGCCGTCAAAGCCAGGGAAAGCGCCATGCGGGCATCGTGGAACTGGCCGTCGTAGTAGAGCACCCCGGCTTTGAGCCCCTCGGCCTTCAGGGTCGGAAACCGCCGCAGCGCCTCCTTGCGGCTGAGGAGCCGGCTGTGGCCGATATGCCGCCGCCCGGAGAGAATGTCGTACAGTTTCAGGCCGGCGAACACGTAAGGAACGTCGATCCAACTGTAGAGGGGCGTCACCAGCGACAGGCGGTTCGACAGGTGCGGGGCGTTTCGCAGCAGTGTGTAGCGTTCCCGCAGGCCGTCCTTGACCAGGTTGTACTGTACCCGGTCGAGCTTCTTGATCGCCAATTCCAGGTAGCGGACGCCACCGTGCACCAGCTTGGTGCTGCGGCTGCTGGTCCCTTCGGCAAAGTCATTTTTTTCGACCAGCGCCACCTGCAAACCGCGACTGGCCGCGTCCAGCGCGACCCCGCAGCCGGTCGCGCCACCGCCGATGACCAGCAGGTCAAAGACCCGCTCCTCTTTGAGTTTTTGCAGGCGCTGCAGTCTACCCATGTACGCTCTCCTCAGTGAAGCTTGCGGGAGTTGCTCAGGACCGAAGCAGGTGCGGCGCGCGGGACAACGGGCCGCGATCGAGTCCCTGCCGCGTTGCGCGGCCGGCAGAAACCTTTCCCGGGCGACCTGGCTCAAGCCGTATCCGCCCCCCGGCGCGCTTACCTCTCTTCAAAAACCATTTGGTCAAGCTGTCGCGAAGCTGTCATCCCCCGGGGACCAGTTCGATCAGCGAGATCTCCGGCGGCGAAAGAATGCGCATCGGCGGGCCCCAGGTGCCGGTGCCGCGACTGGTGTAGAGACGCTGGCTCGCGGCCAGGGTGTAGAGGCCGTTCTGCAGCGGGTATTCGAGTCCGGTCAGCAGGTTGAAGGGGAAGATCTGCCCTCGATGGGCGTGCCCCGATAGTTGCAGATCGAACAGCCCTTTTGACTCTCCGGCGAAGCGCGGCCGGTGCTTGAGCAGCAGGGTGAAGCGCTTCGAGCGGGCGCCGAGCGCCGCGGTTTCATCCGGTGCCCCGCCCCGGGCCGGGTCGTCTACCCCGGCGAGCTTCAGCCAGTCCCCTACCTCGGTATTCTGGTTGCGGAGCATCACGAAACCGCTGCGCTGCAGGAAGTCGAGCGCCTGATTCAGTCCCGCGTAGTACTCGTGGTTGCCGGTGACGGCATACTTGCCGAGTGGCGGATCGAGCTGCTGCCAGAGCGTGACCAGCTCCTGCAGGTGGTTCAGCTGGGCATCGACGATGTCGCCGGTCGCCACCAGCAGGTCGGGCTGCAGCTGCTGCAGGCGGGCGACGATCGGCGCCAGCGCTTCTTCCCGGAGGATCAGCCCGAGATGCATATCCGAGACCTGGGCGATGCGGATCGGAGGCGTCCCGGGCGGCAACTTGGCGGTTTCCAGGCGGACCGTTTCGACCCGCAGCGAGGTTGCTTCGTAAAGGCCGTAAAAACTGCCGGCGATGACGACCAGCACGACGAGTAACGCCGTGGTCGGACCGTGCAGCGTCGGCAG
>DATFMT010000209.1:0-7013 GCA_035266745.1 Geothermobacteraceae bacterium | reverse complement strand
TGGCGACTGCTGCTTTCTGTCCGGGTTTAAGCCAACGGGGGGTGATGTTGGGCGCTGGCAGCCGGTTCGAGCGGCGGATCGATGATAACCCGTCGTTCCCTCAACTTGAGCCTACCCTCGGCGAACAACTGGATCGCCCGCGGATAAATGCGGTGCTCCTCCTTGAGGATTTTCGCGGCCAGCGTTACTTCCGTATCACTGTCGAGTACCGGAACCGCGGCTTGAATGATGATCGGGCCGGTGTCGACACCGCCATCGACAAAATGAACCGTGCAGCCGGCGAATTTGGCACCGTATTCGAGGGCTTTTTTCTGTACATGCAGGCCGGGGAAGGCCGGCAGCAGGGCCGGGTGAATATTGATGATTTGCTGCGGGTAGGCCTCGAGAAAGACATCACTGATGATGCGCATGAACCCTGCCAGGACCACGAGTTCGACCCCGGCGACCTGCAATGCGGCGACGACTTCCCGGTCAAAGGCCTGGCGGTCGGCAAACTTCTTGTGGTCGATGCAGCTGGTTGGAATTCCTGCCTTGCGGGCGCGTTCCAGAGCACCGGCACCCGGCACGTTGGAAATGACGACCGCGATCGTGGCAGCCAGGCTGCCATCCGCACAGCGGTCGATGATGGACTGGAGGTTGCTGCCACTTCCCGAAGCGAGGACGCCGATCCGCAGCTTGTCGCCGGGCATGGCAGGTTCAGAGATCATAGTTAGACCAGCACCACTTGTGGGCAGTCGTCTTCATGACAGGGAGCGACTGTGCCGATCAGGTAGGCTTTCTCTCCCAGTCCGGGGAGGCGCATCAGGATCTCCTCGGCTTCCGCGTCGGGGACGATCAGGACCATGCCGATCCCGTAGTTGAAGGTTCGGTACATTTCCAACTCGTCGACGTTGCCGCCTTCGCGGATCAATTCGAAGATGGCCGGTTTTGTCCAGCTGTTCTTGTCGATTTCGGTCAGGCAGTGCTTGGGCAATATCCGCGGGATATTCTCCAGCAGTCCGCCACCGGTAATATGCGCCATCCCCTTGATGGTAAAGTCGCGCATCAGGTTGAGGATCGATTTGACGTAAATTTTGGTCGGGGCCAGCAGTTCACTGCCAAGCGGCTGGCTCAGCCCCTCGACCATGGTATCGAGCGACAGGGCCATTTTCTCCAGCAGGACCTTGCGCGCCAGGGAGTAGCCGTTGGAGTGCAGACCGCTGGAACCGATGCCGATGACCTTGTCGCCGACGGTGATCGAAGAACCGTCGATCAGCTTGTCGTTGTCGACGACGCCGACCGTGAACCCGGCCAGATCGTATTCGCCGTCAGCATACATGCCCGGCATTTCGGCCGTCTCGCCACCGATCAATGCACAGCCGGCGTCGACGCAGCCCTTCGAAATGCCGGCAACGATCTGAGCCGCTTTTTCCGGAGCCAGCTGGCCGGTGGCCAGATAGTCGAGAAAGAACAGCGGTTCGGCGCCCTGAACGACGATGTCGTTGACGCACATGGCCACCAGGTCGATGCCGACCGTGTCGTGCTTGTCAAGCTGGAACGCCAGCTTCAGCTTGGTGCCGACGCCGTCGGTTGAGGCAACCAGGGTCGGTTTCTGGTATTTTCCCGCCTGCAATGAAAACAATCCGCCAAAACCACCAATGTCGGTCAGGACTTCGGGGCGTGAAGCCGCCTTGACCAACGGCTTGATCAGTTGTACGAAACGGTTCCCAGCATCGATATCGACCCCGGCATCTTTGTAGGTCATCTGGTCTTTATTACTCAAATTCTCCGGCTCCTCGTAAAAAGTGGCTCATTAATAAATCAACCGGGTCTGGCTTGTCAACAGATCTCCACGGCGCGACCTGGAAGAATGACTTTACAGGTCCCGACCGCTCCCTTATCATGGCCCGATAATTGTTTCATAAGTATAAGGCAAAATGGACCGAGTTGGCAGGTGATTTTCATTTTCCTGCGCTAGCGGGTGATCCGATATGGCCGACACCTACCAACTGCTGCGCATGACCCGGGCCGATCTCGAACCGGTGCTGGAATTGGAGCGGCGCTGTCACCTGCATCCCTGGTCCCGGACGACCTTCGTGCGGGAGTTGGACAATCCGCTGGCACGAATCGATCTGCTTTATGTCGATGGGGGCCTGGCCGGTTACCTCTGCTGCTGGCAGATTGTCGATGAGTTGGAAATCCAGAATATTGTCACAGCTCCGGAATGGCGGCGCCGGGGATTGGCCAGTTGGATGCTGCGGCAAGTGCTGTTTCGAGCCGCGGCAGGGCAGATGCGCAGAGCAATATTAGAAGTCCGGGCCGATAATAAAGCGGCCATCGCGCTGTATGAACGGTTCGGTTTCCGTACCAACGCGCAGCGCAGCAACTATTATAACGACGGCGAAACCGCTATTCTGATGAGCTTGGACGACCTGTCCGGGTTTGAATAATCCGGGCCAACGTTTAGACCCGCTCTGGAGAGATGCATGAAGAATTTTAAAACCATTATCCTGTCCAACCAGGAAATTTCACCTGGCTACTTTCGCATGCGGATCCTGGTCCCTGGAATTTCGCAACAAGTCAGGCCGGGACAGTTCCTGATGTTCCGGGTCCAACTCTCGCTGCCGCCACTGTTGCGGCGCCCCTTCGGTATTTTTCAGACCGGTTTTCTCGAGCCGGATTGCGACGGTTTGCCGCCGAAAGAATTCCTGGAAATGGTTTATAAAGTGGTCGGTAGCGGGACCAAGATGATGAGCGAGCTGCACAGCGGTGACCGGGTCGAAATTCTCGGCCCGCTCGGGCGCGGCTTCGATACCGGTGTTCCGGGCCAGGAAAAAATCCTGATCGGCGGCGGCATTGGTCTGGTTCCCCTGTACCTGCTGGCTGATGAGTTGCTGCAGAAAAACAATCATGTCCGCTTGCTGATGGGCGGGCGAACCCGTCAGGATATCATCGCCGTGACCGAGTTCGAACGTCTGGGGGTTGAAACCTATGTCTCCACCGAGGACGGCAGCCTGGGCGAAGAGGGTCTGATCACCCAGGTTCTGGAGCGCAAGCTTACCAAGTTTCCCGATGCCGCGGTGTATGCCTGTGGGCCTATGCCGATGCTCGAGGCGGTCCAACGGATCTGTGCCGGACATAAGGTTCCTTTGCAGGTCTCCCTCGAAGCACTGATGGCCTGTGGTGTTGGCGCCTGTCTTGGCTGCGTTGTCAAGGGGGCCGGGCACAGCGAAGCGACACCCAGTTACCTGTGCACCTGCAAGGCGGGACCGGTGTTCAAGGCTGAACAGCTTGACTGGCAGCAAATGCAGCAGAGCGATGGTTTCTGCGAGGGGTGCAAATCATGAGTGGAACAAGGACCAATACCAGCCTGCGCCCGAACCTGGCCGTTGAAGTCGCCGGGATTGCCATGAAAAACCCGGTCATGCCGGCTTCCGGAACCTTCGGTTACGGTGAGGAATACGCACCGTTCCTCGACCTGAATAATCTTGGCGCTATTGTCACCAAGGGGCTGTCGCTTAAACCGAAGGCCGGCAACCCGACCCCGCGCATTGCCGAAACCACCAGCGGCATGCTCAATGCGATCGGGTTGCAGAATGTCGGCATCGACGTCTTCATCAAACATAAGATGCCTTTCCTGCGTGAAACCAACACCCCGGTGATCGCCAATTTTTTCGGCAACACCCTCGATGAATATGGTGAGGTTGCCCGGCGGCTCTCGGAGATTCCGGAGTTGGCCGGAGTCGAGCTAAACATCTCCTGCCCCAATGTCAAGCAGGGGGGGATCGTCTTCGGCACCGATCCGCAGGCGGCTCACCAGGTGGTCCGCGTGGTGCGCGAACAGCTTGACAAGCCGTTGATCGTCAAGCTGACTCCGAACGTCACCGATATTACCGTGATTGCCCGTGCGGTCGAAGAAGCTGGCGCCGATGCGATCAGTTGTATCAACACCCTGACCGGGATGTCGATCGATGTCCGGACCCGCAAGCCTAAGATTGCCAATCGTACCGGCGGCCTGTCCGGCCCGGCGATCCGGCCAATCGCGGTGCGCCTGGTGCACCAGGTGGTTCAGGCGGTCAAGGTGCCGGTGGTCGGGGTTGGCGGGATCATGTGCGCCGAAGACGCCCTGGAGTTCCTGATCGTCGGCGCCAGTGCTGTCCAGGTCGGCACCGCCAATTTCATCGATCCCACCGCCATGCAGACCATCATCGATGGGCTGGAGAGTTTTTGTGTCGCTCATAATATCAGCGACATCCGCCAGCTGATCGGCAGTCTCGAGCTATAATTGTCAGGTATTTGCCGCGCAGCCTGTCCGTCAGGCTGCGCACGACCGACAACCTTGCCGTAACCCGGGACGGGTATGGAGATCATCACCACCCACATCAATGCCGATTTTGATTGCCTCGGATCGATGATCGCGGCCAAGAAACTCTACCCTGAAGCCGAACTGGTTTTTTCCGGTTCCCAGGAACGCACCCTCCGCGAATTCTTCCTCAAAAGCAGCAGCTATAGCTACGGGTTCAAGCGGATCAAGGAGATTGATTTCGCTGCCGTGACCCGGCTGATCCTGGTGGATGTCAGCCAGGCCGATCGGATCGGACCCTTCGCCAGTCTCGCCCGGCGTGATGACGTCGAGCTGCATATCTACGACCACCACCCGTCGGCCAATTCAGACCTGTTGGGCACGGTTCAGCATATCGAGCCCGTCGGTGCGACGGTTACCCTGCTGAGCCGGCTGCTTGCCGAACGGGGCCTGCACCCGACCCCCGACGAAGCCACCATGATGATGCTCGGTCTCTACGAGGATACCGGCAGCCTGCAGTTCAATTCCACGACGGTGCAGGATTATCACGCTGCCGCCTATCTGCTCGAGCATGGTGCATCGCTGAATGTCGTCGCTGACTTTTTGACCCAGGAATTGTCCGCCGCGCAAGTGGCACTATTGCACCAGCTGCTGGAGAACTTTCGTAAGGTGCTGATCAATGGTGTGGAAATCGGACTGGCCCACGCCACCACCGAACAGTTTGTCGGTGACCTGGCCGTTTTGGCTCATAAGCTCAAGGACATGGAGAACCTCGATGTGCTGATCGTTATGGTGCGCATGAATGACCGGATCTTCATGGTCGGCAGGTCGCGGATTCCCGAGGTACATGTCGGAGAACTGCTCGAGGAGTTCAATGGTGGCGGTCACGCGTTCGCGGCGTCGGCGACTCTGCGTGAGCTGACCCTGGTGCAGCTGCTCGACGAGTTGCCCGGCGTCCTCGGTCGTCACGTCAACCCCCGAGTTGAAGCGCGGCAGCTGATGTCGGTTCCGGTTCGCTCGGTGCAGAGCAAATTCAGCATCAGCCGGGTGCGCGATGAGATGACCCGCTACCATATCAACAGTATGCCGGTCCTTGAGGGTGAGACGGTCACCGGGATCATAACCCGCCAGACCGTCGATCGTGCGCTGCAACATGAGCTCGGAACCCAGCCGGTTGCCGATTTTATGAACAAGGAAATCAGCATCGTAACGCCCGAAGCCAACTCGCAACAGCTCCAGGAACTGCTGGTCGAAAAGCAGCAGCGGTTCGTGCCGGTGGTTGAACAGGGCCTGCTGGTCGGGGCGCTGACGCGAACCGACCTGCTGCGTCACCTGATCTCGCTCGGCGTGGCACGCGGCTTTCGGACCCGTAGCGATCTGCCGGAAAACGGCCTTTGGCTGAAGAAAAGGCGGATGGCCAAGTACATGGAAGAACGCCTGCCGACTCGGGTCAGGGAATTGTTCCGGCAATTTTCCCAGATTGCCGAGAGAAGTTCGGAGCGGGTTTTTGTGGTCGGAGGTTTTGTTCGCGACCTGCTGCTGCGAAAGGACAACCTCGACATTGATCTGGTTGTTGAAGGTGATGGCATCGCTTTCGCCAGGGCCTTTGCCAATCAGCACCAGTGCCGGGTGCGCCCGCATAAAAAGTTTGGAACTGCCGTGGTGATCTTTCCGGACGGCTTCAAGGTCGATATCGCATCGGCGCGGACCGAGTTTTATCGCCAGCCTGCAGCCCTGCCAACAGTTGAGCATGCCTCGGTCAAGATGGATCTGTTCCGGCGTGATTTCACGATCAACACCCTCGCCATCGCCCTGAATCAAACCCAGTACGGTGAACTGGTCGATTTTTTTGGCGGTCAACGAGACCTGAAGGACAAGGCGATCCGGGTGCTGCACAATCTCAGCTTTGTTGAGGACCCGACGCGGGTGTTTCGCGCGGTCCGCTTTGAGCAGCGGCTCGGGTTTCATATCGGCAAACCGACCGAACATCTGCTGCGTAATGCGGTCCGACTCGGCTTCGTGGCCAAGGTCGGTGGCTATCGGCTGTTTCATGAAATCGAATTGATCCTGAAAGAACCGGACCCCTGGCCGGCGATCGAACGGCTGGCCGGGTTGAATCTGCTGCAGTACATCCATCCAGAGATTGAAATTGACCGGGAGCTGCCCGAGTTGTTTCGCGAGGCGGCCAAGGCGATCAGCTGGCACGAGCTGCTGTTTACCCGGGAACCATCGAGTAGCTGGAAAGTCTATTTGCTTTGCCTGGTTTCTCAACTGAACCAGCCGGCCCTTGAACAGCTCTGCCAACGTCTCGCTGTCCCTCCGGCGCTGGTGTCGCTGCTCTGCTGCGATCGTGAAAAGTTGCTGGCGGCCTACAGTTTTTTACAGCGGAGTCAGCGGCGGGGCGGTAAAATGCCGGCAAGCGAACTTTACGCGCAGCTCAAACCGCTTGCCACCGAGATGCTGCTTTACCTGGTCGCCCAATGTAGCTCCGCAACCATGCGCAAATGGATCTCCCAGTACGTGACCCGGTACCAGTATGTCGCTGTTGCGCTGAACGGAACCGATCTGCAGAACCTCGGCATCCCTCCGGGGCCGAATTACAAAGAGATATTTCTGACCCTGTTGCATGCAAAACTGGATGGCAGGATTACGACGCGTGATGATGAACTGGCCCTGGTCAAAAAGCGCTTTGTGAAGCATTAACCGGGGAAATGTGCTATGTTAGCCTGCC
>DATFMT010000208.1:0-4529 GCA_035266745.1 Geothermobacteraceae bacterium | reverse complement strand
ACCGTCCTGGTCCGAGTCGTCCACGACCCTGTTGGTCGGCACCGGCATGATGTTGTCATTTATGCCATCGCCATTCGTGTCAACCAGGGCTGCCTGATACAGGTTGTCGCTGCCCATACCGCCGAACAAGCCGGCTTTGCCGTTCGATTGCAGACGGGTCCAACCGAGGGAGGCAAAGTACTTGAGACCGTTCTCTTCTTCGCGCTGGAAGCCGAGGCCGCCGAGGATCATATCGCCGATAACGGTGGACGGCTGATAGCGAACCATGAAGTTCATGTTCGGGAAATTAGCTGCGTCCTGGTTGATGTTCGGTGCGAACAGTGGCATGAAAGCGGCCGGGAAAGCGAAGGTTCCCTTGAAGCCGTCAACCACGTCCCAGGCACCGAAAGCGGTCAACTGGACAAGGGTGGAGCCGTCATTATAGACATCGAGATTCAGGCCGCCGAGATGGGTGTCCTCGGTGGCGATCTGGTTGAAGAGCTCGCCGTTGCCGAGTTGGGATTCGAAGCCCTGACCGTAACAGAGGCGGGCGGTCATGCCTTCGATGCCGGTCAGTTCAGCCAGGTGGTAACCGACGGTGATGCCGTCAAAGTTGAAGTGCACCAGGTGACCAGACGGGGTGCCGCCACGCAGTTCGTTCTCGCGGATTTCGCTCGGCGGTCCGTAGGTCGAGGGGCGCCGGCCGATAGAGAGGTAGAAGGGGGTGCCGCCGATGTCCTTCCAGTTAAAATAGGCGCGCTCGACCCGCAGCCAGTCGCCGCTGGTGCTGCCACCGTCGGTGCCGTCCATGGTGAAGGCATTCCAGGAATCAAACACCTTGATTCCGGTCGAGTCGCCCCAGTTTTTGAACATGGTGAGCCGGCCGGCGAAGTTGACGTTCTTCGCCACCTTGGCCTTCATGTTCAGGCGCAGGCGGGTGGTGTAGAGAATGTCATTGTCGATATCGCCTTTGGGCGTCGGGACGCCAAGGTCCAGGCCGAGCATGGAGAGGCCGCCGACAGCCGGAGCGGCTCCGGAAAAGAATGCGGCGGCGTGGCCGGGGAATGCTGATGCGAAAGCTGCCAGCGGTGAGCCGGGAATGAGCCCTGCGTCATCGGCGGTCATCGGAAAGCCGTCCGGCCCGACATCATAACCCCAGGCTGCGGGATTCGAAAAAACATCGGCGCCAAATTGATTCAAGTCGACATAGACCCCCGGATTCCAGGTGGTGTCCCGGTAATGCAGGGTGTCGGCCTTGGTACGGAAATCTCCCGAAAAGCTGATCCGGTCGGTCGCGGTGTGCAATTCGGCCTTGTCGAGGCGCTCCATCAGGTAGTTGATGTCCTCGGTCATCTGGTCGACTTTTTTCTGCAGCTCGTCAGAGGTTGCGCTCATCGCGGTGGCAGGTATGAGCAGCAGCCCGGCAAGCAGAAGAGTAAAAAGTTTACGCATCGGTTATGCCTCCTTCAAAGAGTGAAATGGTATGAACGGATCAACCGCAGGTCTGCGGCTGGTCCGAGTCGGCAGCGTGGTCATAGAGAAACTGCTGAATGTCTTTCAGGTCCTTTTCCGAAAAATTCCCCCAGGCTTCGGGCTTGGCCTTGTGCTTGTCGCGGGAGAAGAAGCGATCCCACTGGCTCATGGTTTTGGAGAGCGGGGTCAGTGCGCCGCCTTCAGTGCCGGCGACATGACAGGTTTTGCAGTTTTTCTTGTAGAGGTACTTGCCTCTTTTCGGGTTGCCCCCTTCGGAAGCCAACACGGTGGTGGCACAGAAGGCCAGGGCGGCCAAGATGGCGACGGTCTTGAGCATTGTTTTCATGATCTTCCTCCGACTGGGTTGTGTTTGCGACGTTGTGACGTCAGGGATTTGGTCCCTTATCTGGTAGGCGGGACAGCAGTTGCCACATCTTTTAATGCTAATAATTGTCTTTTCGTATATTCAGGTTCCACAATCTATGCCAGGTCAAACATTAATGCAAGCAAATTTTATAACCAGCTGAAAACATATGGAAAATATGGATTTAAGTAGTTTTTTTAAGGATTTATCATGAAATATTTCAGCGGAAAAGGCTGCTATTTAGCGCAATTCCGGCGATATGGCGCAAAAGTGCCGGCCTTGTCACTGACCCGACTTCGCCGCTCGGATGAGTAGGAAAAGACGAGTTGAAGAAGTTTAGTTGTGGGATGGGGAAATCGGACTGTGCAGAGCCGGCCGGTACAAGCAGGGAGCCGACCTGCTCAAAGTTCCTCGAAATCGTCAGGATCGATGTCGACGTCATCGTCCTCGCTGTCGAGTTCATCCATGAAGTCATCGTCGAGAAAATGATCGAGAAAGCGTTGGTTGTCCCGCAGCCGTCGGCTGACGTCCTGCTGCAGCAGGTCGAGGTCCGGGTAGCGGGATTCCGGTTCGCTGGTTGTTTCAGTCACGGTTTTTTCCGTGGGGGCGGGATTGTTTTCGGTGCCTTCAGGGCTCATGTCAGCTGCTCGTGCATTGTTGGTAAAGGGTCAGGTAAGCTGTGGCCGAGCTTTGCCAGGAAAAGTCGGCCTGCATGGCGGTCCGGATCAGGGCCAGCCACTTGCGGCGATTAGCATAGCTTTGCAGCGCCCGGTCGATGGCCGACAGCATAGCATCTGTGGTCGGTTCGGAAAACCGGAAACCGTTCCCGCCCTTCGGGTCGGCATCGCGGTCGCGGATCGTGTCGGCCAGGCCGCCGGTGCTGCGAACCAGCGGTACGCTGCCGTATCGCAGGGCGATCAGCTGACCGAGCCCGCAGGGCTCGTAAAGACTCGGCATCAAAAACAGGTCGCTGCCGGCATAGATGCGTCGGGCCAGCCCGTCGTCAAAGCCGAGCCTGACGGCGACCTGCCTTGGGTTGGCTTGCGCCCGGTCGGCAAAGAAATCCATGTACTCCTGCGTGCCACTTCCGAGCAACAGGAACTGGATTGGTCGGCGCAACAGGTTCTCCCAGCTTTGCTTGATGAGATCAATGCCCTTTTGGACATCCAGGCGGGTGACCATGGCAATCAGCATCGATTTGGAGTCCTGATCAAGACCGAATTCTTTCTGCAGGGCTTTTTTACAGCTGCTTTTGCCGCGCAGGTTACCGGCCTGGTAGGTTGCTGGCAGGGCCGGGTCGTTGGCCGGGTTCCAGGCGTCGTTATCGATGCCGTTGAGGATTCCGGAAAAGGCCGGACCGCGCAAGCGAAGTACGCCGTCAAGGCCGACCCCGAACTGCGGCTGTAAAATCTCCTTGGCATAGGTTGGCGAAACCGTGTTCACCTGGTCGGAGAACACGATCCCCCCCTTGAGATAAGAGATCTGCCCCCAGTATTCCAGCGCCTCAGGATGGTCGAGCCAGTCCGGCAAACCGAGCTGCTCCAGGACGCTGACCGGGAACAGTCCCTGGTAGCCGAGGTTGTGAATCGTCAGCAGGGTCCCGGTCTTGCGGAAAAACGGCGTATCGGCAAACTCGGTTTTCAGCAGGATCGGAATCAGCCCGGTCTGCCAGTCGTTGAGATGGATGACATCCGGCCGGAAATCGAGCAGCGGCAGAGCCTGCAGCACGGCCCGGCAGAACCAGCCGAAGCGTTTGGCGTTGTCCGGGTAGTCGCCGGTCGGGGTGCCATAGAGCTGGTCGCGGTCGAAATAGTCCCGATTCTGCAGCAGCCAGGTCGGCACCGTACCGATTTTGGTCTGACTGACTGAGCAGGGACGTTGCTCCGGGCCGAACGGGACGGAGAAGTCGATCCCCAGGTCCTTGGTTTTGACTGCGCCGGGCATGATCCGTGGATAGTGCGGCATGATGATGCGGACGTCGTGGCCAAGCTTGGCGAGGGCCTGCGGGAGCGAACCGGCAACGTCGGCCAGACCGCCGGACTTGGCCAACGGGGCGACTTCGGAGGCAACCATGAGGATTTTCAACCTGCCGCTGCGTGGTTCGGTCGCCGGGAGCGGTTTGCACTGCCGGATCAGCTCGGCTTCCAGGCTGGCGACCCCGGCGCCATTCAGCTCACGGTAAAGTTTGTCCCAGAATGCGGAGCGCGGCACAACTGCGAAATCGTGCAGCAGCGCGTAGGCGTAGGGACCGAGGCTGACCTGCAGCCCTTCTTCCCGCCATTCGTCGAGGCTGGCCAGATGCCAGAGCCCGCTACGATGATTCCGGTAACGGACCAGTTGCCGCCTGTCCTCCGGCAGGTTGAGCGCTTGGGTCAGGCTGGTGCGGAGCGCCGCTTCTGCTTCGCCATGCTGGCGCTTCGGGACGCTGGTGCGAATGCGGCCGGCGGCCTCGCCGGGATGGTTGTTATAGAGGACCAGGACCCGTTGCTCCTGCGTGCCGTTGACATAGGCAAAGAGGTTGTCATTGACTGCAGCTCCATTCAGGACATCGAACAGCTGGAAGCATTCGACATCGCTGTAAAGCCGTCGCTGCCGAAGCAGCGGGAAGACCTGCTGGCGATGGTGTTCGAGAAAGCCCTCGTCGACCGACTCGTCGTGATAGGCGCGCCGGTACTCCATGCCGTATTTCTCCGTCAGCCCCTCGAGCTGGCCA
>DATFMT010000207.1:0-19186 GCA_035266745.1 Geothermobacteraceae bacterium | reverse complement strand
AGGGGCTGGCATCGAGGCTCTGTTGTTCAATTTCTCTCAATTTACGCCCCATGGCTTGGAATTCGCAGGCCAGGATGCTGAATTCATCGCCCCGCTTCAGTTCCATCTCGAGTTCAAACGCTCCGTTGCCCATAGTTTTGATTGCGTCGGTAAAGTGCCTGATCGAACGGCGGATTGAAGCACTCAGAGAATAAATCACCAGAGCCGAGAGCAGGATGCCGATGATGATGAGGCTAAGGACGATCTGGGAGGCGAAGTGGCTTTTGTGGGTCAGTTCCTTCAGCGCAATTTCGATCTGAACGCCAATCGTACTGATCAGGCGGTTGAGATCGTTGATCAGTTCGCTTCTCAGCGGGGCTAGGGTCGTCTCGCCGTAACTTTTGGCCAGGGACCATTGTTGCTGGCCGAGCAGCTCCAGCATCCTTGCGCTGGCCTGCTGGTGTGCGGCAAAAGTTGCCTGCAACGTACCTGGCTCCATCTGTTGGGCCTCCGACGGGAACCCCTCCCAGACTTCACCGACCTCGTTGCTCCGCACCTGGTAGAGTTTGAACAATTCTGGCTGACGAAGGATGATGGTCTGATCTTCTAGACGTTCCTGGGCCAGCAGAGCACTTAGGAGATTGTTGGCCACATCCTCCACCCGTTTGTCGATCATGACAATGTCGGCTGCGCCACGATTCAGAGCTTCCAGACTGTAAAGCGAATAGCCGACCGATCCGAGGCTGAATAGTATCAGAATCAGGTAGCCAAAGCTCATCTGGCGAACGATAGTCAAGCGCGGTATTTTCATAGTTCCTAGCAGTAGCTTGGCGGCAGACTCTGGCTCATCCGTTTAGTCGAACAGGCTGACCCCTCGGTCCGGCACTGGTTGCCGTTGAAAATGCTGATAGGCCATGAGTGTGGCGGTCCGGCCACGCGGGGTTCGGTTCAGGTACCCCTGTTGCAGCAGGTAGGGTTCGATAACATCCTCGATTGTATCACGCTCTTCACCGACTGCAGCTGCCAGAGTGTCGAGTCCGACCGGGCCGCCGGAGAATTTGTCGATAATTGTCAGCAGGATGCGCCGGTCCATGTGGTCGAAGCCGCAACGGTCAACCTCAAGCCGTTCGAGGGCCAGATCGGCGAGTTCCTGGTTAATGATGCCGTCGCCCTTGATTTCGGCAAAATCGCGCACCCGACGCAACAGCCGGTTGGCGATGCGCGGAGTGCCGCGGCTGCGGCGGGCAATTTCAGCCGCGCCCTGCTTGTTGATGTCGACGCCGAGTAACCCGGAACTGCGCTGGACGATGGTGCCCAGCTCCCCCGGGGTGTAGAACTCCAGGCGCGAGATAACCCCGAACCGGTCGCGCAGCGGGGAGGAGAGGAGCCCGGCCCTGGTCGTGGCGCCGACCAGGGTAAAGCGCGGGATATCGAGTTTGATTGTCCGCGCCGACGGACCCTGGCCGATGATGATGTCGAGCTGATAGTCCTCCATCGCCGGGTAAAGAATCTCCTCGACCACCGGCGAGAGGCGATGGATTTCATCGATGAACAGCACATCACCTTCTTCGAGATTGGTCAGCACCGCAGCCAGATCGCCGGTTTTCTCAATCACCGGTCCCGAGGTGCTCTTGATGTTGACTCCCATTTCGGCGGCAATGATATTGGCCAGGGTGGTTTTGCCCAGCCCGGGCGGGCCATAAAACAGCACATGGTCGAGGGCTTCCTGGCGCTTGCGCGCCGCGTTGATGAAGATATCGAGGTTTTCCTTGACCTTTTCCTGGCCGATATATTCGCTCAGGGTGCGCGGCCGCAGGTTGGACTCGAAATGGTCGTCGTCTTCCATGGCGCCGGCACTTATGATGCGTTCGGTCATGATGAATTCCTTGGCTGGCAGATGCGGCTGGTCATTTCACCAGAATCCGCAGGGCACCCTTGAGGATCTCCTCAACGCTGGCCCCCTCGGCGAGATCGAGTGAGTTGAGCGCCTTGCGGGCGAGTTGTTCCTTGTAACCGAGATTGACTAGGGCGGAGAGGGCATCCTCGATCCTGGTTCCACTTGACGGTGATACTGTCTCGGGGTGGCTGGCGATCTCGGCCGCAAAGGTCTTGCGGACCTTCTCCTGCAATTCCAGGATCAGTCGCTCGGCGGTTTTCTTGCCGATCCCCGGGACGTTGTTGAGCTGGTTGGAGTCACCACTGGCCAAAGCCGATTGCAGATGCGCGACCGGGATGTTGGAAAGGATGTTCAACGCCAGCTTCGGGCCGACTCCCGAGACGGAAAGCAACAGGGTGAACATCTGCTTCTCCTCCAGGGTGAGAAAGCCAAACAGCTGCAGGGTGTCTTCCTTGACATGGGTGTGAACCTGCAGTCTGACCAGGCCCTGTTCGGGGAGGGAATAGAAGGTCGACAGCGGGATCATCAGCCGATAGCCGACCCCGCCGACATCGAGAATCAGATGGTCGATCGACCGATAGGCGATTTCCCCGGTGAGCTGGGCTATCATCGCGTCCCTTTCCAGGTGCGGGTGGAGTTGGCCGGTGCAGCCCGGTTATCAGCGGCCACGGCCACTGCGGGCCCTTTGCAACTGCTGGTTGATCCCCCGGCTGTTGGCATGACAGATCGCCACGGCCAGGGCATCAGAGGCATCTTCCTGGGCGTGCTCCGAAAGCTTCAGCAGGGTACGAACCATCTGCTGCACCTGCTGCTTGGCGGCCTTGCCATAGCCGACGACGGCACTTTTGACCTGCAGGGCGGTATACTCATGTACGGCCAGGCCGGCATTGACGCCGGCCAGCATGGCGCTGCCACGCGCGTGCCCGAGTTTGAGCGCCGACTGGGGGTTCTGGGCGAAAAAGATCTCCTCGACGGCCATGACGCCGGGCTGGTACTCCTGAATGATTTCGACGATCCGATTGTGAATCGTTTTCAATCGAAGTGCCAGCGGGTCCGAGCTGCGGGTGATGATCGCCCCGTTATCAACGTGAATCAGCCGATTGCCCTGCTGATCGACCAGGCCGTAGCCGGTGATTCGGGTGCCCGGGTCGATACCGAGTATGCGCAGGGTCTGGCTGGCCAAACGTGCGTGCCCGCTTCAGCCCATGATCTTTTCCATCTCTTCATCCGAGATGTCAAAGTTGGCGTGGACATTCTGGACATCGTCGTTGTCTTCCAGAACGTCGATCATTTTCATCAGCGATTCGGCCTGCTTCCCTTCGACCGGGCTCATGTTCTGTGGGATCATGGTAACTTCGGCCGATTGGTATTTAAGTCCCTGTTCTTCAAGGGCGATTCGGACCGCTTCGAAATCACTCGGGTCGGTCACCACCTCAATGATGCCGTCCTCTTCCTTGACATCCTCCGCGCCGGCCTCCAGGGCGGCTTCAAAGATGGTCTCGAAGTCATTGTCCTCGCCAAAAACGATCTGTCCCTTGCGATCGAACATGAAGGCGACCGAACCACTGACCCCAAGACTGCCACCGTATTTGGTGAAAGCATGGCGGACATCGGCGACGGTCCGGGTCCGGTTGTCGGTCATGAATTCAACAATGACGGCGACACCGCCCGGCCCTTAGCCTTCGAAGATCCCCTCTTCGTAAACGACGCCATCTAGATCGCCAGTCCCTTTTTTGATCGCCCGTTCAATGTTGTCCTTGGGCATATTGGCCTGTTTGGCCTTGTCCACGGCGAGGCGCAGTCGGGCGTTGGCCTCGAGGTCGCCACCACCGATTTTAGCGGCAACGGTAATTTCCTTGATCAGTTTGGTGAAAATCTTGCCCCGCTTGGCATCCTGGGCGCCCTTGCGGTGTTTGATGTTGGCCCATTTGCTGTGTCCAGCCATGATCTGTCATTCTCCTTCGATTCTTGATAGCGCTTGGGAAAAACAGCATATATTAGCATGCTCTGGCCGGCCCGGACAAGAATTCAAAACCCGGTCCGGCAATAAAAAAGCCGGCTTGCTGGCCGGCTTGGAATGTGTATGTGGCAAAGGTTGCTAATGATCGCTTGGATAGGTGCGGTAGTTGATAATCTTGACCTTGTTGACGACCTTGGTCACGCCTTTGATCTGATTAGCTATTGCGAGCACCGTTTTGAGCTCCTTGTTGTCATGGACATGCCCGGCCAAGGTGATAACCCCGTCGGCGGCTTCCAGTTCAACATGGTAGCCCTCGATCGATTCTTCCGAGAGGATCGCGATCTCGACCTTCTTGCGCAGGATCAGGTCAGTAAGAATTTTCTTCGACTGGTTTTTTTTCTCGATCAGGTTCTTGTCCTTGACTCCTTCACAGATCAGTTTGACCGCACTCTCCTCGGATAGGCGCGAGGTGTTGATGATCAGGTCGTATTCGAGAGGATTGTCCCAATCCCGATCAAAGTAATACTTGATGAAGCCGGCTCGTTGCTGATCGCTCTTACGGACCAGGATGCGGGCATAGTCCGGGTCAAGCCATTCACGTTCGGCCCAGCGCTCGGCCCGTTCTTCGAAGGGGGCGATGATTCTGACCCGGAACAGGTTGCTCGCCCGCTGCAGCAGGTCCTGACCGCCACGACCATAGATGATGACATTCCCCTTGAGCGCCCGCTCAAGGATAATCAGTTCAATCTGATGCAGGTCGACGGCAATCTGCTCATCGCGTTCGGCGACGAACGCCGGGGGTTTTTCGTCCGCCTGCTCCAGCGCTTCGGGTGAAAGGCCGTACTCGCCGGCGACTTCCTTGAGCGTTTCACCGTCTATCAGCTTATAGCCGAGGACTTCCGCGACCTGCTGGGCGATGGGGATTCCGCCGCTGCCCATTTCCCGCGAGATGGTGATGATGGCCATGGTTGCTCCTTTGCTTTCGGTTCAATTGCCTGAAAACTTTGCGAGTTTACCAATTCGTCGCTGACTTGACAAGTGCCTTAACTTCAATACGTTGGCTTGTAATCAAAATAGTGAGTGGCCTGGATGAAACGCACGGTTCGGCTCCTGGAGCGCATGACGATCGAATGGGTTTCTGCACCGCCGGCAAAGTAACGGGTGCCGCTGAGCAATTCGCCGTTGGTTACCCCGGTCGCCGCGAAGAAGACATCACCCCGGGCCAACTCTTCAGCGGTATAAACCTTGTCAAAATCGTCGATCCCCATGGTTTTGGCTCGATCGCGTTCCTCCTGGTTCATGAAGACCAGTCGCCCCTGCATATCGCCGCCCATGCATTTGAGCGCGGCGGCCGCCAATACCCCTTCCGGAGCTCCGCCGACGCCGAGCAGCATATCGACCCCGCTGCCGGGGACTGCCGCAGCAATTGCCGGGGCGACATCACCATCGGTAATCAGATGAATCCGAGCTCCGGCCTTACGGATTTCCTCGACGGTTTTGTCATGCCTGGGTCGATCAAGAATCACCACCGTCAGATCTTCGACATAACAGCTCTTGGCTTCGGCAACCCGTTGCAGGTTCTCCGCCGGCGAGGCATTGATGTCGATGGCGCCTCGGGCCGATGGGCCGACCGCTATTTTCTCCATGTACATGTCGGGCGCATGCAAAAAACTGCCACGTGGGGCCATGGCGATGGTCGCGATGGCCCCGTTCATCCCTTTGGCACAGATATTGGTACCTTCTAGGGGGTCGACGGCAATATCGACCTCCGGAAGCTTGCCACTGCCGACCTCTTCGCCGATGTAGAGCATCGGCGCCTCGTCCATCTCACCCTCGCCGATGACAACTGTTCCCTTGATATCGATCGACTCGAGGGTCCGTCGCATGGCCGAGGTCGCGGCATCATCGGCGGCCAGCTTGTTCCCCTTGCCGACCCAGCGACCACAGGCCAGTGCGGCCGCTTCGGTGACGCGTACCAGTTCCAGGGCCAGATTGCGATCCACATTTTCCTCCAATATCCAGTATACGGGGACGATTCAGGCCGCAAGTCTGCCATGAATAGCCATGAATTACAAGAATTGGGGTGTAAAGTATATGCAGAATCGAATATTATTAAATTGGCGTGGATGTGGAGGTAGCTGGCATGTTGAAAAAATCTCTGCTGGCATTGCTGCTGGTTCTGTTCGGCAACCAGCTGGCGCTGTCCGGCCCCGTACACAAGTCGGGTGCTAATGCAGCTTATCAGCTGGTTCAGCAAAACCCCTCGATCTCACTCCTGGATGTCGGGACGTCTCAGGGATTTCGACAATTCCGGTTGGCAGGGGCGGCGTTGGTTCCGAACGACAACCTGCTGGCCTGCGAACGAGAACTGCCCGGAGACCGGCCAACTCTGGTCGATTGCGAAGTCGGCCACTGCAGTGCCCAGGTTGTCGATTATTTGGCACGCAGGGGTTACCTGTGAGGTCGATGACCTGTAGGGCGGAATCTGGGGCTGGCAATTACGTAAGCTGCTGGTTCACAAGGGGTTGCCCTGATCCGGCTGGGCCTCGCGGCAGCAGCAGGGCGACCAAGAGGAACCGCCACCATTCATTGCGCCAGCGCATCAGTTTCTCCCTCTAGAGTTTCAAGGAGTTTTAAGTATGTCAGATTTTTTGCTGTGGGCCCACCGCGGAGCTTCGGCCGATGCCCCGGAAAATACCCTGGCCGCGTTCGCTCTTGCCGAACAGCAGAGGGCTGACGGGATCGAACTCGATGTGCAATTGAGTCGCGACGGTGTGCCGTTGATTCTGCACGACGAGATCCTGGAGCGGACGACCGACGGCCGGGGTCGGGTTGATCAACAGAACTGGTCAGAACTTAGAAAGCTGGATGCCGGCAGCTGGTTCGGAAGCGAGTTTGCCGGTGAACGATTGCCGAGCCTTGCCGAGGTGCTGGAATGGGCGGATGATCGCCTGCTGCTCAATCTCGAAGTCAAGACTCCCTCAGTGGCGGATGCACTGTTGCGCCTCCTCAAGCAATTCCCCTGGGCCCGGGTGCTGATTTCATCGTTTGACCATCGGCTGCTGGCAGCCCTGCGCAATGTCGCGCCTGATCTGCGGCTCGGTTTTCTCAATGACAGCCGCTTCTGGCGCCGCGCCCTGCAGCGGGCGACCCGGGCCCGAGCGGTCAGCTTTCACCCCCGGGTCGATCAGGTCAGCCGGCCGCTCCTGGCGGCCTGCCAGGCAGCGGAGCTGGCGGTTTATCCCTGGACGGTCGACTCGGCTGTGGTTGCGCACCGGCTGCGGGGATTGGGCGTAGCGGGTGTCTTTAGTAACCGTCCGGGACTGTTGCGGCGCGAGCTGTTCCTCAATTGACTCAGCGCGCCTGACTGCTAGAATTGACCCAGACTGAATCACCAGACCCCGTTTCGATCCGAGCAGGCCGAGCATTGAATCAACACAGCAGCGATATTACCACGATTGTTTTCGATCTGGATGGCACTCTCTATCACAACCGGGGATTGGCCGAGGAGATCATGGCGACGGCCGAAGACCTGATCTCCCATAGCCGCGGCATGACTCTCAAGGAAGCCCGGAAGCTGCTGCAGTCGGCAAAAACCGCGCTGGCCGAAACCCTTGATGAAGAACCGACCCTGACCCGCTCCTGCCAGGAACTCGGTATCGAAGTCCGTGACCTGCATCGGGCGTTTCAGGCACGGCTTCGACCTGAACGCTATCTCAATTACGACCCGGTCCTGCAGGCCTTGCTCGATTCATTGCGCGAGTATTGTTCGCTGCACATCTATACCAACAACAACCTGCCCCTGACCCGGAAAATCCTCGCACTGCTCGGTGTCGATGAGCTGTTCGACGGCCTCTATACCATCGAATATCGCTGGCAACCCAAGCCGGACCTGGAAACCCTGCAATCGTTGATGAGCGAAATCGGTGGCCCGCCGCAGAGCTTCCTGTTTGTGGGTGACCGGCGCCAAGTCGACCTGCAATTGCCGGAGCAGTTGGGGGCGCTCACGTTGGAAGTGGGCGAGACGGCGGAATTGCTGCAGGTGCATAAATTGCTGGGGATATTGCCATAAGCTGCATGCTCCGGAAAAAACCACCCATCTATGTACGCTTTGCCTTGTCATGACTAAAATGGTCGGGTATTATCGCTGCTCATTAAACTGTTAAGCAGGTTCGTATGCCCGAAACGCCAAAAAATCAACTCGCCACACTTCTGCAGCAGCAGATATCCACGCAGGGACCGATACCATTTGTCGATTTTATGGCACAGGCCCTGTACCACTCCGAGCATGGCTATTACATGACGCCGCGTCAGCGGATCGGCAAGCAGGGGGATTTTTTTACCTCGAGTTCGGTTCATGCCCTGTTCGGCCAGTTGGTCGCCCGCCAACTGGTGCAGATGTGGGAGCTACTGGGCAGGGGGGGCTTTGCTGTTGTTGAGCAGGGGGCCGGTGAGGGGCATTTTGCCCTCGATATCCTCTCGGCTCTGAAGACCGATGCGCCGGAGTTCTATGAACAAATCGATTACGTCCTGTTGGACGTCAGTCCGGACAACCGTCAGCGTCAGCGGACGGTCCTCAAACAGCACGCCGAGAAGGTGCGTTGGGGCGAGTTTGGGCAACTGAAAAACCTGGAAGGCTGTTTCCTCAGCAATGAGCTGATTGATGCCTTCCCGGTCCGATTGCTGGAAAAACAGCAGGGGGAGTTCCGGGAAGTTTTTGTCGGCTGCGATGAACAGGGAAAGTTCCAGGAAGTTTTGCTGGCCCCGCGCGATGCTGCCGTTGCCGATCATTTCGCCTGGCTGGGAGTACAGCCGGTCGATGGCAACCGCTTTGAGGTCAACCTGACTGCGGTCGACTGGATGCGCCAGGTTGCGGGCATCCTCAAACGCGGCTTTGTCATCACCATCGATTACGGTTATCCGGCCGAGGAGCTCTATGCCCCGTTTCGGCGTGACGGCACGCTGATGTGCTATCGCCAGCACCAGGCCGATGAGAATCCGCTGCTCGAGGTTGGCGAAAAGGATTTGACGACCCACGTCGATTTTACCGCGCTGCAAAAAGCGGGCGCGGAGTCCGGTTTGGATAGTCTCTGTTTTCTCGAACAGTACCGGTTTTTGCTCGGGCTCGGATTTGTCGAAGCGTTGATGGAACTGCAGATGAAAACCACCGATGAACAGCAGGCCCGGGCATTGCGTTTGAGCCTGAAGAACCTGATCATGCCCGAAGGGGGGATGGGTGAAACATTCAAGGTGTTGATCCAAGGCCGGGGAGTTGGCCGCCCCGACTTGCTTTGTCAGCGGGACATCGCCCGGATTCCTGCGGCATTTTAGACCAGAAACGCCTGAGAACGGCAAATATGCAACAATTCAGGTTATACTGAACACAACTCAAGAGGAGGACTCTTCAATGAAAGAAAAAGTACAGGAAGTTCTGAATCACGTTCGCCCGGCCCTGCAGGCTGATGGTGGTGATGTTGAGCTGGTCGATGTGACCGATGATGGAATCGTCAGTGTGCGCCTGACCGGTGCCTGCGGCTCCTGCCCGATGTCGACCATGACTCTCAAAATGGGGATCGAGCGGACCCTCAAGGAAAATATTCCCGAAGTCCAGGAAGTTGTTCAGGTCTGATCCTGACACAACAGGGAGGTCAGCATGATCAAGGTCAAAACCTTTGGCGAACCTCTGCAGGCATTTAAGACTCGGCAGGAACTCGATGAGCTTGATCAGCGGGTCAACGATTTCCTGCAGAAAAACAAGATTAGCCGGGTGATTTCAGTGTCCGATTCCACCACCAGCGAGAACGGCTCGACAATCGGGCTGGTGCGGGCCGTGGTTTACGAAGACTGATAAACCGGAACCGGTTCTTGGCAGAACAAAGCGGGTTTCTCTCTTGAGGCCCGCTTTGTTCTGCCCGCGGGGGAAGAGGCTGCTGACTTGCCCTTCATGCGGTTGATCCAGTGGCCGGTGTCCACCCCAACTAGCACTGAAATGCAGCCGACGCTTGAACCTTGCCAATTCATGAGGCATGATAGGGCATGCCAACAACAGCCTTTAACGCCATCTCCACCAGTCTTGTTACCTTCCTCGGCGGAGCCGCCGTAAGTCTGGTCCAGCTCGAAAAGGGAGAGTTGATTCCCGATCCTGGTAGCCGGCGCGAGATCCTGGTCCGGATCGCGATCGACAAAATCTCCTACCTGTTCCGGGCCTATCGGGAGGCGCTGGCGTTTACCGAAACCGAGGAGGCTTTCATCAATGAGCTGCTGGCGGCGTTCGAAGGGTTGTTCGGCGGATTTTCCGCGCAGGGCTACGCGGCGCATTTTCGTACGGCGCTGCTCACGTCATTGGCCGATATTGCCGTCGCCCGTTATATCCGCGGCGATCGCAAGGGGGTGTTCTGGCCGATCCAGAGCCTGCTGCAGCTGCTGAAAAATCTTTCCTATCAGCGTTACGAGGGGACGCCGGCGACGACCGGCTTCCTGGTCTATCGAACTCAGCTTGACGATTTTCTGAACACCCTCAATAAAAGCCATTACGACTGGTTCGACCTCGGCAAGGAACGGCAGCGTATCAGCGGTGATTTTTTCCGCAACCCTCTCTCCTATCGCTTTGTCGACGGACAGCGGGCCCTGTTTGTCTGTGACATCCGTACCAACGTCAAGGGGACCATCCAGACCCGCTCACCGCGTCCGCGCAAGTCGATCGAGCAGCTGGCGCATCGCGACACCCTTTCGCTGTTGGATGAAGCTGGTGACGGCGCGTTTGCTATCTATGTCAACGAAGCCTCCGAGGTTGAAGTTGTCCTCGGCTACGACCGCCTGCTAGTCTGGCGCAAGGGCGCGTGGGCGATCTACGATCCCGCGATCTTCCGGGAATTCCTGGCCGGGCACCTGGAAAAACGTTCCATCGACTATCTGGTCTGGGCGGTCTATGCGCTTTCGAAAGCACGGCATGGTACGGTGGTGCTGGTTGCCAATGACGAGACCGACCTCGATCAGCTGCGCAAGGGCTCGGTCGGCGGGCGAGATTCGGTCAGCCGGGCGCTGGTTGAACATGTGCGTGGTAACAAGGTCGGTACCCTGAAGCGCTCCGGCGAGTTGACCCGGATCCTTTCCTCCGATGGTCTGACCGTGATCAATCGCAAGGGAGAGCTGCTCGATACCGGGGTAATTATCGATACTTCGCAAGTTGGTGATCTGGTGACCGGTGGCGGACGGACCACAGCCGCTACCGCCGCATCCTACTTCGGCCAGGTGGTCAAGGTGTCCGAGGATGGCCCGGTTGAGCTGTATCGTAACGGGCAGCGGGTCTATCAGTTCGGCTGATCTGTGGTCCCGACAGCGGGTGCTGTCGGTCCAGCCCGAACTGTCGAACTTTGCCAGACTCGGATAGGGATTGACATTCTCCAGGCAGTCTGCAACAACTGAGGGTTCAAAAGTTACCGAACCGGATGTGCCAAGGAGAATGGAATGAAGTTGTTGACACTCTTGCCCGTGCTGTTGATCCTCTCACTATTGCTGTCTTGCACCGACTCTGCCAAAGATGCGAAGCTTCCCAAGTTGGCACCTCACGCGTTTGTCAAAACGGACAACCCGAAAGTCTTTTTCGCCAACTACCTCAAGGACATCTCCGGCGATCGTTACCTGCCGCCGGACCTGTTCAAGATGCTCGCCGAACGAACCCGGATGACCTTTACCGCCCCCCTGTTCAAACACTACGATCCGACGGCCATGCTCGAGTGGTACTATTCTGACGTATATCTTGATCTGGTAAAAAAGAAAATTAATGATGAACTCAAGGACATGGATTACCAGCTCCAGGTGATGGATATTTCACGCGAGATGGCGGCGCAGATCATGGTCTTTGGAGAAGCCGGGCCGATCGAGCACAAGCGGCAGTTGCTAAACGGCGGCATGACCGAAACCTGGAGTCAGTACGACGCAACCCATTACGAAGTGACTCTGAAAAATGGCAGCTGGAGTCAGCTGATCGGTATCGGTCTGGAAAACGGCCAGTGGAAGATCCGTATTTTCAGGTGATCCCCGAAACACATGTCAGCCGGGTGGGAGAATGGTTATGGTAGAACCCATCAATGAAACTATTTGCCCCTTTTGCCAGGAACCCAACCAGTGCCAGGCCCATGCAGCGGACTGCTGGTGCAACCAGGTGGTCATTCCGCAGGGTCTGCTGGATCTGGTTCCGCGGTCGCATCAGCGTAAAACCTGTATTTGTCGTGACTGTATCGATGCTTACCAAAATGACCCCATGCGTTTTGGTGAAATATATGGCTGATTTCCAGGCCGGATGAATATGTCTTGGACCGCTCTTCCCGTAATCGTCTGAACCTGCGCCATATCGAGCTGTTCCCCGGCGAGACATTGTTCGCAAGAATAGCCCGGGCGGTCTGCCGGGCCGGTTGCCTGCCGCGCAAGGAGCTTTTCGAAGCCTGGGAGGTGGCGCGCCGGGTGCGGCGCCGGGTGCGCGGTGGACGGGTGGTCGATCTGGCCTGCGGGCACGGACTGCTCGCGTACATCCTGCTGCTGCTTGACGATACCTCTCCAGAGGCGCTGGCGGTCGATCTGCGGCTGCCGACCAGTGCTACCGGCCTGGCCAAGGAGCTCGTAGCCGATTGGCCGCGCCTGACCGATCGTGTACAAGCGGTCGAAGCGCCCCTTGAAGAGCTAGAACTGTCCTCCGCTGACCTGGTGGTTTCGGTGCATGCTTGTGGCTCCTTGACCGATCTGGTTCTCAAGCGGGCTACGGCGGTGGGCGCCAGGGTGGCTGTCCTCCCCTGTTGTCATGATCTGGATACGGCCGACACCGGCGGGCTGGATGGTTGGATGGACGGGACCCTGGCGGTCGATGCGGCGCGGGTGGCGCGACTGCAGGCGTCCGGCTACCGGGTGCACACGCAAACAATTCCGTTTGAGATTACGCCCAAAAATCGTCTGCTGATCGCCGTACCCGAAGCCGGCTGAGTTCTTGTTGCCAAGATAAGTGGGGCTGCACGTTCGTGCAGCCTTTTTTTGTGATATTTTCGACCGTTTTCAATACCGATAAGCCAGGTTCAGATAGGCGAACATTCCGATCTCGGGAACCTTGACCCCGCTGGCGAATGGGTCGCGCTGGTAGGAAAGGTGGCTGAAATAGTAGCGATCGAAGAGATTGTTGATTCCGCCGACAACCGACCAGCGATCCCAGTTCGCACCTCCCTTGAGATCAGTCACTCCCCAGCCCGGGGTCGTTTCTTCCTGCAGCGAGAGGTCGACGCGGTCCTGACTGTCGGCGAACCGTTCGGTCGCTTCGGCAAACCAGAGGCCGTTGTCGTAGCGTAGCGAGAGGGTCCCTGCCAGAGGCGGTATCTCGGCCAGGGGAGATCCGGTGTCCTCGTTTTCACCCCGGACGTAGGAGAGTGTGCCTTTGACAAACAGATCGAAAGGGAGAGCCAGTTGACTGCCGAATTCGGCACCCCACATGCGCGCGTCGATATTGTCGTAGGTGCGAGCGCGAATGAGCGGTCCGGCACCATCTGGATCAGGTTGATCGATAACGTAGATAAAGTCACTGAGATCGCTGTAGAAAATGCTGGCGCTGGCGAACAGGCTTGTGCCGGCCCATTTGGCGCCCAAATCGACCTGGTTGTTGCGGGTCGCTTCGAGTGCCGGGTTGCCGAGCCAGTTCTTGCCCGCCATACGTTGCAGCCCGATAAACAACTCCTGCTGGTCGGGGGTGCGGCTTGCCGAGGCGATGCCGGCGAACAGTTCCAGGTTGTCGATTGCCTGCCAGGTGACCTGCAGGTTGGCGGAAAGTTCGGTATAGTCGATCTCCGTATCCAGCGCTTTTACAAAGTAGGGCTGGTAAAGAGTCGCCAATCGCGTGTTCGTGAGTTTGTTGGCAGCGGCCATCGTGTGGTCGATGCGCGCGCCACCTCTCAGGTTCATGTTGCCGGGCAGCGGCATGCTGTATTCCGCAAAGAGACCCAGGTTGTCGATGTCGACATCGGGAATCATCGTCTGGGGCACGTAGGCCATCCACATGGCGGATTCGTTGAGCGCGTCCCAGTTGCGACGGTAGACGTCGATCCCGGTTGCCAGTTGTCCAGAACCGAACGACAGGTCAGCCTGTACTTTGGCGCCGACAGTCATGGTCTCGGCGTCAGTCTGCATCATATAGGGGCGGGTGATTATCATGCTCGGCATGGAGCTCATCCGCAGGGTGTCATCCATCAGGTGCTCGATCTGGTTGTACCACGCCTGCAGGTACAGCTTCGTGAGGACCGGTGTTAGGTTTTTCAGGGTCGTTGTCCAGCTGAAGCGCAAAGTGCGGTCGTAATCGGCATCCATCAGCAGGTAAGGGTAAAGGACCTGTTCGGCGTTCTGAAAAGAGATGCCGAGTTCGCTCCGTCCCTTGGCGTGCTGGTAGCCCCCCTTGGACCAGAGGGTCGTGGTTTCATAGGCCCTGGAGTCAAAAGACTCCGGCCGATAACGATTCATGCTGGTCGCCGGGTAGATGTCGGTGAGGCGTTTGCCGTCGCCGGCTTCCGGGACGTCAGAAGATTTGAAAGCCAGTCCGGCGAGCCCATCCCAGGTTGTGTTGCCATAAGAAGCGGTCAGCGAGGTGTCGAGGTAGTTGAAGCTGCCGTAGCTGAGATTGGCCGCCGCTTCGAGCCCGACCCCGGGAGTTTTCGAGACGGCATTGATCATTCCACCGAGACTGCCAGAATTGCGTAGATCGTAGGGCCCCTTGATGATTGTAACCGATTCGACCTCGGCAAAATCAAAGTGGAAGGAGGGCGGGTCCATGCGCGAAGGGCACCCACCATGCAGGCGGATGCCATCGAGAAACATATTCAGGTTGTCGCGTTGCAATCCGCGCAGCACGATGTCGTTGGCAATCGCTCCCTTGCGGACGATGTTCAGTCCCGGCACAATCTGCAGCGCTTCTCCAAGGTCGCGGGCCGGATTTTCCCGGACTTCTCGAATGGTCAAGGCTTCTTCGTAGGCTTGTTGGCGGACGCCGCGAATAGTGATTTCTTCTAGGATCAACGAGTCTGCGGCCACAGTAGGTTCGCAAGTTGCACACAATAAGACCAAGGTCACGAACAGGTGGGGTAGGAAGTGTCTTGGCATAGTTCCTCCTGAAAATAGAATGACATGTCAATCGTGGAAGTTCTGCTTTAGATCCCAAGCGTACCGGTTTTGAGAGCGACAAGTTTCTCCAGCCACTGCCGCTTTTGGCTGGAATTCAGTTCTGTCCAGAATGGGCTGTCGATCAGCGCCTGGATCCATTCGATCTCCATGGCTCTGTCCTGTCGGTTAACGAGATGTTGATGGTGATGCAGCATGGCCTCCTCCCGGGGGGGAAATACATATCAGTTTTCGTAATAAAAATGCTTCTACAGGTTTTATTTGACAATTATGTTAATCTGACAACAATTAGATGTTATGCATGTTGTCTCTTTGTTACGAATATCAGCTGTTTTTAACCGTCTCAAGTAAAATATCATAAACAGGTGGGGAAATATGATATCTTGATAACATTTGGAGGTATTATGCGCGGCATCGATCGACGCAAGGCCATCATGGAATGGCTGGAAAACGAGAGTAATCTCTCTCTGCAGCAGATCGTCGAACGTTTCGGGGTTTCGAAGATGACGGCTCATCGCGACCTCGATGTACTTGAGCAGCGGAACGCCTTGAAGCGTATTCACGGCGGAGCTGTGGCTATTGAGCGGCCGACGACAGTGGCATCAACTCCCCAGGGCATCACCGGGCAGGCAAGTTGTGTGATCTGTTACCGACCGGCCAGTCAACACCTGCTCTACAGCCTGACCCTGACCAATGGCGAACTGCGGGCCGCCTGTTGCCCGCATTGCGGGGTCACGGCGCATTTGATGCTAGGGGAGCAGATCGCAATGGCATTGACCGCCGATTACCTGACCGGGCGACCACATCCGGTCCAGGGGAGTTACTTTGTGTTGGGCAGCGCGGCGGTTCCCTGCTGCCGTCCATCGATGCTGACCTTCGAAGAGGAAGAGATGGCCAGGCGCTTTCAATCAGGGTTTGGTGGTAGCGTTGGAAGATTGGAGGATGCGATTCGCTACCTGCAAGAAGAAATGAGTCTGCATCGAGAGGGGGAGAACTGCCCCCACTGTGCGGCATTGGCGCGCTCGGGCTGATGCCTTGCCGGAGGTGTCAGTCCGTTCTGGATGAACGCTACGATCATCGCTATAAAGTGCGGGACCTCCCGCTGATTTTTAAAATTGAGAACTTCCGTCGGGCGATAGGGGGGCGTGATCGGTAGTGCAAAACCCACGATTGCATGAGCCGCGAGGATGTTAACTCCCTGTTGATTGTCCTGTGCGAGAGGTTCCACTCGTCCACGCTGGGTGCAAGGTCAAGAGGCTTTTCTGACCAGTTTGAAGCACAGGAAAACAAGAGCCTCGCACCTTACATGGCGGCCCACTGGTAATCCAGATGGAAAGCCAGGAGCCACCGACACCACAAGTGATTATTAAGGCAATTAAGTTTGTAGTAACAGGACGAGGGTAGAATTAAAAATTAAATTAAATTAATAGCTTAACATCAGAATCACCTAAATATTCGATATTTCAACGGCAGCAATTTGCTGTCGTAAATTTATCCATATATTGGTTGGTAGGTAGTTGATTTATTGAAGTTAGATATTATACTTCAAATGAAAACTCCCATAGATGGCTGACGTTAGTACCGCTAGTTTTAAGAGGTAAGAAGGTTCTTGCCTATGGTTTAAATTTTTACAATATGAAATAGTCTTTGGTAATATTTGGATCTAGATGTAATTGTAAACAGGAGGGACTCAATGGAGCGATTTTCATTTACTGTTGGCATTGGACGGGTTTATTTGGTCATAAGGTCTTTATTTCATCAAATAGCTAGTCAACATCTCAGCAACAGACATAATTTAGACGTTTCTGAGCAGATTTCGTTTGACTTCGTGATTTCAGGCAGACTTTTCTTATACAAGAACAGCGGCTCTGTCGATCGAAAGGAGGATGCTGCCGGATCCTATTTTGCAGTTGCTCAACTTGTTCAGCCGTCTCGTAACGGTACCTCAAGCCGCCAAATAGTGCGATCGCGTTTCAATATTGAAAAACTCCCATTTGCCAACCCGTTGATCAGTCCCCCCTCCCGAGCTTCCCCTGTATATTATTCACAGTAATCAGCAGGCTTGCCAGCACAACTGCCCCCGGTAAGGCGGCTATTCGGGCGAAGAGAATCATGTAAAGATGTCCGGAGTCGAAGACTCTGATAGTTGAGATGTCTAGATGGGGATCGGCCGAAACAGGCGGGCAGGGGTGGTTTCAAACGCCGCAGACTCAATCACTTGTTATCAGCTTCCATCCGGGAGGAGTCCAAATGAAACCGTTCCGCACTAACAAACACGGAAAATTGGTATTTCCGACTAGCATTTTTATTGAACTCGATTTTTCGATCCTCGCCGACCTCAACCAACTTAATGCCATCATCCGTCGGGACTTTGAAGTCAAGGCGCCGTCAGGCACCGAAGTTGCCGAGCGGGCTGCCTCGGGAGGCTATGCCACCCGCTATGACCTGTTGCGTGACATCGGTCTGAACCTCTTCTGGGCCAACCGCTTCGCATTGGCGATGTACGACAAACGACCGACGCGCTGGCGCGATGTGCCGCGGACTCGCAACGACGTCTTTGTACCACTGCTGGAGCCCTGGGTGGATCGTGAAGCGAAGTCTGCCAGCGTCCTTAAGGCCTTCGGAGAACTCCCGCCGAAGTGGAACGGTGTTGCCGAGGACGAACTGTTCCAGATGCTTTTCAACTGTTTTTCCAATAAGCTCTATCGGGCTGCGTCACTCCCCCCGATCAAGGCGACCATCGCCGAGGCGCTTACCACGGTCGGTGCTAAAACAACCGTCCTTGGTGACTATAACCCCGATCACCGGCATTACAGCGTCGATGATATCCTCGACGTCACCGAGGAACGGCCGGAACTAGAAGCCTTGCGGCGTTGGGCCATGGTGCTTCACAATCAGCACCCCTGGGACCGCATCCAGGCCAGACTGAAGCCCATGGCCGAGATGGAGGATGACGACGTCGTTGTGCTTTTCTATCCGAAGAACCGCCACGTACTCGATTTTATCAATCGAACGAAGAACGGCACCGCCCACGCCCCGCAGTCGCCCACGGCATCTCCAGCCGTTGCGCCGGTGAAGCCGCTGTTACCGGTGGTGATTGGCGACGATGCGCCGATCCAGCCGAAAATCGAGGCGCTGGCGATCCGCAAGGGCGAAGTTGTTTGCTCCAACGAGGACGTGGTCCGCAACGCCCCGCCTTCCTGGTCGCCGATGAGCGCGGCGGAAATCGTCGACAAAACAGGCATCGAGAGCCGTCGTTATACGGCCGAGCCCCTGGAGAACATCGCCCTCGAGGCGGCACGAGCCGCGATGCAGCATGCCGGCCGTAAGCCCGAAGAGATCGGTGCGCTGCTGTTCTGCACCTGCACCACGAACCGACTGCTGCCGTCGACCGCAACCTGGCTCTCGGGGCAATTGGGCATTATGCAGACTCACTGCTCGGCCGACATCGTCGCCGCCTGCGCCGGGTTCCCCTATGGCATAGCCGAGGTAGTCCGGTTGCTGCGGGAGGTCGAACGACCGGTGCTGCTGGTTATGGGCGAAAAGTTCTCGGACAAGATCGGCAATGCCAGGCCGTCGCGCATGATCTTTGGCGACGGGGCCGCCGCCATGGTGATTGCGCCATCCGCTGGACAACGTGACATCGAGGTAGTCCAGACCTATGCGAGCGGCCCTTTCAGCGAGGTGAACTCCATCATTTGGCCGAATTATGACTTCGACAACGACATCACGGTTTACGGCCCCGAAGTCAAGGCGCTGGTCAAGCGCTATCTCAACCAGATGATCGGCGAACTTGCCGAACTCAAGAGCCTGGGGAGGGGCAAGGCGCTCATCGAGGACATCGATATTGTCGTGCCCCATCAGGCCAACAAGACCATGATCATCGATATCGCCGTCCCTCAGGGTATCGCCGCCGAGGACATCTACTTCAACATCGACAAGGTCGGCAATGCCTCCGCGGCGAGCATTCCGATCGCCTTGGCGGATGCCGTCTACGACGGCGCCATCACCAAGCGGTCTCTGGTCTTTGCTCCGGGCTTTGGCGCCGGCGCCGTCGGCGGCTATGTGGTGCTCTCGCTCGATCCGGCAATGGTGGCTCCGGAGGTCATGCCCGGACTCGCCATGAGCCCGTCGCCGACCACGGCGCATTCGACACTGCAAGACGTCCAGCAGGCGTTCGGGGGCTGAATTCACTCCCCCGCTAA
>DATFMT010000206.1:0-2717 GCA_035266745.1 Geothermobacteraceae bacterium | reverse complement strand
TTTTATCTCAGCTCGGGCAAGATGCAAGTCGTCGCGGAGGGAAGGCTATGAAGTTGCTGAACAGAAATTACTGCTGGTTGGTCAGCCTGTTGTTGCTCTTAGCCGGGTGTGGGATGTTCCCTTCGAAAATCATGTCACCGGATAGCCAGTTTGCCCAGGTGCAGGACGATTTTATGCAGCGCCTGCGCTGGCGTGATTTTCAGGGTGCCGCCCAATATTTCAGCGAGACGCACCGGGAGAGTTTTCTGCAGCATTTTCGCGAGTCCGACGATTTGAACATTACCGATGTACGGTTGTTGACTACCGAGTATGCCGCTGATGATGAACGGATGGAGACCGAGGTCGAGGTCGAATATTTTCTGCTTCCGTCGGTCACGGTCAAGACGTTTCGCTTCGAACAACAGTGGGGTTTTTTTAGGAGTGGCGAAAAGCTGCCTGGCAAGTGGCGAATCACCAGTCATTTTCCAGAGTTCCCCGGCTTCGAAAGTCCTTGAAAAGGTTAATTTTTACTTGATTTCAGCAGCTTCCCTATGGTAGATATCTGCATACTGTATACAGAATAGGGGGAGAGCGGCAGGAGTGTATTTGGCGTTCTTTCCCTTTTTTCGGGCAGTTCTGCGTCCTGTTTTTGTTACGGGCAGAACAAAGAGGAGGTTCATCTTGTCACAAGTCGTTTTTTCCAGTTGGGGACGAAATGTTGTTGATAATCGGCAGGGTGGTGATGCTGACCTGGCTTCATTGAAGTTGAAATTGCCGGAGACTTACCTGGATGAAGGCAAGGTCGGCGCATTTATGGGCTGGGACGGCATTGTCGTCCTTGATCCAGCCACGGATGTGGTTGCCATGGCTGCCGAATATATGAAGAGGGTCCAGGAAAAGCACTGCTGTGCCAAGTGCAGTCCCGGCAAAAAAGGGACCCGCGTCCTGCAGGATACCCTGAAGCGGATTGTGACCGGGCATGGTGAAGAGCGTGACCTTGAGATCATTGATGAGATTTCCACCCTGCTGGATAACTGCAAATGCACCTTGTGCATGACCTCGGCGATTCCGGTGATTGACAGCGTCAAGTATTTTCGGGAGGACTATCTGGCCTATATCCGCGGTGAGAAGAAGATCGCGCCGGCCAAGGCTTATTACGACAAGCTGACCGCACCCTGTACCGACCGTTGCCCGGCCCATATCGATATCCCCGCTTACGTCGAGGAGGTCAAGGAGTATCGCTTCGACGAGTCGCTTGCCAGCATCCGTCGCAACATGCCGATCCCGGCCGTCTGCGGCCGGGTCTGCCCGCACCCTTGCGAATCGGCCTGCCGGCGCGGGCTGGTTGATGACCCGATCAGCATCATGGTGCTGAAGCGGGTTCCGGCCGATCACGAGTGGCTGCATCACAAGCAGCCGCCGATGCAGCCCAAGCCGACCACCGGCAAAAAGGTCATCGTCGTCGGCGCCGGCCCGGCCGGCCTGACTTGCGCCTTCTACCTGGCCCTTGAAGGGCACCAGGTCAAGATCATCGACATGCTCAACGAACCGGGCGGCACGGTGGCCGTCGGCATTCCCGACTATCGGATGCCGCGTCACCTGCTGCAGCGCGAAGCGGATATCGTCGCTGCCCTGGGTGTCGAAATCGAATACGGCGTCAAACTCGGCCGCGACGTCTCCTTGCGCGAACTGAAAGAGCAGTATGACGCGGTGTTCCTCGGTACCGGCGCCTTCAAGTCGAAGCCGATGGGAGTCGAGGGTGAAGACCAGGGCTACGAAGGTTTCTCCGAGGGTGGCATCCATTATCTGCGTGCCGTTGCGCTGAACCAGGGGATGGTCACCCCCAAGCGGGTGATCGTGGTCGGCGGCGGCAACACCGCGATTGACTGTGTGCGGGTCGCCTTGCGCGAAGGGGCCGAAGATTCGATTCTGGTCTACCGCCGGACCCGCAAGGAGATGCCGGCCGAATACTACGAGGTCGATGACGCCGAGGAAGAAAATGTGAAGTTCGAGTTCCTGCGCAACCCGACCAGGCTGGTGACCGAAAACAACAAGGTTGTCGGCGTCGAGGTGGTGGTCATGGAGCTTGGTGAGCCGGATGAGTCCGGTCGCCGTCGCCCTGCCCCGGTCCCCGGCAGCGAATACGTCATCCCCTGCGACATGGTCATACCGGCGATCGGCCAGGATCCCGATCTCTCCTACCTGGCAGATGGCGATTACGGGATTCAGCAGACCCGCTGGAGCAGTATCGTCACCCACGGCGGGACCATGATGACCGACAACGAAGGCATCTTCGCCGGTGGTGACTGTGAATACGGTGCCATGACCGTCGTTCTTGCCGTCGGCCACGGCCGCCGCGCCGCCCGGGTCATGCACCGCTATCTGACCGAAGGCAAGGCCTACCTGGACGCCGAGGATGCCATGGAGGATATGGTCAACAACCTCCAGGTCTTTGACGACAAGGAGAACGTCGGTATTTGCGGCGGGCTGCACCGCGAACACCAGCCGAAAGTCGACGGTTCCGAGCGGGCCAGCAACTACGAGGAGATTGAACTGGCCATGCCGGAGAGCCAGGCGGTGCGTGAAGCCGAACGTTGCCTGCGCTGCTACCGGGTCGGCATGGTAGCCGTCGCGTAACATCTTTCAAATTGTCTGGCCCTGCGGGCCCTCCTGGATCGGCATCACGCCGCCACGAGTTCTTTCATAGGTGATTAGAGTCAATGGTTAATCTTCAGATC
>DATFMT010000205.1:0-10380 GCA_035266745.1 Geothermobacteraceae bacterium | reverse complement strand
GTCGAGGACCCGGCCCTGTTCGGGAATCGTCAGCTGCCTGACGGCGAAGGTCCGCCAGCGGCGGTCAATGCCAAACGAGAGCAGCCGGTTGAGCAGATCATAACGTGGCGCGATTGCGTCGAACATGTCGCGAATTCCGCGCCCTTTATCTGAGAGCTTGTACATCCGAACCTCGTAATATTTTCTCAACCCAGTCGGCGTTTTTTAGCATAGCTCCGGCGGGGTGTCAGTAAAAAAGCTCGCCCTGATTCACTGTGTCCCAGGTGCGACAGGCTCAGCAGGCAAGTTGGCCGGCTGGTCGCCCTTGGTCGGTTCGGCATTCAGGGCATCGGACAGATTGGTTACCATCCGGCCCGGCAGCTGTAATGTCCTGATGAAAATCCCCATGATCGGTTCGGCGATCGAACTTGCCGGCGCCGGGGTCACCGACGGATTGTTCGCCGCCCCGCTGACTCTGAAGTGAGCGGTCAGTACCGCTTTGTTATCACCGGCAAGAATCCAGCCGACCAGTGGAATGTTGGAGATGATGTTGTCGACGGTTTTCAACGGTTTGACTGCGAGCATCCCGTTGATGGTCTGGTTCTTCAGGTCCTGGTCGAGGATCAGGCTCATGTCCATTGAGTTGCTGTGAATGACCAAATTGTCAGTGGAAAGTACGCCGCGATCCATGGCAAAAGAGCCGATGATATTTTTGAACGGCATCCCTTCGGCGGCCATCTCCGGAGCGTTAAGAGTGAGGATTTGCGAGACGTTCAACAGCGAAAAGAGTTTGGAGATCAGGGGGAGACGATAGAGGGTGCCATGCTCGACCTGTAGGCTGATCCCACCACTCGAAGAGGGGAGGAAGTTCTTCCCCGGCTCTCCCTGCAGGTAGAAATCGCCGCGGGTGACCCCGGAAACCAATCCCTCCCGGAGCAGCAGGTCGCGGTAGATGGTAGAGGCGTCGAAGTTTTCGACGTGTCCGGAAACAACCAGGCGAGGCGGTCCCGGTTGGCTGCTGTCGACCAGGATATGGCCGATGCCGTAACCGGCATCGTGGTGGAAGTGCAGCGGCAGGATCACCAGGTGACCACGGCCGTCGGTTTTGAGGAGCGCATCGGCGTCACTGAAGGTGAGAGGGCCGATTTGCCCTTTGGCGGCCTTGATGCGGATTTCGGCCGTAGTCGGTTTATGCCCTGGGGGGAGCTGCTTTTTCCGTCGCGGTTGTTCTGTGTGCCAGAGGGCAATAATCTCGTCGATGTTGCCGAACTCCGAACTGATGCTGAGCTCGACATGTGGACCATGATAGCCCTCCATCCGCCCCTGAACGTGGGCCAGGGTCCCTCCATCGAGCCGGACATTGACCGTTTCAAAGTCGATGCCGTTGCGGTCGATTTTCAGCTGACCGTCCAGATCGCGCAGCAGCATCGTCTCCGAGGGAAAGATCAGGTCATGGGCGCGGACGGTCTTGCCGCGCAGGTGCAGGCGGATGTCGGGATGTTCCCAGCTGTCGATACCGCCCTGGACGGTCACCGGCGATTCACCGAGGCGGGCATTGAGCATCACGGTCTTGAGGTTTTGTTCTGTAAACAGGATGTCGCCGTTGATCTCCTGCAAGTCGCCGATGACCCGGGTGAGTTGCAAGCCGAAGCCGGCGAAGCTGATCTGTCCATCGAGCTTTAGCGGTGTCTTTCGACTTTTATCAATGTTGCACTGCGCTGTGAGTTGGCCACGGGTTTTCAGTTTTTCCAGCAACGGGGAGCGAAACTGGGCACGTTGCAGGTCAATAGCGTCGAGGCCTAGTTTGCCATGAAAGCTGAGGTCGTTGAGCTCGAGTATGCCCGAACCGGTCAGTTTGAACGGCGGGACCGTGATGCCGGCGTTGTCGATGTGGAGGACCTGTTTGCGTAGCGAGCCCGTTGCGAATAATTTTCCTTCGAGACCAGCCGGCTTGAGATACAGTGACCCAAACTGTCCTTGCAGAAACTTGACGTTGCTTTGATAGACCAAGGTTAGATCATCGAGCGGTCCTGACAGGCTGATGCGCGTTGGCATGGCCCCTTGGATAGCAATCGTTTCCTGCAGGTCGGCCGACAGCAGCCTCCTCAGGTTGTCGGCATCCGGTTCTCCTTCAAGGGTCAGGTTGAACACTCCAGGGTCGTTCTGCGGTATTTTCAGTGCCCCGCTGATGGTGTAGCGCGTACCCGCCCAGTCGATATGGCCAGTCGTGATCTCGAGGTGACCGTTTCTGGAGTCGAGGGACAGGTCCAGATCACTGGCCTGACCCAGCGCACCAAGCGCGAAACTTCCCTTGCTCAGCTCAGCATGCAGTTGCAGGCGGCGGAACCATTCGGCACTTTCGGCCAGTTGGGACAACGGAATCTCCAGGTTCGCTGAGACGCTGACTTGTCCGGCCTGGATTGCGTGGCGCAGCAGTTCGATCGAACTGCCCGATTTCGGGGCCGGGACCAGCATGCCAAGGTCAGCCAGCCCTGTGTCAAGGTTCAGTTGCAGCCCGAGCCGGCCTGCATCCCCCGACGGATCGATGGTTGCCGAACCCGAGAGTAAGGTGCGTCCAAGCCGGATGGATAGAGCGTCAAACCGGTGCCGTGAACCCTGGACCGTCCAGCGGGTTGACAGCTCAAGCGGCGGCAGGTCCAGATCCATGAAAGACTGGCCGCTCAGAACCAGCTGGTCGCCGGAGGTCAGTAAACCAATTCCAAGCCCGCTGGCCGGCTGTCCGCGCAGTTCGATGTTGGCCCGATTGATGTTCTTGACGAACAGCTCCGGCGAACTGAACCGCAGCAGCGACAGCAGTTCAACCGGTCTCAAGTTGTTGAGCTGACCGTTGACGTCGAGGATCCAGGTTCGCCAGTCGAGGAGGTGTTGCTGAAACGAGACCTTGCCATCGAAATTGAAGGTCGTCGGGGTACCGGTATTGCTCAGCGCACCGGACAGGGAGAGGGATCCGGATTTGAGCGGGTGAAGATTGTCGAGGGACAAGCTCAACATCAGGGTGGCGGGGGGCTGGTTGTCGCGTTGCGGGAAACGGAGTTCAGCTTCGGTCAGGCGCAGTTCCTCGATCCGGGTATTCTCGAACCATTGATCAAGCCTGATCTTGGTTTCTCCCTCTGCACTGCTCGCCGGCAGGTTGATTTTCGGCCGCTGCAGGACAATTTCGGAAAATTCCAGCCGGCCGACCAGCAGCGGGAGAAAGCGGAGTTTCAAGAACAGGTGTTCGGTTTGAATCTGCAGCCGGTCGCTGCCGGGAACACCAATTTGCAGGGCACGGCAGTCAAGGCTCGGCGCGGGTAGCCAGGCATAGCTCAAGTTGCCAATCTGGACCGGCTCGGCGAGGGACTGGCCGAGCGAGGATGCCAGTTGTTCTTTGTACTGGTTCAGGTCGAAAGTTGCCAGGTAGGTTGCCGCGACGGAAAAACCAGTCACAACAATCAGCAGGATGATCTTCAGTATGGTGCGATATCTGGACATATGACCCGTCGAAACTCTCGCCCGCCTTCAACCATGGCGGCTTGCATTTAACAGGGCGACTGAACCTGCCTGTGACATTTTTTCATTTTAGCATCTCCGCACCGGGCCGTCTTTGCTCGGGTAACTCTGGTTCGAGGCCCATGAGCCAGCTACGCAACTCCTGCGGCAGCGGCTGGGTGATTTTGATGTCGCTGTGTAGCCAGGGATCGACGAAGTGGAGCAGGCACTGGTGCAGAAACAGCCTTCCGGAAAATGCAGGAAGAGAACTGCGGTAACGCCGGTCACCGGCGATCGGATGACCTAGCTCGGCCAGATGACGCCGGATCTGGTGCTTGCGACCGGTGGTTATCCTCACCAGCAGCAGGCTGCAATTTCTCCAGCGGCGCAGGGTGCGAAAGTGGCCGGCCGCCGCCTTGAGCTTGCCGTTGATCTCCAGCGGGTTCTCCAGGGGGCCTTCCGCTGCCGGGTGCCCCTCCACCAGCGCCAGATAGAGCTTGTCCAACCCCTGGCCCATAACCAGCTTGCCAAGCTCACCGATGGCCTTGCGCCCCTTGCCAAACAGGACCGGGCCGGAGGTGCCGATATCGAGACGCTGGACCGGAGCGACCCGGAAGGGGGCTTTTTCGCGGATTAACTGGTCTTGAAGCCGGTCGGTCAAGTTGTCCAGATGCTGGGCGCTGCGGTGAACCGGTAGCCCGGCCGGTTTATTGACAATAATCCACTTCTCGTTCTGGGCGAGAATCTGACATGGCTTGGCGGCGGCAGAGAGTCGCTGCATTCGCTGGCTGTCGGGCAGCTCGATTTGGTCACCGCAGGCAAGTCGCGACTGGCGGGTCAAGGGGATTCCGGTGAGCCGGACTCGGCCGCTGCGGATTAGTTGACCGAGGTAGCCGTCCGGCGCATCCGGTAGCCGCATTTGCAGCCAGTCGAGGAGAGACAGGCCATCTTCTTCTTTGCTCACGAACCATTTCATAGCCCGACATGGTAGATCGATAAACAAATTCAGACAACTGTTTCTCGTCACTGTCTGACAGCTGCGCTCACGACTGCTCATATCTCACTTTACAGGACTGCTGTGCCTTGTTAACATGCGCCGTTAATCACCTGCTCCGAGCGCTGCTGCCTGCCAATACCACGCTGGCGGTGAGTTGTTTGTCATGTCTGCGGGAACCGTGCTGTTCCCTTTGAATGCTGCTTGCCCATGAAAATCAAACGTCTTGAAATCGTTGGGTTTAAATCGTTTGTCGACAAGGTCAGTCTCGACTTTCGGGACGGGGTGACCGGTATTGTCGGCCCCAATGGTTGTGGCAAAAGCAATATCGTCGATGCGATCCGTTGGGCGATGGGCGAGCAGAGCGCTAAGAACCTGCGCGGCAAGGCGATGGAAGATGTCATCTTCGGCGGCAGCGAGTCGCGCAAACCGCATGGCATGGCGGAAGTCTCGATCGTCTTTGCCAACACCGAAGGGCTCGGGCCGCCGGCCTTTCGCGAATATTCCGAAATCATGGTCACTCGTCGTCTATATCGCAACGGCGACAGCGACTACCTGCTGAACAAGACCCCCTGCCGGCTGCTGGACATTGCCGAACTGTTCATGGATACCGGGGTTGGTAAACGCGCCTACTCGATTATCGAGCAGGGCAAGATCGGCATGATCCTGAGTGCCAAGCCTGAGGACCGCCGGTTTCTGATCGAGGAGGCGGCCGGGGTCACCAAGTTCAAATCGCGCAAGAAAACCGCCACCCGCAAAATCGAAGCGACCAAACAGAACCTGTTGCGGCTCAGCGACATCATCTCTGAGGTGCGCCGTCAGCTCGGCAGCCTGAAACGCCAGGCGCAGCGTGCGGAAAAATTTCGCGTTTATCGCGATGAACTCAAAAGTATCGAGACGGTTTTCGCCCAGCGTCGCTTGACGGAGTTGCGTAGCACTTTGAAAGATGCTTCGATCCAGGAACGCGAGCTGAGCGCGAAGCTTGAAAAACAGCAGGGCGAAATGCAACAAGGTGAACTGCGGCTCAGCGAGTCGCGGGTCAACCAGGCCGCCGCCGAGAAGGAGGTATCGGCGGCCCAGGAGCAGGTTTATGCGCTCGGCTCACAGATTCAGCAGGTTGAGGGACAGCTCGAATTCGGTGGCCGGGAAAAGGAGAACCTGGAGAAGCTACAGCTGCGCCTGCAGAGCGAGCAGCAGGAGGTCGCCGAACGCTTGAGCGGGCTCGATCAGCAGGAGTCGGGGCTGGATGCCGATGCCCTGCAGCTGTCCAATGAGCTGGCTGCCGCCAGCCGGATTCTTGCCGAGGCCGAGGCCGAGCTTGAGACCCGGACTGAAACCGAGACCACGACCAGCCAGCAGCAGGAGCAGCTGCGCAACACGTATTACGCGACCCTCAATGAACTGGCCCGCCAGGCCAACCTGCAGGAGGACTCCAAACGACGTCTGGAACTGCTCGAAGAGCGGGCCCAGCGCAACCGTCAGGAACAGGCTGCGCTCGATATCGAACAGCAGGAGATTTTACGCCAGCATGGTCAGCTTGATCTTGACCTGGCCGGTGCCCGGGAACAACGTGATAAGCTGCTTTTGGAGCGGAATCAGGCCGAGGGAGATTTGTCCGGGTTCAAACAGGCCTTGGTGGCTAACGAACAGGAGTTGATGACCGGACGCGAAGCCTTGAACCGCTGTCGTTCCCGACTGGAGTCGCTGCAGCAGCTTGAACGGAATTTCGAGGGCTACGGCAGCGGCGTCAAGACGCTGTTGCAGGAGAACCCGCTCAAACAGGGTTTCGCCGGCATGGTCGCCGATCTGCTGGAGGTGCCGCCGGAGTGTGAAATAGCCGTTGAAGCGGTGCTCGGGGACCGCCTGCAGGCGCTGTTGACCAGTGATGCCGGGCATGCCGAGAAGGCCCTGGCCTGTCTCAATGAAAAGGGCGGACGCAGTACCCTGCTGTTACAGGACTATGCCGCCGAGCCGGGGCCGGAGTGGCCAGGCGGCCGGCACCTTGCTGCGGCCGTGAAACTGAAAGCCGGGGCTCCTGCTGCGGTGCTCAACCTGCTCCAGGGGGTCTATCTGGTCGAGGCCGTACAGTCGCATCTGACCGATCAACTCCCCTGGGGAGTGGCCCTGGTGACCGAGACCGGTGAGTGTCTGACTGCCCGCGGTGAACTTAGCGGTGGCTCGGCCAAACTCCTCGGTGAAGGACTGCTGCATAAAAAGCGGGAAATGAAGGATCTCGCCGAGCAGCTGGCGACCCTGCAAAGTCAAGTCGATGACCACCTGCAAACACGCGAAGATTTGCAGACCCGTCAACGTGATACCGATGCCCGTCTGCTGCAGTTGGCGGCTGAGCTGCACGCGCAGGAACTGAAGGTGGCAGAGAACGACAAGGATCTGCTGCGCTTTCAGCAGGACAACCAGAAACTGCAGGCCCGTCTCGCCCTGCTGGCGGAGGAAGCGGCCCAGTTCGCTCAACAGCGCACTGAGCTCGAAACGCGACTTGCCGAGCTGATGACGGGACATGCCGTTGCCGAACAGGCGAAGCAGGTTCAGGAACAACAGCTAGCCGAGGTGCAGACGGTGTTTCGTCAGCAGCAGCAGTCGGTTGCAGAGGCGCGTGAGCGGTTGACCGGGCTCAAAGTTCAGGTCGCCAGCCTGCGGGAACGCGAAGAGTCGGAGCGGCGCAGCCGCGAAGGGATGGAAAAGCTGCGTGAAGAGCTGCGCGGACGCCAGGTTTTGCTCGCCGCTCAGCAGGAAGAGTCGGCCGAACGGCTGGTCAAGATCGACCAGGAGACGGTCCGGCAGCGGACCGCACTGGAGGTGCTCTACACCCGCCGCGAAGAGGAGCGCAAGCGCTACGACACCCTGCGTGACGGTTTCGAAGAGTTGAATGGCACGATTATCAATCAGGAGGAGGCGCTGCGACAATTACGCGTGCAAATCGGCCAGCAGCGGGAATCGCTCTCGGCGCTGCAACTCGGCTCGCGGGAAAAAGAACTCGAAGTCCGACACCTCAAGGATTCTTTTTACGAAAAATATCGACTCGATCTCGAGACTCAGCCGACCCAGGAGGATCCTGCGTTCGACCCGGCCGTGGCCAGCCGTCGCCAGAATGAACTGCGCCGGCTGATCGAGGGGATCGGCGAAGTCAACCTCACGGCCATTGAAGAGTACGAGGAGCTCGAAGAGCGGTTCAGCTTCCTTACCACCCAGCAGGAGGACCTGCGGCGCTCGCTGCAAGGACTGCAGGAGGCGATCGCCAGGATCAACCGCACCACCCGGCGGCGTTTCAAGGAGACCTTCGACCAGGTTAACGGCAAGTTTCAGGAGGTTTTTCCACGCTTGTTCCGCGGCGGGCGGGCCGAATTGAGGCTCTCCGACGAAGAGGATCTGCTCGAAACCGGAATCGATATCATCGCCCAGCCGCCTGGCAAGAAGCTACAGAATGTCACCCTGCTCTCGGGGGGCGAAAAGGCGCTGACGGCTGTGGCTCTGGTCTTTTCGATCTTCATGATCAAGCCCTCGCCGTTCTGCCTGCTCGACGAGGTCGATGCGCCGCTCGATGACGCCAACATCGGCCGCTTTAACGATATCGTGCGCGAGATGTCGGCGATATCGCAGTTCATAATCATTACCCACAATCGTCGGACCATGGAGATTGCTGGTCCGCTCTACGGGGTGACCATGGAAGAACCCGGGGTCTCCAAACTGGTTTCGGTCCAGGTCAACGAGGTTTTGTAGCACTATGTCTTTCAAGCAGATACTCGGTGAGTTGATGAACAATCTCCCTGGCGGGCTTGGCGCGATTATCGTTGATTGGGAGGGCGAGGCGGTCGACCAGGTCGGCGTCATCGATGATTATGAACTCAAGGTGATTGGTGCCCACAAGGGGCTGATCCTGAACAATCTGCGCCAGGCGGTCGCCCGTGCCGAGGGCAACCAGTTGCAGGAAATTGCTATCACCACCGAGCAGGTACAGACCCTGATCCTGCCGGTCGACGAGGACTATTTCCTGGTGTTGGCACTGCAGAAGGGTGAAGCCTACGGTCGGGCCGTCTTTGAAGCGGGACGCTGTCTGGAAAAACTGAAACAAGAAATCTGCTAGGCAGCTACTGCCCGGCATGACGGAGTCGTAAGTCACAATGGAAGTTATCAAACTCTGGTTGGAACAATTGGCTGCTCTGCTTGGTCAATATGGAATCCCCGCAGAACAGCAGATGACCGCTGCCCTCGTGTTGGTGTTTGTCCTGGTGTCTCTGCTGATTGTGGTTTTGATCCTATTGCTGGTCCGGCGTCGGGTGTCGGCACGGCAGGAAGAACCACAGCAGCCGCTGCCGGTTGATGCTGAGTCGGTAACTGCTGCCGAGGCTGGCGGACCGGACCTGACAACTGAGGCGCAGGTTGCTGAAGATGGCGCGGTTGAAACTCAGGTCGAAGCCGAGAGCGAAGCACCGGTCGAAGCTGCTGTGCCACCGATCGCTGAGGCGGAGGTTGCGGCAGTTGATGAGGACGCCGGCCTGTCGCTGTTCGAACGGATGCGCCGCGGGTTGGCCAAAACCCAGGCATCGCTGGTCGGCAGGGTCGATGCCTTGCTGGGGGGGAGTTCCCGTGTCGATGCCGACCTGCTCGAAGAACTGGAAGAGATCCTGATCACGGCCGATCTCGGCATGAAGACCACCCAGGAGCTGATGCAGGCAATCGAAACCCGGTTGGCCCGGGATACTGCTAAACAGCCCGAGCTGGTCCGCGAGGTTTTGCAACAGGAGATCAAAGCGCGACTCAGTTTCGATCAGGCATCGCTGGCTGAGGCAGCGGACGGTCTGCAGGTGATCATGGTGGTTGGTGTCAACGGCGTCGGCAAGACCACGACTATCGGCAAGCTGGCGAAAAAATTCACCGACGAAGGCAAGAAGGTCGTCCTCGGGGCCGGTGACACCTTCCGGGCCGCGGCTGCCGAACAGCTTGAAGAGTGGGGACGGCGGAGCGGGGTTGACGTGATCCGTCACCAGTCTGGTGCCGATCCGGGCGCGGTTGCCTATGATGCCGCCAAGGCCGCGCTGGCGCGTAAGGCTGACATTCTGTTGCTCGATACCGCCGGACGGCTGCACACCAAGGTCAACCTGATGGAGGAGTTGAAGAAGGTGCAGCGTGTGCTGGCCCGTGAGGTTCCCGGTGCACCCCATGAGACCTTGCTGGTGCTTGATGCCACGACCGGCCAGAATGCCCTGGTTCAGGCTCGTCTGTTCGGTGAAGCGGTCACCGTGTCGGGGGTGATTCTGACCAAACTTGACGGGACCGCCCGCGGCGGAATTGTCGTTGCAATTGCGGCCGAACTGCAACTGCCGGTATGTTATGTCGGGGTCGGGGAAAAAGTTGATGACCTGCGTCCGTTTGTGGCCAGCGAGTTTGTCGCCGCGCTTTTTGAAACCACTGAATAATCTTGACTTTAGCTGGTCATATCAATAGACTTTTAGCATGTCTGGAGGGGTAAAGTGGAACAGATCCAGCGCCTTGAAGAGAAGATCGACACCTTGATTCGGCAATATCAGCAGTTGCAAGCGGAGTGCCGGTCGCTACGGCAGGATTCCGAGCGTCTGCAAGGTGAGCGGGAGCGCTTCAAGGCTGAACTGGATGCGATTCTCGCCAAGCTCGAGAGGCTGGAACGGGCTGAAACGTGAAACAGGCGCTTGAAGTCACCGTTCTGGGCCGGCAATTTACGGTCCGGAGTTCGTCCTCTCCCGAGGAAGTCGCCCGGGTCGCTGATTATGTCAATGAACAACTGGCCCTGACCGCCAAGGCCGCACCGACTGCTGACACTCTGAACATCACGGTGATGACCCTTTTGAATATCGCCGGGTCTTACTTGCAGTCGCAGCTGGATCAACAGTCTTTGAGTACGCAGGATCAAAAGCAGCTCGAGT